>NZ_JBNDML010000004.1:0-471752 GCF_050436565.1 Paraburkholderia sp. GAS42 | reverse complement strand
GGCAAACGCATCGAGGTCGAAACCGACGACGATTCGATTGGCGGCCACTTCCTGCATCTGCTGCACGGCGTCGAGCCGTCGAAGTCGTGGGTCGAGGCGATGCATATATCGCTGAACCTCTACGCCGAGCATGAATTCAACGCGTCGACCTTTACCGGTCGCGTGATCGCGGGCACGGGTTCGGACATCTACTCGGCGATCACCGGCGCCATCGGTGCGTTGCGCGGCCCGAAGCACGGCGGCGCCAACGAAGCCGCGTTCGAGATCCAGTCGCGTTACCAGACACCCGATGAAGCCGAAGCGGACATCCGCCGCCGCGTCGAGAACAAGGAAGTCGTGATCGGCTTCGGCCACCCGGTGTACACGATCTCCGATCCGCGCAACAAGGTCATCAAGGAAGTGGCGAAGAGCCTCTCGAAAGACGCGTCGAATACGAAGATGTTCGATATCGCCGAGCGGCTTGAATCAGTCATGTGGGACGCGAAGAAGATGTTCCCGAATCTCGACTGGTTCAGCGCGGTGTCGTATCACATGATGGGCGTGCCAACGGCCATGTTCACGCCGCTCTTCGTGATCTCGCGCACGTCCGGCTGGGCGGCGCACATCATCGAGCAGCGCATCGACAACAAGATCATCCGCCCCAGCGCAAACTACACCGGGCCGGACGACCTGCCGTTCGTGCCGCTGGCGAAGCGCGTCTAAACGCCGATGTTAAAGTTCTCGTTGATATCATTGCCTCTTCAAACACAGAAACGGCACTGAGCGCGCCCTCGAAATGGCGCACAACGGCCTGATTGACGGGCCCCGGCGTGAACCTCTCGATGCACTCTCCCGCCCCGGCCCGCAGCAAGCGGATAGGGCCAGCGCGGGACGAACACCGGGCCAGCGCCGGGCCGGAAAACGCAAGGTTCGCGCCGATCCAGAAGCACTGATCCGGAACTGGGGGCAACTGACCGTGACGCCCGGCCATGCCCCCTCACCATTACTGTCTTTGTCCCCAAAGTCATGAATACTGCAAACCGAAAACCGCTGCCCGGCACCCAGCTGGATTTCTTTGACACGCGTGCCGCGGTCGAGGCGATCCAGCCGGGCGCTTACGACAAGCTCCCGTACACGTCGCGCGTGCTGGCCGAGAACCTCGTGCGCCGTTGCGACCCGGCCTTTCTGACCGCTTCGCTTGTGCAGATCATCGAACGCAGGCGTGAGCTGGACTTTCCCTGGTTCCCGGCGCGCGTGGTGTGTCATGACATTCTTGGCCAGACCGCTCTCGTCGACCTCGCCGGCCTGCGCGACGCGATCGCCGCCCAGGGCGGCGATCCGGCCATGGTCAACCCGGTCGTGCCGACGCAGCTGGTCGTGGACCACTCGCTGGCTGTCGAGTGCGGCGGCTTCGATCCCGACGCGTTCGCGAAGAACCGCGCGATCGAAGACCGGCGCAACGAAGACCGCTTCGATTTCATCAACTGGACAAAAAAGGCGTTCAGCAACGTCGACGTCATTCCGCCGGGCAACGGCATCCTGCACCAGATCAACCTCGAACGCATGAGCCCGGTGGTGCAGGTGAAAGACGGCGTCGCTTTCCCGGACACCCTGGTCGGCACCGACTCGCACACTCCAATGGTCGACGCGCTGGGCGTGCTTGCGATCGGTGTGGGAGGACTCGAGGCCGAAAGCGTGATGCTCGGCCGGGCCTCTTATATGCGCCTGCCTGACATCGTCGGCGTCGAGCTCACGGGCAAACCGGGCCCGGGCATTACCGCCACGGATGTGGTGCTGTCCCTGACCGAGTTCCTGCGTAAGGAAAAAGTCGTCGGCGCCTACCTCGAGTTCTACGGGGAAGGGACGGCCAGACTAACCCTCGGCGATCGCGCCACCATCGCGAACATGGCGCCGGAATTCGGCGCCACCGCCGCGATGTTCTATATCGACGGGCAGACCATCAAGTACCTCACGCTCACCGGCCGTGACAACGAACTGGTCAAGCTGGTGGAACGCTACGCGAAGGAAACCGGCCTCTGGGCGGACAGCCTGAAACACGCCGAATATGAGCGCGTCCTCAGTTTCGACCTGTCCACCGTGGTGCGCACGCTGGCGGGTCCGTCCAACCCGCACCGCCGTCTGCCGGTGTCCGAACTGGCCGCGCGCGGCATCAGCGGCAAGGTCGAGAACGAACCCGGCCTGATGCCGGACGGCGCCGTGATCATCGCTGCCATCACCAGTTGCACCAACACCAACAATCCGCGCAACATGATTGCCGCCGGGCTCCTCGCCCGCAACGCCAACCAGCGTGGCCTCACCCGCAAGCCGTGGGCGAAGACCTCACTGGCGCCGGGTTCCAGGGCCGTGACGCTGTATCTGGAAGAAGCCGGTCTCCTGGCGGACCTGGAGCAGCTGGGTTTTGGCGTCGTGGCCTATGCCTGCACGTCCTGCAACGGCATGTCCGGTGCGCTGGATCCCGTGATCCAGAAAGAAATCGTGGACCGCGATCTCTATGCAACCGCTGTGCTGTCCGGTAACCGGAACTTCGACGGCCGTATCCACCCGTACGCGAGGCAGGCGTTCCTCGCGTCGCCGCCGCTGGTGGTCGCTTACGCGATTGCCGGCACGATCCGTTTCGACATCGAGAAGGACGTGCTGGGTACGGACGCCGATGGCAAGCCGATCACCCTGAAGGATATCTGGCCTTCCGATGAAGAGATCGACGCGGTTGTCGCCGCCAGCGTGAAGCCAGAGCAGTTCCGCAAGGTGTACGAGCCGATGTTCGCGGTGGCTGCCGACACCGGCGAAAAAGCCGACCCGCTGTACGACTGGCGCGCGCAGAGCACCTACATCCGCCGTCCGCCTTACTGGGAAGGCGCGCTGGCTGGCGAGCGCACACTCAAGGGCATGCGCCCCCTCGCTGTGCTGGGTGACAACATCACGACCGACCACCTGTCGCCCTCCAACGCGATCCTCGCAGATAGCGCTGCCGGCGAGTACCTCACGAAGATGGGCCTGCCGGAAGAGGACTTCAATTCCTACGCGACCCATCGCGGTGATCACCTGACCGCCCAGCGCGCGACCTTCGCCAATCCCACCCTCAAGAACGAGATGGTGCTGGAAAACGGCAACGTGAAGGCGGGCTCGCTCGCCCGCATCGAGCCGGAGGGCAAGGTGACGCGCATGTGGGAAGTCATCGAAACCTACATGGCGCGCAAGCAGCCGCTGATCGTGATCGCCGGCGCCGACTACGGCCAGGGTTCGTCGCGCGACTGGGCCGCCAAGGGTGTGCGTCTCGCCGGTGCGGAGGCGATCGTTGCTGAAGGCTTCGAGCGCATTCACCGCACCAACCTCGTCGGCATGGGAGTGTTGCCGCTGGAGTTCAAGCCGGGCGTCAACCGCTTGACGCTTGGTATCGACGGCACCGAGACCTTCGATGTGACCGGCGAGCGCAAGCCTCGGGCAGACCTCACGCTCGTCATCCATCGCAGGAGCGGCGAACGCGTGGAAGTGCCCGTGACCTGCCGCCTCGACACCGCTGAAGAAGTGTCGATCTACGAGGCGGGCGGCGTGCTGCAGCGATTTGCGCAGGACTTTCTCGAGTCGTCGAAGGCTGCCTGAACAGGCGATGCGGGAACGCGTTAGTACAGTCAAGTACATTGTGTTCGGGCGGTGTGGCGACGTATCGACGTATCGACGTACCGCCCCAGTCTCACCAGGACAGGATTTTCATGACCCACGTACCCCAGATCAGGATTCCCGCCACCTACATGCGTGGCGGGACGAGCAAAGGCGTATTCTTCCGCCTGCAGGATTTGCCTGAAGCCGCGCAGGCGCCGGGAGCCGCGCGCGACGCGCTGCTGATGCGTGTCATTGGCAGCCCGGACCCTTACGGCAAGCAGATCGACGGCATGGGCGGCGCGACCTCGAGCACCAGCAAGACGGTCATCATCGCGAAGAGCAGCAAACCCGATCACGACGTCGACTATCTGTTCGGGCAGGTGTCCATCGACAAGGCGTTCGTCGACTGGAGCGGCAACTGCGGCAATCTTTCCGCCGCCGTCGGGCCCTTTGCCATCAGTGCCGGACTGGTCGACGCGAGCCGTATTCCGCAAGACGGCGTCGCTATCGTGCGCATCTGGCAGGCCAATATCGGCAAGACCATCATCGCGCGCGTGCCCATCACCCATGGCGCCGTGCAGGAAACCGGCGACTTCGAACTCGACGGCGTGACGTTCCCCGCTGCGGAAGTGCAGCTCGAATTCATGGATCCAGCGGCGGAGGAGGAAGGCGCCGGCGGCGCGATGTTCCCCACCGGTAATCTGGTCGACGATCTCGAGGTTCCCGGTGTCGGCACGTTGAAGGCCACGATGATCACTGCCGGCATCCCGACAATCTTCGTGGACGCGAAGGCAATCGGCTACACAGGCACCGAGCTGCAGGACGCCATCAACAGCGATGCGAACGCGCTGGCGATGTTCGAGACCATACGGGCGCACGGTGCGGTGCGCATGGGACTCATCACGCACATCGACGAGATCTCGACCCGGCAGCACACACCGAAAGTCGCCTTTGTCGCGAGTCCAGCCGATTATGTTGCCTCCAGCGGCAAGCGGGTTGCCGCCGGCGACGTCGACCTGCTCGTGCGTGCCATGTCGATGGGTAAGCTGCATCACGCGATGATGGGCACGGCCGCCGTGGCCATTGGCGCCGCCGCAGCGATACCAGGCACACTCGTGAATCTGGCCGCCGGCGGCGGTGTACGCGAAGCAGTGCGCTTCGGTCATCCGTCGGGCACCCTGCGGGTCGGGGCGCAAGCGGGTCAGGTGAACGGCGCCTGGACCGTAACGAAAGCCATCATGAGCCGCAGCGCCCGTGTGCTGATGGAAGGATGGGTACGTGTGCCCGGCGATACGGTTTCTACCAGCCGAATTTGAGTTCGGCGCCTACATAGTCGGCGTTTCGGGCACCCAGCTCGCGCAACGACTGTCCAACCTGGAAATGCACGGCTTCCAGCGCCGCGGCGAGATTCGCGGTGACTGCCCAGTCGGCGCGAAGCTGCGTATAGAAGCCGGTCCAGGCGCTGCCGCGTCCCGCGGTGCCCGGCACGACCGCGGATCCTTGCTGGTAAACGGCGTCCGCCGTGGTCTCGCGCCATTGCAGACCGACGCCGGCCAGCAGCGTCAGCTTGCTGTTCGGCTTGACGATGAGCGACGGCTTGACGTGAATCAGGTTCGTGTAGCCGGTATAGCCGGCCAGCGCGAAGTAATACCCGTTCGGAAAGAGCGGATTGAACGTGCCGACCCGGCCATCTCCCGGATGGCTGTCCCCCGATGCGGCATCCACCTGGATGCCGACCCGCGGCGTCCATGGCACTGTCGCCAGCGTGTAACCGGCGAGCGACCCCACTGCCCACGCGCCGATCGTCTTGCTGCCGACATGTCCGGACTGATACATCGCTTCGACGTCCCAGTCGAGATGGTTGACGTTGCCGGAATAGCGTGCATCGAATACGTCGCGGTGTTCGTCGCCGGTCGCGTCGAGAAAGCGCGCGTTGCTGCGGTTGTAGCGGGAGTAATACGCGGACAGATCGCCTGGCCCGACATCTTTGCGCTCCACGCGCACACCACTGAAGGTCAGATCGCGATTGGAAACATCATCGAAATCCGTGTTGTCGCGATACTGCACCGGCTGCGTCGCATAAGCGATCCATCGCCACGGACCGGTTTCATAGTCGGCCCAGATCGCGTCAAACGCCTGACGCACGTTCGGGCCGTCACGAACCGAGATGAAGCGCTGCAAGTCGAACGCCATTTCCTGCCGCCCGACGCGGAACTTGACGGTGCCGGGACCTAGCGGCTCGGTGATGGCGACGAACGCCTGCCGCAAATCCAGCGGGTTCTTGTCGACGGGAGTGACCATGTTCTTGCCGTACGGGCGCGCGTCCTCGAATTGCGTGAAGATCTGCACATGAGGGCCGAGGCGGACATCTGCGTGGACTTCCAGCCGTTGCAGCAGATACGTGTCGTCGTGCGCCGTACCGAGTCCGAACAGCGGCGCGTCGTTCACTTCCAGCCGCTCGCGCAGCACCATGCCCAGCGAGATATACGCGTCGGGATTGCCGAATAGCGGAATGTACTTCAGCGAATCGAAAGGCTGTTTCGGCACACACGGATTGGCCAGCGCCGACCAGTTTTCCTGCCAGCGGTTGAACATGACCACGGGCCGCGCACACGACGCACTCGCGGCGGCCGACGTCGCGGCAGTGCCCGTCGTGGACGTATCGTCAGCGCCGCCGAGCGCGGTATCGGCCGCCGAAGCCGGCAGCGCGACCGCCAGCCCCGTGCCGATCAGCAGGGTACGGGCGGCGCGCAGCGCAGAACAACGCCGCACGCGCACGCAAGCCTTCAGCAGCGTCACAGCGCGCTCTTTACCGGCCATCGTGCACTTCAGCAAGGTACCCGCCTGGGAATTCGAGCATGGCTGTCTTGCCTGATCCGCTGCTGTACAGCGGATAGAGCACCTTCGCGCCGGCGGCCTGCGCGCGCTCGAGCGTCTGCGCGACATCGTCGACCCCATAGCCAGTCGTCTCACGCCCGAACGGGAACGGCAGCTTGCCATCGGTGACGAATACCACCATGCGCCCGAAGCCCGAGTTGATCCGGATCTCGCGGATCGTCTCGCCCGGCCGGCCGATCACACCGGCGTCCGCGCGCGAGTTGTCCGACACCACCTTGCCGTGCGAAAAGTGCAGCCAGCGGCGAACGAAGTTGTTCGCTTCGTCACGCGAGACGTACACGCGGTTATCCGGCACGCTGTGCAACGGTGCATAGCTGGGCGCCTTCGTGTGCCAGTAAAGTTGCATCGTCAGGCCGCCCGGCCATTGAATGACCGCGTCCTTGCCGATCGGATCATCGAATGTGTCGACAAGTACATCGGCACCCGCCGCACGCGCCGCCTTCACGGCCTGATCGATATTGGTGACCAGGTAGCCGGTTCGCTCATTACCGAATGGATACGGAACCGGCGTTTCGAAGCCGAACACGGACAGCATGCCGACCGGCGTCTGCACATACTGCGACGCGGTCTTGCTCGGCGTGGGCGTCACCGTAAAAACCGCGCGCGGGGAGGCCTTGCCGCCGAACGTCGCGAGAAAGCTGTTGACGAACGCGTCGAGATCGGCCGAAGCGACATACACGTGCGCGGTGTCGTACTGCGCGCCTACTGATACGTCGGGATGCTTCGCGGCGAGCGCGGCTTTGCCGTCCGGCACCTCCGGCGGACCGGCGTCGGCGAATGCGGATGAAACAGGCGTCAATCCAATCAGTATCGCAGCGGAAAGAAGCGCGAGTTGACGGAACCGATGAAGCGACTTGAACATTTTTTTACCCAGTAGCGTTAGCAATATTTGAAAAGGCGCCTCTGATCGAGGGGCGAAAGACACGCACCGGCGACATCAACCGCCGTCCTTCGTCGCGCCTGGCACCATCGGCTTTTGCGCTGCAGCGCCCGTCACCTGCTCCGCGACCTGAACCGTCTGCGTCTGCGCGAAAAGCTGCGCCTTGACAACCGGAATGGCGTGCTCGCCCAGCACCATGCCCAGCAGACCCGCCAACGCAATCAGCGGAGGCGCCGGCGACTGCACCTTGAGTAGCCAGTAGAGAAGTCCGACAGCGAAGCCGACTCCCAGCGAAATGATGTAGCCCATACTGATCGTCCTTTCTATAACGACACGTCAATTCGGCCAGTCCGATCCCAGCACCAGCCCGCAGAAATTCAACCGCCGGTAATCCGGATCCCACCGATCCAGCACGTCGGCGTTCACCGACGCGAACGTCGTCTCCGGACGATGCTCCATGCCACGCGCGTAGACTTCGATGATCTTCTTCTTGAAGTCGGATTCGCGAGGCCAGGCCTGCACGATTTCATCGCGCTCCTGCGCGGTAAATTCGTTGTAGCGAGCGCCCCGAACATCCATCTGCACGCCGGCACTGAGCAGCGCGACAACTGGAGACATGTGTTCAGGAATGCCCGGCGTCGTGTGCAACGCGATCGCCTCCCATACTTCCTGGATCGCACCGTCAGCGACTACGTGCTGCCGCAGAAAATCACGCGCGGCGTTGGCGCCGTCCACCTCAAACCGGTACGCCGAACGCTGGTACTTCACGTTCAGTCCGACGTTGTGAAACATCGCGCCGACATAAAGCAGTTCGGCGTCGAACGTCAGGTGCTCGCGGTATCCGGTCAGCGCACCGAACAGAAATGCTCTCAGCGCATGATGAAACATCAACTCGGACTCCGTGCCGCGGATCAGATCGGTTGCCGCCTGGGCCATCACACCGTCGGGAATGTCCACTCCCGCAATGCTTTTCGTCATGTCGACTCCTCCAGTTCAGCGCGGCGGACACGCCTTGCGCCATGCCTCAGGCAGCACCGTCCGATCGGGCATCTATCAGAACGCGAAACAGCTACATCCCAATGCACCCCAGAATCCGTTCGAATCGCTGACAGGCACGTTCTTGCGCCATGCCCAGCCGTGCGCATGGGCATGCACGCCGCACAGATTCACGCAGCCCTCCGCGCATGCAACCGCGGTCGGTTTGTAACGGCTATAACCACCAAATTCGGCGACTGGCGACCACGACGGGCTGACCGGCAGATCAGGCGGCGCAAGCGGCGCGAATTCGTCGTCGGCGTAGACGACCTTGCCGCCCACCACCGTCATCGCCGAAGTCAGGAACTTGATGCGGCTCTCGTCGACCGTAAAGTAGTCTTCGCTCAGTACCGCAAAGTCGGCGAACTGGCCGGGGACGAGCGCCCCTTTGCGTTCTTCCTCATTCGAGAACCATGCGCTGCCCACTGTGTAGCGGCGCAACGCTTCCATCCGGTCCAGCCTGTTCGCGCTCGAATACATCGCGGTGCCGCCGACTGTTTTGCCCGACACCATCCAGTACAGTGAAACGAACGGATTGAAGCTGGCGACACGCGTGGCGTCCGTTCCCGCGCCGACGGGAAGTCCGGCATCCAGCATGCGACGGACAGGCGGTGTGTGCTGCACGGCCTCTTCGCCATATTGATGAATGAAGTACTCGCCCTGATAGGCCATCCGGTGCTGGATCGCGATGCCGCCACCGAGCGCACGCACCCGGTCGATATTCTTCTGCGTGATGGTCTCGCAGTGATCGAAGAACCAGCGCAGTCCGTTAAACGGGATCGCGGCGTTCACGCGTTCGAATACATTCAGGAAGCGTTCGATCGATTCGTTATAAGTGGCGTGAAGACGGAACGGCCAGCGGTTCGCTACCAGCAGTTTGACGACGGCTTCCAGTTCATCTTCGAGCGTGTCCGGCAAATCCGGGCGCGGCTCGAGAAAGTCTTCGAAATCCGCAGCCGAGAACACCAGCATTTCGCCGGCGCCGTTGACGCGCAGGAAATCGTCGCCTTCGCCGGGCTTCGTCATCTTCACCCACTTCGCGAAATCTTCGATTTCCTTTTTCGCGTTCTGCGTGAACAGGTTGTACGCGATACGCACGGTCAGTTCGTTGTGCTTCGCCATGTCCATGATGACCGCGTAGTCATCCGGATAGGCCTGATAGCCGCCGCCCGCGTCGATCGCGCTCGTCACGCCGAGCCGGTTCAGCTCGCGCATGAAATGCCGCGTGGAATTGCGCTGATCCTCCGGCGCGAGCTTCGGACCTTTCGCCAGCGTCGCGTACAACAGCCCGGCGTTCGGCCGCGCGATGAGCATGCCCGTAGGGTTGCCGCGCCTGTCGCGCTGGATCTCACCGCCCGGGGGATTCGGCGTGTCTTTCGTGTAACCGACCGCCCGCAGCGCCGCTGCGTTCAATAGCGCGCTGTCGTACAGGTGCAGGATGAACACCGGCGTGTCCGGGGCAATCGCATTGATCTCTTCGAGCGTGGGTCCGCGACGCTCGGCGAACTGGAATTCGTTCCAGCCGCCCACCACGCGCACCCACTGCGGCGCCGGCGTGCGGGCCACCTGCTTCTTCAGCATGTCGAGTGCGTCCGACAGCGAGGGCACGCCGTCCCAGCGCAACTCCATGTTGAAGTTCAACCCGCCGCGAATGATGTGCAGGTGGGAGTCGTTCAGACCGGGAATGACGGTGCGGCCTTTGAGGTCGACGTGGCGCGTGTTGTCGTTCGCGTGACGCATCACGGCATCGCGAGACCCCGAAGCGATAATGCGGCCGTTCGCGACGGCGAGCGCATCGGCAAAAGAGCGCTTGTCGTCCTGGGTGGCGATCTTGCCATTGAAGAAAACAACTTCAGCCGGCGTCGGCGCGGAAGTATTGGAAGTCATGGCGATCCTCATAGGGAGCGCTCCGCTTTTCACGCGCGGAGCTATTCATGGGAAGCGGGCGCTCGTCGCGACTGTTTACTTCTTTGCAGGCACCGGTGCCAGAACTTCGTGTGTCCCCGCCGCGCGCTGGGGAGCCTTGTGCACCATGGTGTAGGCATAGTCCACGCCCATCCCGTACGCCCCGGAATGCTCTTTGGCAATCGCCATGACTTCGTTGTAAGTCTCTTTGTGCGCCCAATCGCGCTGCCATTCGAGCAGCACCTGTTGCCAGGTCATCGGAACCACGCCGGCCTGAATCATTCGCTGCATTGCATAGTCATGCGCGTCCTTCGAAGTGCCACCCGACGCGTCGGCGACCATATAGATTTCGTAGTCACCTTCGGCCATGGCGCATAGCGCGAACGTGTTGTTGCAAACCTCGGTCCACAGACCTGACACCACCACCTTTTTCCGGCCGTTTGCAGCAAGCGAGTCACGAACCTTCTGGTCGTCCCACGAATTCATGGACGAGCGTTCGAGCACCTTGTGCTCCGGAAATACGTCCAGCAATTCGGGGTACGTATAGCCCGAAAAACTTTCGGATTCCACTGTCGTAATAGTGGTAGGAATGTTAAACACTCGCGCTGCCTTCGCGAGGCCTACCACGTTGTTCTTGAGCACCTGACGGTCGATGGACTGGACCCCAAAAGCCATTTGCGGCTGTTGGTCGATGAAGATGATCTGCGAGTTTGCAGGCGTAAGGACTTCAAGTTTCGGATTTGCCATGGCTTTGTACTTCCTAAAGGTTTGGTGAACATGGGAGAACAGGCCGCACTCGCTTGAAGTGCGAGAAAAACTGAAGCCCAGTCTATCCACGGCCCCTCGCCGAGTCCTTGGCAAAGCCCTTAATAGTTCTTAAATAAAACATGTTCGAGAAAGACGGCGACGACTCATCCAAAGTCAAAGAGACCTGCCGTGAAAGAAGCACTTGAAGTAGCAGCGCATCGCGCGGCACTTTTGAAAACACCGACCCGTCTGTCTGAAGATACGACCCGCGACATTGCCGCCGCGTTGACGATCGGCCGCCCACAGCGCCTGACCGAATCAGTCCATTCGGGGAACTGGCCGGCGTGCTGTCCGAATTAATAACGTTTCAGGGTGGTTTCAGGAAATCCCGTGACGTCGGCGATACGCTGACCAGCACCGTCATGCACCTGCAGGACGCTGAATCATCTGAAAAGGAAACAGAACGTCCTTTCGCCTCTGCTCAACGGCCGGTGCGTGAATGACTAGCAAATCCAGGTTGCTGGCGGTGAGCGGCGTGGTCATCGTGGCCGCGCTGAGGATCCACCCGGCGTCGCTGGCGAAGTCGACCCGCCGCATCTTGCGTAAGGATTTCCTGACCCGAAGTTCAGCATTGACCTGACTTTATTTCTTCATGTCCTGACAGCACCGCGAAAACTGGCCACATAGGATGAAGACACAGCAATCGTCCTGTTCCGCGTGTCGTCATGGTCCCCTATCTGTCTGAACGAGAAAATGCGGTCGAGCATATCAACGCGATGTGTTTGCGCCTGTTCGATCTGTGGTGCGAAAGCAGAAGCGTCATGCCGCTCGCGTATCTGTTGCGAGGCTGGCCGCTGATGAACAGCGATCCCGAGGCCATCCGGCGCCTCGGCAACGCGTTACGCGATCTCAGACGACACCATCTCCACCGTTTAAACGGCGCGTCATTTCAGCAACTCTGCGAGTTGTCGGATTGCGTCGAGGATCTGCTTGCGCTGTCTTCCATGGCAACCTGGGCGACCGGCAGCGGGCGACGGGCAGCGTGTAGCGCAGACGAGGGCACCGAGCCCGCGTAACGCAACTGGCGCACGGATCAGACGTTGGCAGCAGGAGGCTGGAATGGGTACGACCGATATGCTCGATCTCGTGCGGGACTTCAATCTCGCGTATCTCCTGCTCGTCCAGAATCTGTTGCGCGAAGACAGGATAGCGGGCGCAACACGCTTCTGCGTGTTGCCTGAAATAGCCGAAATCCTGATTGCGTTATCGGACGCGCAGATTGCGAGGCTGGCCGCCACGCCGCATGTGCTCTGCCATTTTCACTTTCACGTTCAGCCCGTGCTGGCCGCCCTGTCGGATGTGCGACGCCCTGCCGAAGCAACCTCAGCGACTGGGCCGTCCGTCAGCGAAGCGCGTTGTCCCTTGTAAGCGAATCATCCGGCGACGGGGAGAACACCGTGCGTATCACCGAAATCAATGACGACGAATGGCTGCTGCTGGCGCCTGTCCTGTCAGATGCAGTCATCGCTCATGGGCGGCGCGGCCGCCCACGCGCGCAGGTTCGCCTCGTAGCGAATGCCGTGCTGTGGATACTGACGACCGGCGAGCCCTGGTCCAGGTTGCCGGGGATCTATCCGTCGGTGCCGACGTGCAGGTGGCGCTTCGAAGCATGGCGTTCGACCGGCGCCCTCGCGGAAATGCACAGGCTTCTTTCGAACACCGGACGCACGTTCGTTTGCGGGCCCGACGGTTTGCTGGAACACCGCAATGTCCCGCCACAACGCATTGGCGGCCGACCTCGGGATGAAGGCCTGCGCCAGGTGCTCTGGAAAAGCCAGGCGTCGTGGCAGGCACCGCATGACACGCCGCAGCGACCCCATACGCCGGATACGTTCATTGAAATTGTCCGGCAGCTTCCGGATTCTTCGCGTGCCGTGCCTGACCGTCTCGAATCCCGCGCCCCGATGAACGCCCCACAATCCGTTCATCCGCCTGCCTCACCGTGCACGGGCCTCGCGTGGGAAGGCAAACGCGAATCCGATCCGCGCGGCTACATCATCTACATTTCCGCCGACCGGGTGGCGAGCGCCCGGTTCCGCGGATGGGCCGAGATCGTGCGGGACGCACAGCGGGTCGCACGCTCGGGCCTTATCGGCCCCAGCTTCACGAGCCGCGAGGCTGCACAGCAGCACGCGCTGGAATGGGCGCGGCGATGGATCGACAAGGAAAGCACTGTCGACAGAAGCGACTTCGATGCTGCAAACAGCGACCTGTGGGAACGAAACGTCCGGTCCGGATGAGCGACGCATCGACGGCGTCTCCGGACAGATTCCGCCCGCAACTGCACGCAGACGGTCCATGCAAAGGGTACAGGACAGCGTCAGCTCATCCAGTACTCGTCTGGAATGCTGCGGTCCGCTTCGGAGAGATAGGGGTTGTCGAGCTGAAAGGTCTTCCGGGATGCGGGCTTCGTGCGTACCAGCCCGTCCTGAATGTAGGGATGGGTGTTGAACAGTCTCATGTAGGATCCGTCGCGATACGCTGCGACGAGCCCCCTCTCGATCGTACCTGCCAGTTCTTCGTGGCCCGTCGCGACATAGAAAATGAAATCGGATCGATACTTCAGCAGCAGCCGGTTCTCGACCACGAGGTCGGGCTCCCGGTGTCGGCGCCCCTCGAGTTCGGCAAACGCTTCGACAACGCCTCGCGGAAAATAGTCGACCCGACCACTCTGGGTCATCTCGAACATCGTCTCGTAAGTCGAAGTCTGAACATTCAGACCGGCTGCTTTCAGGATATCGGTATCGATCCACCCGAGCCCCTGACCACCCGTGAACGCCTGCAGATCGGAAAAGCGCTCAATCCTGTCGAAATCCGTTTGCCGGTCCTTTCGTATGACGAACACGCGGTAGCCAATCAGCCCGCGATGTATCGGAATCCGGACCACGTTCAAGCCGCGCTCGGCTCGCGCCTCCATGCTCGTCCAGTGCAGATTGATCGTATTGTTGCCGCGCGCCAGTTCGGCCAGCGCGCGGCCTCGCTCCATGACAATCTCGGCCTGCTGCACCGAATAGGAGGCATTCGCCGCTTTCATCGCCAGATCGAGGACAGCGAGCGCATACGCAGCATGCACATCGCCGCCAACGCGAATGCGCGGGTAGACGATATCGAAGTGTCCTGCCGGGGCGGCGTGCGCGCAGAGCGTGACGCCTGCCGCACCCAGCGCAGCCAGCACAAAGCGCCTGCGATGCATAGACGGATGACTTCTCGACACGGGAACGATGCGCCCGGATCGGCGCACGTCCGCACAGGCTTCCACCTGGTCAGTCTTTCATCGTGCCACGCGCTACGCATGCTGGCAAACCGTACTATCCCGCTGGCACAGCGGGCGCTACGTTGCCCGTCGGCAGGTCAGTGCACTGCACCAAACATTGCGTTGACGCCGTCCTCAGGCGTCAGTCCTACGTTGAAATAGCCTTCGAGCCTCACCGCGGTCGCGTGATCGAGTACGAAAGGCGGCCTGATGAAGCCGATCGCGAACGCGTGGTCGTACCACGCACTCATCCACGCACGCAATTCTGTCTCGTGCTTCGAGACTCTCCCAGCGTTGTCCGCGGTCATCATGATCTCCCCTGGACGGAATCGTCATGTCACGCAACGAGCGGTTCGAAGCTCATCCTGCACACGTTGCCCGCTGGCGGAAACACGTGCCAGGTACCATCGTCGTGCCGGAAGAAAAACAGCACGAGCGGACCGGCGGGTCGTCTGATTTCGACGCATACGCGGCAGGTCAGACCGTCCCGCGAACCATGCAGCGAGAGCACGCGGACTGGCAGCGCGCCTGCCGTCGCCCGCAGTTTTTCGCGCAGCCCGCGTAGTGAGCTTTTCGTCGTAACCACGTCTGCCCCCTCGTACTCCTCGTTCCCATAGGGCCATCGTGGGGTAACGCCGGGGATTTTTCAGTCGGCAGCGGCGGATTGTGGATTCGGGAAACGCTGGTTCACGCTTAAGGATTTCCCTAAAGGCCCCGTCATTCGGCCACCAGACCGTGCCTGATCGCATATCGGATCAGTTCCGCATTGTTACTGAGGCCGAGTTTCTGCATGAGACGCATCTTATGGGTGCTGATCGTCTTGGCGCTGAGCGAACATGAATCGGCAATGTCGTTGATGCTCTTGCCGGCCGCCAGCATGCGCAATACCTGGAATTCGCGGTCGGACAGAACCTCGTGCGGCGGTGCGTCGCCGGAATGGGTCTCGAAGACCATCGCATCGACCAGCTTCGGATCGATGAAGCGCCCTCCGCCGGCCAGCTTGCGGATCGCGGCGAGCAGAACGTCCGGATCGCTGTCCTTCGTCACATAGCCCATCGCGCCGGCTCGCAGCGCGCGCGAGACGACCTGCGCCTCGTTGTGGATGCTCAGCACCAGCACGGGCAGGCGGGGCTGCTCGGCACGCACGCGGCGGATCAGATCGACCCCGCTGATCCCGGGCATCGTCATGTCCAGCAGCATGAGATCGAACTGTCCTGTGCGCAGCCGGTCGAGCACTTCCGAGCCCTGCGCCGCCTCGGCCGCGACGACGATGTCGGTTGTCGTCGCGATGATCTGTTTCAGGCCGCCGCGCACAATCGCGTGATCGTCAGCTATCAGGATGTTGATCATTTTTTTCGGCCCCGCCTGCAAGCGGAATGTGAATGGAAATGGCGGTGCCCATGCCAGGCGCACTGTCGATCGTCATCGCCCCACCGATCAGGCGGGCGCGTTCCTGCATGCCGAGCAGGCCATACGAGTAGCCTGTATGCGCCATCGCCGGATCAAAGCCGCGACCGTCGTCGCTCACGTGAAGGTCGATCGTCGCCGCGGTGCTGGTCAGCGTCACGTCGACCCGCGTCGCATCGGCATGACGCCCAACATTGGTCAGCGAGGCCTGAACGATGCGGAATACAGCTGTGGCATAGGCATCTGGCAGAACCGGCTCGCCTCCATTGATGTGCAACTGGCACGGAATGCTATTGCGCCGGCCAAAGTCCTCGACCAGCCACTCCAGCGCCGAAACGACCCCAAAGTTCAGCGCCGCCGGCCGGAGATGGTTCGCGACATTGCGGACCATCCAGATCGTTTTCTCGACGAGTTCGCGCATGTCGTCCGTCTTCCGTTTCGCGTCGGGGTCGCCGCCAAGGCGCATCTTCAGCAGCGAAACGTCCATCTTCAAGGCCGTCAGCAACTGGCCGAGCTCGTCGTGAATTTCCATCGCGATGCGCTTGCGCTCCTCCTCGCGAATCGCCTCCATGTACGCAGACAATTCGCGCAACTGCTCGCGGGATTCGAACAGCTCCTGTTCGATACGCTTGCGCGCCGTGATGTCGTTCAGGCCGACGTAGATCGCGGGGGCGTCGCCGTACGTCGCCACGCGCGCGGTGGCCATGGCCCAGAACGGCGTGCCGTCGGCCCGCCGCATGTGGACTTCGCTGTTGTTGAAGCTCCCCTCCCTGCGCAGATGAGACACTAACCGGTCGCGGTCAGTGGCATCCACATAGAAATCGACGATGTTGGTCAGCGTAGCCTCGCGCGCATCGAGCCCGAACAGTTCGCGCAGCGGTCCGTTCGCATACAGGATAATGCCTTCGGGCATCGACGTGATGCATAGCGGGATGGGGCTCGTCTCGACGATGGTGCGAAAGCGCGCTTCGCTCGACTGCAGTTTCGCTTCGGCCCGACGGCGCTCGTCGACCTGCGCGGAAAGTCTCGCGTTCGACTCCGCAAGCTGCTTCGTGCGCTGATCGACCCGCTGTTCGAGTTCGTCACGCGCGCGCGACAATGCAGCCTCGGCCTGCTGGCGTTCCGCGACTTCGCTCAGCAGCTGGCGGTTCTGCGCGACGAGCTGCCGGTGCATTCCGCGCAGCGCCAGATGGGTCTCGATCCGGGCCATCATTTCGTTGACCCGCACCGGCTTGGTCACGTAATCGACGCCGCCGGCCGAAAAACCCTCGATCATGTCTTCGCTGCCCGTCAACGAGGTCATGAAAATCACCGCGATATCACGCGTGCGCTCATCCGCCTTGAGCCGCCTGCACGTCTCGAAGCCATCGATACCGGGCATCTTCACGTCGAGCAGAATGAGATCGGGCTGGGAGAACAGCGCGCGTTCGAGCGCCTCCGCGCCATCGAGCGCAACGAGTACCCGAAAGCCACGGTCCATCAGGCTATCGACGACCACGCCGAAATTCGCCGGCGTGTCATCGGCGATGAGGATGGTCGGCCGTTCACCGGTATTTGCGATCGGGTCGCTCATGGTCCTGGCTCGCAACTCAAATATCGTTCAACCAGCTGGAGGATCGCTTTCGACTGGTAGTCGCGGGCGAGCGCGCAGAGCTGCGCCATGAACGGGCGATAGCGCGAATCACGCGCCGCCATGCGCTCGGCCCACACGATGATTTCGTGCATGTCGCCAAGGCGGGCGAGGCGATGGAGTTCGTCCATCTGCTGCTGCGGCACGGCCAGTGAGCCCACGGCGGACATGTCAGCGCGCGTGGACAGCGGCGACGGCGCATAGACCCACTGCAGTCCGAGCAGCGTGGCGATCTGCGTCAGCATTGCCTCGAAGTCGACCGGCTTGGAGAAGAATGCGTTCACGCCAGCGGCAACGCTCATCGCCTTGTCGGTTCCTGAAGGGCTGGCGGACATCGCAATGATCGGAACGTGCGCGAAGTCCGGCAATTGACGCAGGTTGCGCGTCAGATCGAGCCCGTTCATTTCGGGCATCACGATGTCGGTGAGAATCAGATCCGGTCGCTCGCGCTGCGCCTTCTCAAGCCCCTCGCGGCCGTTTTCTGCTTCGACGGTGTCGAAGCCGAGACGGCCCAGCAGATCCACCGCGAGCGCGCGGTTTACGTCGACGTCGTCGACGATCAACACCTTCCTGCGCGCTCCCTCGTAGCCCGTCGCCGCATGCGGCAGCGGCGCAGAGACTATCGTCGTGCGCGGCACCGGCCAAACGCTCGCTGGCGCCAGTTCGAACCAGAACACGCTGCCCTGCCCGACATGACTTTCGACGTCGATCTCGCCCCCCATCGCGCGCACGAACTCGCGGCTGATGGCAAGCCCGAGGCCGGCGCCACCGGCGCGCCGCTCGGGCAGGCCCAGCTGTTCGAACGGCTCGAAGATCGTCTCCAGCTGATCGGGACCGATACCAGTGCCCGTGTCGCGCACTTCGAAGCGGACCCGGTTCGACGGAGACTTCGAGATACGCAGGCTGACGCAGCCGAAATCGGTGAACTTCACGGCGTTTGCAAGCAGGTTGAGCAACACCTGCCGCAACCGCCGCTCATCGGCACGCACGCCGGTGGGCGCGTCCTGCGTGATTTCACAGGTGAAGTCGAGGTGCTTCTGCTCCGCCTTGACACCGATAATTTCCCGAATCACATCGACGAGCCCCGCGAGCGGCACGTCGCAAATCTCGACGCGCAGCTTGCCCGCCTCGATCCTCGCGAAATCGAGCGTGTCTTCGATCAAGGTCAGCAGATGTTCGCCACTGCGGTGGATGACCGCTACACGTTCGCGTTGCAGCTCGTTCAGTGTAGCGTCGCGGCCCAGGATCTGCGCATAGCCAAGAATGCCGTTCAGCGGCGTGCGTAGTTCATGACTCATGTTCGCGAGGAATTCGCTCTTGGCCCGGTTTGCGGCTTCGGCCAGATCGCGCGCTTCGCGCTCGGCCGCTGCGTCCCGTTCGTCGAGATAGGCACAATGCAGCCGCGCGCCCATCGCATTGAATGCGGTCACCACACAGTCGAGTTCGTCCGGCTCACGCGGCTGGCGTCGCTGAAGCCTGAACGGCCGGGGCGCCTCACGGAAATCGTAGCGTCCAACCATGCGCGCGATGGCGGCCACATGACGCATCACGAGGCGCGACAGGATGTGGATGGTAAAAAGCGAGACGAGAAAGGTGTTGACGGCCTGAGTCACCAGAATGACCACGGCGGTTCGCATCGACTCGTGGTAAAGATCGGCGAGCGTCGCCTCGACGTAGAGCCTGCCGATCTCCCGGTCCTTGCCCTGCACACGGTACACGAGCGGAAACTCGCGGGCGATGACCGGACCTGCGGAGCGCTGACCGGCGCTCAGGTAGGCGGATTCGCCGGCCTTCCCCGTCTCGCGGATTTCCGCGAAACGTATGTCGGCAAGACGCAGGATGCCGTTCAGTTCCAGTTGTAGTTGCGCGTTATCGAGCCGCCAGAGCGCTTCTGCGAGACTGTCGCGATTGCTGCGGTCAACGTCCGCGAGGCGATTTTCAATCTGCTCCACGCCCAGGTGGTAGTGGCGGTAAAGCTGTGACCCGGTCAGCAGCAGCGTGACCGCGCAGCTGAAGAGCAGCACCGTCGCGAGAAGCCGCAACACGACGCTACTCCGAAAGCGGCTGAACGAACTCCACCATGCGTCGAACATGTTGTTTGCCATACATCCCCGCGAGTGCTCCGGCTCTTGTTTCGTCTATTCTGCACTCGTTGCCGAAGCGGGGGGGCATGCACGCCGCCCGCCGCACTGGCAGAGTGGCCGTTTGGCGATTAGCGCTCCGGCCAGTCAGCGCCCTTCAGGTTCCCCGTGGCGACAGCAGTGCTCGCGCCGGACGCGTGTGCCCCATTGATCTGAGGAATTTTCTCACCCGCGCCGACGGGGTCCCGGGATCGTGCGCGAGGCGGCTAATCGTACGCGGCCTTATGCAAACGTATCCCGGGATAGAGCAGAATCTCATCGATGCACAAAGTCAGTTCGCAGAATATCGGCCAGGCGCTGCCGCCCAGCGCGCCGGGATGCGCCCTGCTCAGTTCGCGCAACCCGTCCGCCAGCCGCCGCACGGACACGGGTCCGCCATTCGGCAACGGCCAGCAGTGCAACAGGTAGCCGAGCGGTATGACGCTTCTGCTTTCGCACCACGTGTCGAACAGGCGCTGACACGCGCTGTTGATCTGTTCGACCGTATCTTCGTACTGTGCTGGATGAGCGGTCATAACGGGCCCGCCGAAAAAGATGATCCGATAGCCCATCCTAGGCAGACCGACAGCGCCATACAGTAAGGAAGCCCGGAAAATGCGCCGCCGGTCTGCTGAATTTGCCGTCAGGAAATTCTGAATGCCGATGTATGCCCGTGGGAGAGCGTGAACGGCAAAAGGATCGTCCTAGCCTGAACCGGCTTCCCGATGCGACAGTACACAGCAAGCACTTCAGCAAAAGCACATCCGGCAAGGAGCGCAGCGTGTCCGACTCGTACCCGCATCACCCCATCACCTACCGCCCGTTCGAAACCCGCGACGTCGCAGCGGCGTACCGGCTGTCGACGGAAGTCCGCTGGCCACATCGCGCGGAAGACTGGGACTTCGTATCGGACATCGGCGAGGGCTTTGTCGCCGAGGACGCGAGCGGCGTGCTGGGCACGGCCTTGTGCTGGAAGTACGGCAGTGAGACCGCGTCGCTGGGGATGGTGATCGTCTCCCCGGCGCAGCAGGGCCGCGGGATCGGCCGCAAGCTGATGGAGTTATTGCTCGAAGCGCTCGGCCGGCGCGTGACGCTGCTGCACGCGACGCCTGCCGGCCAGCCGCTCTATGAGAAGCTCGGCTTCGAGAAAATCGGCACGCTGCATCAGCATCAAAGTGCAGCGTTTCAGGCACCCGCAATTGACCTTCCGCCGAACGAAACGCTGCGTCCGGTCACGCCAGACGACACGCCGCGCCTGGCGGAACTGGCCTCACGTGCGGGTGGCCTCGACCGCAGCGCAGTGTTGCCCGCGTTGCTCGAGATCGCCGAAGGCGTCGCACTCGAACGCGACGGCGCGCTCGTCGGCTTTGCGCTGTTTCGCCCCTTCGGACGCGGCCATGCCATCGGCCCCGTGGTCACGCTCGACACGCCCGAAAGCGCAGCAGCCCGTGCCAAAGCGCTGATCAGCTACTGGCTCGCGAAAAATACCGGCGCGTTCACTCGCATCGACACGCCAGACGGTGGCGGCCTCTCATCGTGGCTCGAGGAAATCGGCCTGCCGCGCGTCGACACGGTGGTCAAAATGGTCCGCAACGGCGTGCTCACCGCCGATCCACAAACACGCGAGTTCGGCATCATCAACCAGGCTCTCGGCTAGGCGGCACCATGAGTTTCCTCTACAAGGCAGACCCCGCCCGCGGCGAACAATGGGCGCGACTCTTCGCGCAAAAGGCGCCGGACATTCCGTTTCGCCTCTGGCCCGATGTCGGCGACGCGGCATCGGTCCGCTATCTCGCCGCGTGGCAGCCGCCAGAAAACCCCAATGCCGCGCTACCGAATCTCGAAGTCGTGTTCTCGGTGGGCGCGGGCATCGACCAGTTCGATCTGTCCGGCGTGCCCGCTCATGTGCCGGTGGTGCGGATGATCGAGCCGGGTATTGTCGAGGGGATGGTCGAGTATGTGACGCAGGCTGTCCTCACGATCCACCGCGATCTGTTCGACTACGCCGCGCAGCAGAGCGCGTGCGTCTGGCGCGAACTGCCCGTGCGGCCGGCCGCGACGCGGCGCATCGGTGTACTCGGGCTCGGTGTGCTGGGCACCGCCGTGCTCGAACGGCTGCGCCTGTTCGGTTTCGCGTGTGCCGGCTGGAGCCGCTCGCCGCATACGCTCGACGGGATCGAATGTTACGCGGGCGCCGATACGCTCGATGCGTTTCTCGCGCGCACCGATATCCTCGTCTGCCTGTTGCCGCTCACGCCTGCGACGCGCGGCCTGCTCAACAAGACGACTTTCGATGCGCTACCGGCAGGCGCCTCGCTGATCAATGTGGGGCGCGGGCCGCATCTGGATCAGGACGATCTGCTCAACGCACTTGCGGGCGGCCGCCTGCGCAACGCGATACTCGACGTCACCGATCCCGAACCGCTGCCGGCCGCGCATCCGCTCTGGACGCATCCGCGTGTGCGCATCACGCCGCACATCGCGAGTGCGACGCGCCCCGACACGGCGGTCGATGTCGTGCTCGACAACATTCGCCGCCATCGCGCAGGTCTGCCGATGATCGGACAGATCGATCGCAGGCAAGGCTATTGACGGCGCACGCATCGCCCGGCCGCCCGCAATTTTCCGCATGTTAAGATCAAACGCCACCCTCGACAAGCCGGACCGAACCCGCGACGATGAGCACCGACTGCAAGCTTGACCGCATTGATCTGCGGATATTGTCCCAGCTGCAAAAGAAAGGCCGTATCACCAACGTCGAGCTCGCCGACGCGGTCGGCCTATCGCCCAGCCCGTGCCTGATTCGCGTGAAGCGGCTGGAGAAAGCGGGCTACATCCTCGGATACGGCGCCCAGATCCAGCTCGAAAAGCTGGGTGATGTGCAGGTGGTGTTTACTGAAGTCACGCTCGCCGATCACCGGCGCGAGGACTTCATCAAGTTCGTCGCGGCGGTCAAGGACGTCGACGAGATTGTCGAGTGCCACCTCGCGAGTGGCGGCTACGACTATCTGCTGAAGTTCGTCACGCGGGGCGTCAGCCACTATCAGAGCATCGTCGAAGGCCTGCTCGATCGCAACATCGGCATCGAGAAATACTTCAGCTACGTGATCATCAAGTCGCCGTTCGTGAAAGCGCACTACCCGCTCGAGTCGCTGTTCTCACAGAACCATCAGTGAGCAGTCGCGGCGCACGCAGTTAGCGCCCCGCCGTTACTGCTGCGCGTCGCCTGCCGTGAGGTCGGGCCACCGCGCGAATTCCTCAGCAAGAAAGTCCACGCAGACCCGCACTTTCGCCGACGACGCAACCCGCGCCGGATAAACCGCCCACACGTTCGCGGGCTGTGTGGCGTCGGGCAGCACCTGGACCAGCGCGCCGCTTTCCAGCAGCGGCCGCACGTCCCACAACGAACGCAAGACGATGCCTCGCCCCGCCAGCGCCCATTGGACCGCCACTTCGCCATGATTGGTCGACAGCGGACCGCGAACCTTGATCGACACGGTCTCGCCGCGCACCGTCAAACGCCACACACCGAAAGGATGATCGCGCTCCTTGATCACGAGGCACGCGTGCGCCGGGAGGTCGGCAAGCTGGCGCGGCGTGCCGTGCTGCGCAAGGTAAGCAGGCGACGCGCAGAGCACCCGATGATTCTCCGCGAGCCGCCGGGCAATGAGTTGCGACGCGATGTCATCGCCGATGCGGATGTCGAGATCGAAGCCCTCACCCGCCACATCGACGATCCGGTCGAACAGGTCGAGCCGCACGCCGAGTTGCGGATAGCGCGCGCTGAACCGCGCGACCGCAGGCGCCACCACGTGCCGGCCGAAACCGAAACTGCTCGAAATGCGCAGCGTGCCGCGCGGCACGCGCCGCGTCGTTGAGATGTCCTCGACGAGCTGATCCATATCGTCGAGGATTTTTTCAGCCCACATGTACACACGCTCGCCGGCTTCGGTGACCGCCACGCGGCGCGTCGAGCGATGAAAGAGGCGCGTGCCCAGATCGGCTTCGAGCAGGTTGACGCGCTTGCTCACATACGCCGCGGACACCTCCAGCGCCTCCGCGGCCGCGCTGAAGCTCAATTTGCGCGCGACGGTGCAAAATACTCTCAGATCATCAAGGTTGGGCGTTTTGTTCACGATCCGTGCAGATTGACTTAACTGAAACGCCCATTCTAAATCGAAGCAGCACGAATAAACTGTGCACCTGTTCCCGTTGAACGACCCCGACAGGAGGCCTCGCATGACCCGCAAAACGTATCGCATCGCCGTGATTCCCGGCGACGGCATTGGCAAGGAGGTGATGCCCGAAGGGCTGCGCGCGCTCGACGCCGTCAGCAAACGCTTCGACATTCCGCTCGAATACCGGCATATCGAGTGGGCGAGCTGCGATTACCATGCCGCCCACGGCCAGATGATGCCGGACGACTGGAAGGCGCAACTGCAGGATTGCGATGCGATCCTGTTCGGCGCGGTCGGCTGGCCGCAGACCGTGCCCGACCATATTTCGCTCTGGGGCTCGCTCTTGAAATTCCGCCGCGAGTTCGACCAGTACATCAATCTGCGCCCGGCCCGGCTGTTCGAGGGCGTGCCGTCGCCGCTCGCGAACCGCAAGGCCGGCGACATCGATTTCATGATCGTGCGCGAAAACACCGAGGGCGAATACTCGTCGGTGGGCGGCACGATGTTCGAAGGCACCGACCGCGAATTCGTGATGCAGCAATCGATCTTCACGCGCAAGGGTTCCGAGCGGGTGCTGAAGTTCGCGTTCGATCTCGCGCGGCGCCGCGAGAAGAAAGTCACCGTCGCGACGAAGAGCAACGGTATCTCGATCAGCATGCCCTGGTGGGACGCGCGCGCGGCCGAAGTCGCCGCGCTGTATCCGGATATCACGTGGGACAAACAGCATATCGACATCCTCTGCGCGCGTTTCGTACTCAATCCGGACCGCTTCGATGTGGTGGTCGCGACGAACCTGTTCGGCGACATTCTTTCGGATCTCGGCCCCGCGTGCACGGGCACGATCGGCATTGCGCCGTCGGGCAACCTGAATCCCGAGGGTGCGTTCCCGTCGCTGTTCGAGCCGGTGCACGGTTCGGCGCCCGATATCGCGGGCAAAGGCATCGCCAATCCGATCGCGATGGTCTGGTCGGCGGCGATGATGCTCGACTTTCTCGGCAAGGGCCAAGGCAAGGAGCGCGAAGCGCACGACGCGATTCTCGCGGCAATCGAAGCGGTATTGAAGGAAGGACCGCATACGGGCGATCTGGGCGGCAAGGCGAACACGGCGGACGTCGGCAAGGCCATCGCCGGGCGTCTCGCGTAACCGGCCTATCTTTCTTCAAACGGGCACCATGAAAGTTCAACAGATCAAACAAGGCATCGCATTGCAGGGACTCGAAGACTGGGGCACGGCCGGTCTTCCGGGCACACCGGAGATCAAGGTATCAGGCGTGCAAAAGGTGATACGGGGCAGCGAATCAATCGACACGGGCGTGTTCGAATGCACGCCCGGCACGTATCGTCGCTCGGTCAAACAGGCAGAAGTCATGCACTTCCTGAGCGGGCGCGGACGCTTCACACCCGATGGCGAAGACGCCGTCCACTTCACAGGCGGTGACACGCTGTTCTTCGAGGCTCACACGGAAGGCTTGTGGGAAGTCGAAGAAACAATGCGCAAGGTCTACGTGATCTTTTAGGCCAACTTTCGAAAGAGCAATCAGGTCACATTCGAATTGACTGCCGGCGAGAACGTCAGACATAACACCATGTCATGACCACTCAAACAATTCCGGCGTTGCTCCGCCTGAATTGACTCACTATATTTTGTATCAACCCCGCGCTGTTTTGCTTCGGCGGCAAGCTGAAGGTGCAACAGCATGACCTGGAAGATGTCTTCCGTTCAACCGTGTCGAGGAAAGCCGTGATCAAAATGCCGAGGTTGGGTTCGATTGCCATAACGCTCGCGGCGAGCTTCGCCAGCGTGGCGCCGGCTCTCGCAGCAGGAAAAATCACTTTCGTCTCGCAAGGCGGCACGTATCAGGAAGCGCAGACCAAGGCAATCCTCGATCCCGCCGCAAAGGAACTCGGCATCGCCGTCAATCAGGACAGCATTCCTGATGCGTGGCCGCAGATCAAGGCGCAAGGGGCAACGGGCAAACCGATCTGGGACGTCGTGGATACGCCTACGTCGAACTGTCTGCGCGGCGGCCGCGAAGGTCTGCTCGAAAAGCTCGACTTCACGAAGATTCCGAATGCAGCATCGATGCCGGAAAAATATCGCACGCCTTATTCGGTTGCCTACGAGTTCTATTCGACTGTCATTGGCTACAACAAGAAGACGTTGAAGAAAGTACCGCAAAGCTGGGCCGACTTCTGGAACGTGAAGGCGTTCCCCGGCACCCGCGCGCTGCGCAACGATCCGCAGACCGTGCTCGAAGCCGCGCTGCTCGCCGACGGCGTGGCGCGCGACAAGCTCTATCCGCTCGACGTCGATCGCGCGTTCAAGAAGCTACAGCAGATCAAGCCGGACATTACCGTGTGGTGGACGTCGGGCGGCCAGTCGGCGCAGTTGCTGCACGACGGCGAAGTGGACATGACGATGATCTGGAACGGCCGCGCGAGCGCCGTGCGCAAGGACGATCCCGATGTCGACTTCACGTTCAACGACGGCATTCTGCAAAACACGCAGCTTTGTGTGCTGAAGAATGCGCCGAATCTTCCCGACGCGATCAAGTTCGTCAACGCAGCGGTGTCGCCTGAGTTGCAGGCCAATCTGCCGCTTTATATCGACTACGGTCCGGGCAATCCCGCCGCGTTCAAGACCGGCAAGATCACGCCGAAGCGTGCGAGCGAATTGCCGAGCTCGCCGGAAAATGCCGCGAAACAGGCACTGATGTCCGAAGACTGGTGGGCATCCGACGCCGGCATTCAGGCCAAAGCACGCTGGCTGAAGTTCATGCAGTGACCATGCAGTAACGTCGCGCGTCTCTCGCAGCGCCCGCACGAACTCCGTTCTTCGCGGGCGCTTTCGTTTCGCACGCGAGGACTCGATGCATTCACGGCGTTCAAACGAACGTGTAAACGAAACGCCTTCGCCTTCGCTTATCCAACGTGATCGACTATCTGATTCTCGGCGGCGGATCAGCCGGCTGCGTGCTCGCAGCGCGTCTGTCCGAAGATGCCGGCAAGACGGTGTGCCTCGTCGAGGCGGGCCGCGACATTTCGCAACGCACGATGCCTGCGGCGATTCGCAGCCGCTATCCGGGCCGTGCGTACCTCGACACGACGAACATCTGGCAGCAACTCAAGGCGCGCATGAGCGCGCCTGCAGCGACGCGTCGCTATGAACAGGCGCGGCTTCTCGGCGGCGGCTCGGCGATCAACGCGCTGATGGCCAATCGCGGCGCGCCCGCCGATTACGACGAGTGGGAACAACTCGGCGCGCATGGCTGGAACTGGCAAGCGTGTCTGCCGTACTTTCGCAAGCTCGAAACGGATTGCGATTTCGACGGCGAATTGCACGGCAAAAGCGGGCCACTGCGCATTCAGCGCACCGCGTGGGCGCACATTTCGCCGTTCGTGCGCGCGGTGCTCGATACGCTCGACAAGCGCGGCCATGCGCGACACGCGGATCAAAATGGTCCGTGGGAAGACGGTACGTTCGTCGGCGCGATTGGCGTGAGCGCGGCCGGCGAACGCATTCCCACTTCCGTCTGCTATCTCGACGATAACGTGCGCGCCCGGGCCAATCTGACGATCCGCACTGACTGCATGGTCGAACGCATTCTGTTCGAAGGCAAGCGCGCGGTTGGCGCACGCATGATCGATCGCGACGGCCAGCACGTTGAACTGCGCGCTGAACATGTGATCGCGTGCGCGGGCGCGATTCATAGCCCCGCGTTGCTGCTAAGAAGCGGCATCGGCCCCGCCGACGATCTCACCGCGTTAGGCATCGAAGTCCGCGCGCGTCGTGAAGGCGTGGGCCGCAATCTGATGGAACATCCGTCGATTGCCGTGTCTGCGTTTCTGCCGCGCAGCGCACGCGCGCTGTTTCCCGACGAGCATCACGAACAGGCTGTCGTGCGCTTTTCTTCGGGCTTGCCCGGCACCGCCAGCGGCGATATGCACGGCGCGATCCTGTCGCGTTCCGGCTGGCATTCGGTCGGATATCGGCTCGGAACGATTTTCTTCTGGATCAACAAGTCGTACTCGCGCGGACGGCTGAAACTGAAGTCGACCAGCGCATTCGATGAACCCGACGTCGATTTCGACATGCTGTCCGACGCGCGCGATCTGGAGCGCCTGAAGCTCGCGCTGCGCTTCGGCGCCGACACGCTCGCCGATGCGTCGATGGCCTCGTATCGCGACGCACCCTTTCCATCGAGCTATTCGCCGCGCGTCGCCGCCATCGCCGTGCCCGGCGCACGGAACGCGGTGCAGCGCGGCGCGTTGAGTGCATTGCTCGACATCGCCGGTCCGTTGCGCGGCTGGCTGATCCGGCGCGTCGTCACAGAAGGCGTGTCGTTGCAGCAACTGCTAGGCGACGATCACGCGCTGACGCAATTCGTCACGCGCTCGGTGGGCGGCACGTGGCATCCGTCGGGCACCTGCAAGATGGGCGCGGCCGACGATCCGCTCGCCGTGACCGATGCGCGCGGCGCGGTCTACGGGGTCGAACGGTTGCACGTCTGCGACGCGTCGCTGATGCCGTCCATTCCGTGCGCGAACACCAATATACCGACGATCATGCTCGCGGAGCGGATCGCCGATCTGTTGCGCGGCGAAGCGCGTCAGTCGCCGTAGCCGACGATGCCCTTCACTTCGAGAAACGCTTCGAGGCCCCATTCGCCATATTCGCGGCCATTGCCCGACTGCTTGTAGCCGCCAAACGGCGCGCCCGCGTCCCACGACGGATAGTTCACGTATACACTGCCCGCGCGCAACTGGAACGCGACACGTCGTGCCCGCGCGGCATCGGCAGATTGCACGTAGGCGGCGAGGCCGAACGGCGTGTCGTTGGCGATGGCGATGGCGTCTGCTTCGTCGCGATACGGCATGATCGCGAGCACCGGTCCGAAAATTTCTTCGCGGGCGATGCTCATCGAAGGCTTCACGTTCGCGAATACAGTCGGCCGCACGTAATAGCCGCGCGTCAAACCTTCGGGGCGACCGGTGCCGCCCGCCACGACTTGCGCGCCTTCGTCGATGCCGACCGCGATCAGCCGCTGCACACGCTCGAACTGGATTTCGCTGACGACAGGGCCCATCGTCGTGCGCGCGTCGTCGGCGGAACCGACACGCTGCGCCTGCGCCGCGCGCCGCGCGATTTCGACCGCTTCGTCATGACGCGACGCGGGCACGAGCATACGCGTCGGCGCATTGCACGACTGGCCGCTATTGCCGAAACACGAATTGACTCCCGCCGTGACGGCGGTCTCGAAGTCCACGTCGTCGAGCAGAATGTTCGCCGACTTGCCGCCCAGTTCCTGATGCACGCGCTTCACGGTCGGCGCGGCGAGCGTCGCGATCTCGATGCCCGCGCGCGTCGAACCGGTGAACGACACCATGTCCACATCGGGATGACGGCACAGCGCCGCGCCGACGGTCGGCCCGTCGCCGTTCACGAGATTGAACACGCCTCGCGGCACGCCCGCGGCGTCGAGAATCCCGGCGAACAGCACGGCGTTGAGCGGCGACACTTCGCTCGGCTTGAGCACCATCGTGCAACCCGCTGCGATGGCGGGCGCGACCTTGCACACGATCTGGTTGATCGGCCAGTTCCACGGCGTGATGAGCGCGACGACGCCGACCGCTTCGTGATTGATCAGCGTCGTGCCTTTCTTGCGCTGCCACGCGAACGTCTCGCAGGTGCGCAGCAGTTCTTCCAGATGCCGCTTGCCGAGCCCGGCCTGCCACGCGTGCGACAGCGCTTTCGGCGCGCCGATCTCGCGTGAGATCGTCGCGGCCATCTCGTCGTAGCGTTCGAGATACACAGCGAGAATGCGGCGAATCAATGCGAGACGTTCGGCGGGCGTGGTCTGCGAGAACGTGACGAACGCGCGCTTTGCAGCCGCGACCGCGCGGTTGACGTCCTGCTCGTTGCCGAGCGCGATTTCCGCGAAGGCTTCTTCCGTGCATGGATCGATCACGGGCAGACGCGCGTCGCCGGACGGCTCGACCCACGCGCCGTCGATATAAAACTTCAATGCATGGTTCATGCGGTTTTCCGTTCGAATGGAATCAGGCGCGCGCCATCGACGAACGCCGGCTCACGACGACGATCATCACCAGACACAGCGTGAGCGCCGTCAGCATCGTGCTGATGGCGGCGATGGTCGGATCGATTTCGTCGCGCAACGTGACGAACATGCGCCGTGTCAGCGTCTGATTCGATCCGCCCGAAATGAAGAGCGCGACAACCGTTTCATCCAGCGCCTGAATGAACACGAACACCGCGCCCGAGATGACGCTCGCCTTGATCTGCGGCAGCGTCACGGTCAGGAAACTGCGGAAGCGGTTCATGCCGAGACTGCGCGCGACCATCTCCTGCGAGCGATCGAACGTGCGCAGATCCGCACCGACCGAAATCAGCACGTAGGGCAAACCGAGCATCGTATCGGCGACGATCAGCCCGCCGAGCGTGTTCACATAACCCGCCTGCGAATACACGAAGAACACGCCCACCGCGACGATGATGATCGGCACCATCAAGGGCAGCATCAGCAAGGTCCGCAGATAACGCATGATCCAGTGCGTGCCGTGCTGCAACGCGTAAGCGGCGGCGATGCCGAGCGGCGTCGCGATGATTGCGGCGCTGACCGACGCGATCAGCGTCGTGCGGGCGGCGTCGATCCACGCGGGGTTATCGAAGAACGCGTGATACCAGCGCAGCGAATACGCGGGCGGCGGGAACGTCATGAAACGCGTATCGGAGAACGACAGCGGCACGACAATCAGAATCGGCAGCATCAGAAAGACGAGGATCAGCACGACCCCCGCGCCAAGAACGATTCTTCCGAATGAGATCCTGTTCATTTCGCGCCCAGCGTCTTTTCAAGTGGAATCACGCGGCTCGCGGCGTAGAAGATCGCGAACACGCAGATCAGCAGCACGACGCTCACTGCACTCGCCGCGCCCCAGCTGTTATAGATCTCAACGTTGCGGCTCACGACCATCGACACCATGATCGACTTGCCGCCGCCCATCAACTCAGGCGTGATGTAAAAGCCGAGGCACAGAATGAAGACGAGCGTGACGCCCGCGACGACGCCGCTCATCGACAGTGGCAAAAACACGCGCCAGAACACATGCAGCGGCGAGCCGCCAAGACTCGCGCCCGCTTGCGACAGGTTCGACGGAATCTTCTGCATCGCCGAATAGAGCGGCAGTACCATGAACGGCAGCAGGATATGCACCATCGCGATGATCGTGCCGAACTGGTTATAGGCGAGCTGTATGGGATGATCGATCAGCCCGCTCGCCATCAGCGCCTTGTTGACGAGCCCCGTGCGTTGCAGCAACACGAGCCACGCGTAAGTTCGCACGAGCACGCTCGTCCAGAACGGCAGAATCACCATGCCGAGAATCAGCGCGCTCAGCTTCGGCGGCAGCGACGTCGCGAAATACGCAACCGGATAGCCGAGCAGCAGCGTGATCGCCGTCACGATGAAGCTCAGTTTGAACGTCAGCAGAAACGTGTCGAGATACGTGCCGGTGAACATGCGCTGGTAGTTCGCGAGCGTGAAGCCGCCGTCGTGCCAGATCGACTGCCACGACAGCCACGCAAGGGGCACCACCAGCAACACGACGATCACGAACAGCGCCGGCGCGAGCAACAGCAGCATCGCGCGATCTTCGCGCTGCTGATGACGCACCGACGGATCGATTGTGGAAGCCGGCATCAACGCGTGTCCTTCGAGAATCCGTTTGGCTGTCGTCATCATGCACCTACGGCGTCGAGAAACTGATACCACGCAGCGACGAGCCGAACGCCCGGCGCGCGCAGCGAATGAAACGGCACCGGCCGCAAGCCCTGCTGCGCGAGCAGCGCAAGCTCAGGCGTCTCGCCGAGCGCAAGCGCGGCGGCATGCTGGCCGAGCAGGCTCGCCATCGCGATACCTGCACCGTTATACCCTAGACAAAAGGTCGTCGTGTCGTCACTGCGCCCGACATGCGGCAACGCATTGAAAGTCATGCCGACATAACCCGACCAGCGATACTCGACACGCACGCTCGCCAGATCGGGAAAGAGCGCGACCATTGCGCGCTGCAACGCATCGAAGCCGGTGTCCTCGCCTTCCTTGCCGAACGCATCGCGGCCGCCAAATAACATGCGTCCGTCGACCTTGCGAAACCACTTCATCATGCGGCGCGTTTCCGTATAGCTGCGCCGCTGCGGCATCAGTTTCGCATCGAGTTCCGGCGACAGCCGCCCGGTCGCGATCATCGCGCTGCGAAACGGCACGAGTTCGCGCTGATACGGCGCGGTCGCGGAAGTCAGCCCGGAATACGCATTCGTCGCGACGATCACCTGCTTCGCGCGCACCGTGCCGCCAGGCGTGCGCAGCGTGACGCCCGGGCCGGTTCGCGCGCGCGTCATCTCGACGATCGGCGTCGATTCGTAGATCGGCACATGCCGCGCCGTGAGTCCGCGTGCGAGGCCGCGCACATATTCGAGCGGCAAGATCGTGCCCGCGTCCGCGCTCAACACGCCGCCGACAAATCCCGTCGATCCCGTCTCGTGCGTCACTTCTTCACGCGATTGCACCGTCATCGACGTGTCGCCGAGCGCCGTGCGCACCCAGTCGGCCTCAGCGCGAATCGCGGCGAACGCGTGCCCGGTATGCGCGCAGCGCAGGCTGCCCGTATGCTCGAACTGCGCGCGCTCCAGCTTGAATTCGTCGATGAGCGATTCGACCACACGCACGCCATCATGCGCGAGACGATGCATGCGCCGCGCGGTGTCGAGACCATGCATGCGTTCGATCGTCGGAAACGACAGCCTGAACTTCGACGACACCACGCCGCCATTGCGGCCGCTTGCGCCCCAACCCACCGGGTTCGCGTCGAACACCGCGCAATCGACGCCGCGCTTTTGCAACGCATACGCCGCCGCCAGCCCTGAATAACCCGCGCCGATCACCGCCACGTCGACGATCAGATCGCGATTGAGCGGCGTGCCCGTGCTGACGGGCGCGTGTGTCACGGGCGCTCTGGCGGCCATCGCCCGCCAGAGCGAATCGGGTTGCGGGCGCAACGGTGTGGTCGGGGCGAGCATGATCAGGCCGCGCGTGCTTCGGCTTCGACGGCGTCCGCAAGCGCGGCGAGCGTCGCGAATTTGAACGTCGGCGCGGTTACCGCTTCGGGCACCGGCGTCGCGCCGAAACCCTTCAGGCCCTGGCGGCGCTCGATCCAGCACGTTGCATAACCGAGCTTCGTCGCGATGCCGATATCGTGATACTGGCTTTGCGCCGTATGCAGAATCTCACCGAACTTGAAGCCGAACGCCGCCTGACGACCACGGTTGTAGGCGAAGAATTGCGGATCGGGTTTCGCGACGCCGGTTTCATCGCAACAGACGGTATCGTCGAACGGATCGCCGAGCGTATGCGCATACGCCGACAACGCAACGCGGTCCGCATTCGTCATCGCCACCAGCCGATAGTGCTTGCGCAGGCGCTTGAGCGCCGCCACCGAGTCTTCGAACGCGGGCCATTCGAGCACGTCGCGCTGAAATGCAGCGGCCGATTGCGCGTCGTCGGGCAAACCCAGTTCTTTTGCGAGCGACAGATATACGTTTGCCATTTCATGGCTCGAACGGCCCGGCCAGGCCGCGCGGCCGCGCATGTACGGTTCGAAAATCTGTTCGTCGGTCAGGTCTTTCGCCGCCGCGCCGCCCAGGCGTCGCACGGACGCGAGCACGCCCTTTTCGAAGTTGATCAGCGTGCCGACGACATCGAACGTCAGGACCTTGAAATCGGTGAGCTTCATTGCTTCATCCTTTGCAGTTGCGTGAAATCCGAAAGCGGAATTGCCCGTACGCGGGCGGCGAGTGAAATCAGGCGGGCACAACGATGGTGTCGAGCGGATCGAGCGCGACCATCATCTGCGCGCCCGGTTCGGGAATGCGCTTGCGCGCTTCGTAATTGCCAGGTTGTCTCAAGCTGATGGCCGTCCCGTCGGCAAGCGTCGCGAACACGCGCAGGCTTTCGCCCTGGTACAGCACTTCAGTGACGCGGCACGACAGGCGATTCGCGTTCGCGTGCGCATCGTTGCCGTCGATCACGAGCTTTTCGGTCTGCACGGCGAGCAGCAACCTGTCGCCGCGCGGCAGCGGATGCGCAGTGCGCAGCACGGTTTCGCCGAGCCTGACGGCATCGTCGCCCGCGCGGCTCACGCCGAGCAGCGTCGCTTCGCCGATAAAGCTCGCGACAAACGCATCGCACGGCCGGTCATATAGACGCTCCGGCGTATCGATCTGCACGAGCTTGCCGTTCTTCAGCACCGCGACGCGGTCGCTCATCGTGAGCGCCTCGCGTTGATCGTGCGTGACATAGACGATCGTCGCGCCCAGCTTGCGATGCAGGCGGCGCAATTCGATCTGCATGGTTTCGCGCAACTGCTTGTCGAGCGCGGAGAGCGGCTCGTCCATCAAAATGAGTTGCGGCTCGAACACCATTGCGCGCGCAAGCGCGACACGCTGGCGCTGACCACCCGAAAGCTGGCTGATGCCGCGCCCTTCGTAGCCGCTCAATTCGACCATCGCAAGTGCATCGGCGACTTTTTTCGCCCAGCCCGCTTTCGGCTCGCGCCGCGCGCGCAGCGCAAAGGCGACGTTCTCGCCGACCGTCATATGCGGAAAGAGCGCGTAGTTCTGAAACACGATGCCGATGTTGCGCTTGTGCGGCGGCGCAAATGTAATGTCGCGTTCGCCGACCCAGACCGTGCCCGAACTCGGCTGAACGAAGCCGCCGAGAATGCCGAGCAGCGTCGTCTTGCCTGAACCCGACGGTCCCAGCAACGACACGAATTCGCCCGGCGCGATATCGAGTGAGACGTCGTCCAGCGCGACCACCGGACCGTAGCGCTTCACTGCCGACCGGATGGAAACTCCCGTTTTCGCTCGTGCATCCATGACGTCTGTCTCGCTAGAAAGCCTGCATTGAAGAAAATATAAGTCGCGATGTTTTTGGCGGCAATTCCCAAATTGTTGGATCGGGCATAACATCAGGTCATGCCAAACCTTCGCAAGAAACTGCCCAGCGCCAACGCGCTGTTCGTGTTCGAGGCAGCCGCGCGCTGCGGCAACTTCACGCGCGCCGCACAGGAACTGTATGTCAGCCAGCCCGCTGTGAGCCGCATGCTCGCGCGCATGGAGGACCATATCGGCGTGCGGTTGTTCGAGCGCGTGCGCGGCGGCATCGAACTGACCGAAAACGGCAAGATCCTGTATCGGAAGATTTCGGAAGGCTTTAGCGGCATCGAAAGTGCGATCCGCGAAATCGAGGCACGCTCGACGGGCGTGGAATCGGTCACGCTGTCGGTGTCGACGGGCTTTACGACGCATTGGCTGATGCCGCGCATGAGCCGTTTGAATCAGGCGTTTCCGTCCATCGATCTGCGTTTTCAGCTGATTTCCGGGCGCATTGGCGGGCCGCTCGTCGACGTCGATCTGGGCATGCGTTTTCTGCGAGAAGACGAGATCGACGAGAACAGCGTGTTCGTGATGCCGGAAACGCTGTTGCCGGTGTGCAATCAGCGTTATCACGAGATGTCGCAAACCGATGCGCATCGCGAACACGGCGACACGGTGATCGTGATGGACGACGAAGAGCGCGGCTGGCACGACCGCTTCGCGGCGTTTGCCGGACACGGGCGGCACGTCGCCGGCATGCTGAGCTTCAACGATTACGCAATCGTCGTGCAGGCTGCGCTGCTCGGTCAGGGCATCGCGCTTGGCTGGCTCAACGTGGTGTCGCACTGGCTGGCGCAAGCCGCACTGATGCCCGCCGAGGCCGAATTGATCACGACGAGCCGCCGCTGCTGTCTCGTATGGCCCGTGAGCCGGCCGGCGCGGCCGATCGTCACCGAAGTCTGCGACTGGCTGATCGAAGAAATGCGCAACGATATGCGCATCGTCGATCGCACGTATCCAGACCTTGGATTGCGCGCGGCGCTGAAGCAGTCAGGTCTCGTGCTTGGTTGAACCTTACGCGGCCTTGATTGCGCGCGCGCTTTGCAGGAAAGTACTCGGCGTCATGCCGCAAAAGCGCTTGAAGTGCCGCGCCAGATGACTCTGGTCGAAAAAGCCCACTTCCGCCGCCACCACCGATCCAGGCATGCCCGCGAGCAACAGCGTCTGCGCGCGCCGCACGCGCACGCCGCACAGATACTTGTACGGCGACAACCCAAACTGCTGCCGGAACACAGTCGCAAAACGCGACACGCTCAACGCCGACATGTCCGCAAGTTGCGCAAGACTCACGGCCTGATCGAAGTGCGACTCGATGAAAGCAAGCGCGTTGTCGAGAGGCGCGGGCGCGCGCGGCATCGATTGATTGAAGGTGTTCATGAAGAAATCTCGATTGTTGGCGCGACGGTGAGTGCGTGCGGCGCGCTCAGGAATCGTCTGATGGAAAAGGCGTCGAGCGGAATCGGCGTGTGGCCTTTGTCGATCAGTTCGGCCAGCGTCTCGCCGACACCCGGCCCGATCTGAAAACCCGCACCGCAGAAACCGAACGCATAGAACAGGCCGTCGATCTTCGCGCTGGGTCCGATCACCGGTTCGCCATCGGGCAGATAACTTTCGACACCACTCCATACGCGAATCACGTTGAGCGCGGAGATCGCCGGCACCAGACGCCGGAACTGTGCGATCTGCCCGATCGTATTTTCCGGCAGGACGGATGCGCGGCATGTCGCAGCATCGGCGGGCCCGGGTGGGCCGCCGCCGAGAATGATGTTGCCGCGCGGAATCTGCCGGAAGTACACGCTCTCTGCCTTGATCGACGTGTACACGCCCATCGACGCACGGAACACATACGGTACGGGTTCCGTCACGGCCATCTGGGGTCCGCGCGCGACGAGCGGCGCCGGCTCGCCGAACTGCTCGCTGAGCCGGGTTGCCCACGCGCCCGTGCAGATCACCAGTTGCGGCGCGCGATAGACGTCACCGGTCGAACTCTCGACCCGGAACTCGCCGCCCTCTTTTTCGACACGCACGATCTCGGTGTTCTCGACGATCTGCGCGCCGAGCCGCGCCGCCGCGCGGGCAAACACCGGTGCTGCGAGCCGCGGATTGGCGTGCCCGTCGAGCGGCGAGATCGAAGCGGCCAGCACTTCACGGCCCAAAAACGGAAACCGTTCGAACATGGCCGCGCCGTGCAGCACTTCGAGGTCGAGACCGTAGGCGCGTGCGTCCGCGGCGTAGCGATCGAAGTATTCGGCGTCGTGCGCGTGATAGCAGACACGCGTGTGGCCCGACGCGAGAAATTCGACATCTTCGCCGAGCAGTTCCCGCGCGCGACGCCAGGTGGCCAGCGCGCGATTCGCGATCGCGAGTTGCGGCAACGCACGACCCTGACGGCGAATCCCGCCGAAATTCACGCCGCTTGCCTGCTGTCCGGTCAAACCGCGTTCGAGCAGCACCACCGAGCGGTTGCGCCGCCGCAAAAAAAACGCGGTCGACGTCCCCATGATGCCGCCGCCGATGACGATCACGTCGGCTTGCTGACTCATTCGCTGAACTCCCGTGCTTCGTTCGATTCATCCCGCCCATGCTGCGCATGGTGCGTACGTTGCTTACGTTGACTATCGCAATCCGGGACTTCATCCGACGCGTCGAGCGCCATCGGCAGCGGCTTCACCGGCGCCTGGCCACGCAGCCGTCCAACCGATGACAGCGGCACACGCGCTTCAGCCGCGATCACTTCGGCCGCGGCATGGGCGCAAAATCGCCCCTGGCATCGGCCCATGCCGACGCGCGAAAATGCCTTCGCGCGATTCGCTTCCTGTGCGCCGGTTTCGCGGACGACGCCGCGCAACTCGCCAGCCGTCACTGCTTCGCAGCGACACACGATGGTGTTATCGGGCAGACTCGCAGCGAAACGCGCGGGCCATGGAAACGCCGCGCGCAAGCCCGCCGCGAAACGGCTGAAACGCGCGAGCCGGATACGGACCCGGTCGGCGCCCTGCACGGCGATGCCGAGATCGTCCAGCGCCGCGAGTGCGGCAAGGCGCCCCGACAGTTCCGCCGCATCGGCGCCGCGTACGCGTGCGCCGTCGCCGGCGAGGTAGACGCCCGCCACGCTCGAACGACCATCGGTATCGACCTCGGGTAGCCACTGGTGGCTCGCGTCGTCGAAACGGAACGCGCAGCCCGCGAGATCCGCCAGTTGCGTTTCAGGACGCAGGTGATAACCGAGACCCACGGCATCACAATCGAATGACAACCGCTCGCCGTTGGCCAACGCCACCTGCACGCCGGTCACGCCACGCTCCGCGGAACCGGCGATCAAAACCGGCGTCACGCCACGATGCACCGGCACGCGCGCCCGTCGCAGCACACCGAGGAGCGCCATGCCTTTGCGCACGGCAGCGGGTATCGCGAGCAGTTGCGGCAACGCGCGGAACCGGTCGAGCGAACGGGACGTGTCGAGCACCGCGGACACCGTCGCGCCCGCCTTCACATATTGCGCGGCGACCAGATACAGCAGCGGCCCCGTACCCATGAACACGGTCCGCGCACCGATCGCGCAGCCTTGCGACTTCAACGCGACCTGCGCACCGCCGAGGCTGTACGTGCCTGCCAGATGCCAGCCGGGCACCGGCATCAGCCGGTCGGTCGCGCCGCTGCAGACGATCAGCGCATCGAACCCGAGTTGCCGGTAACGCGTGCCACTAACCACATGCACGGCCTTCGGCCCGATGTTCCAGACCAGCGTCCCGGGCAGATAGTCGATCTGGCCGCTCTCGCGCAGTGCATCGAAATCGCGATGCAGCGAAGCGGCCCGGTCCGCCTCCGTCCCATATAACGTCTTGTACGAACGTGAAAACCCTTCCGGTTGCCGCCGATAGATCTGTCCGCCGTCGCGCCGGCCCTCGTCGATCACGACCGGCCGCAGTCCCGCTTCGACGAGCGCCGCAGCCGCCCGGACGCCCGCCGGCCCCGTGCCGATCACGATCACCCGCGTGGCCATACGCCCTCCGTGCGATCGTTCAGACGCGTGAGCACCGACATGCCCGGCGCCGCGGGTGTCGTGCAGGCGCGCAGGCGTTCGCCGTCCGCCGTCCAGACCCAGCAGTCCTGGCATGCGCCCATCAGACAGAATCCCGCACGGCGCGCATCTCCAAACTCGGAATCGCGTAAGGCGTCCTGTGCGGTCAGCAGCGCGACCATCAAGGTGTCGCCTTCGGCGGCCTGCGTCGTCACGCCGTCGACTGTGATGGAAAACTGCTTGCGTCCCGTTTCCGCGACGCGTACAAAACGGGCTTTCATGCGTGCACCGCCTCGATCGTCTGGATGCGGGCCAGTTCCGCCTCCGAATGATGGCAAAGAATTTCCGCGCCGCTCGACAGCTTCTTCACGGACGGCGCCGTCACGTTGCATTTCCCGTCGATGCGCACCGGACAGCGCGCGCGGAAGCCGCACAGATCGCCGGCCTGGTTCGCCTGCGTGGTCGATGCGGCCATGGGCGGCAATGCAGTACTCGCTACGGCACGGCGCGAATCGAGCCAGCCCGGCCGCAATGCCGGCACCGAATCGACCAGTAATCCCGTGTAAGGGTGATACGGCGGCGCAGTGAGCACGTCGCGTTGCCCCGCTTCGACGCGCTGCCCGGCGTACAACACCATGACTTCGTCGCAGATCGCCCGCACCGTCGAGATGTCGTGACTGATGAACATGTACGACACGCCGAGTTCGCGGCGCAGTTCGACGAGCAGATCGAGGATCGCTGCGCCGACCACCGTATCGAGCGCGGACGTGACTTCGTCGCAGAGGATCAGCGCGGGATCGGCGGCGAGTGCGCGCGCCAGATTCACGCGCTGCTTCTGGCCGCCCGACAGTCCACCCGGTTGCCGCTTCGCTATCGATGCCGGCAACTTCACGAGGTCGAGCAGTTCGAGCATCCGCTTCTGCGCCGCAGCGCCCTTCAGGCCGTGATAGAACTTCATCGGCCGCGCGAGGATGTCGGCGATCGTGCTGCTCGGGTTCAACGCCGTATCGGCGTTCTGGAACACGATCTGGATGCGGCGATACTGGTCGAGCGTGCGTTGGGACAGCTTCGCGGGCAACGGTTTGCCGTCGAGCAACACTTCGCCGTGCGCGCGGTCAACCAGACCGGCCACCACGCGCGCCAACGTCGTCTTGCCCGAACCGGATTCGCCGATCACGCCGAGCGCACTGCCGCGCGCGATCCGCAGGCTGATGTCGTCGAGCACGCGCACCGCCGGCACACCCTTCGCGTCGACGCGCCCGTAGCCCGCGCTCAGCCGGTGAATTTCGAGCACGGGCGGTGCGTTGTCCTGCTCCGCACCGAGCGTCAATCCGGATTCCGGACGACGGGTTGCCGCAAGCAACTGACGCGTGTAATCGTTGACAGGCGCGTCGAGCACCTGCAACGTCGAACCGTTCTCGCGCACCGTGCCGCCGTTCAGGACAACGATGCGGTCCGCCATCTGCGCGACGACGGCAAGATCGTGCGACACATACACCGCCGTCGTGCCAAGTTCACGCACGACGCTTTTGAAGGCCGCCAGCACTTCGATCTGCGTCGTCACATCGAGCGCAGTGGTCGGCTCGTCGAACACGACCACGGCGGGATCGGTGATCAACGCCATCGCCGCCATCAAACGTTGCAACTGGCCGCCCGACACCTGGTGCGGATATCGGTCGCCGATCGTCTCCGGCGAAGGCAGCGCCAGCGAACGAAACAGCCCGATCGCCTTGTCACGCGCGGCAGCCGGTGTCATCAGGCGGTGCAGCAGCGCGGGCTCGGTCACCTGATCGATGATCGTGCGCGCCGGATTGAAGCCGGCGGACGCGCTCTGCGCGACATAGGCAACGGTGCGTGCACGCAACGCCCGGCGGCCCTTTTCGTCGAGCGCCAGCACGTCGACGTTGCCGATCCGCACCGAGCCGCCCGCGATCGAGCAGCCCGCGCGCGCATAGCCGAGCAGCGCCAGCGCGATCGTCGTCTTGCCGGAACCCGATTCACCGATCAGCGCCAGCACCTCACCCTGCTTCACGGTGAAACTGACGCCTTTCACGATTTCGGTCAGCGAGTCCGGCACGGCGCCCGCGACCACGCACAGGCCCTTCACTTCGACCATGTTCATTTTCCGGCTCCCTGGCCACGGCCGCTGTGGCGCCGCACGCTGTCGATCAACAGATTCACGCCGACGGTCAGCGTCGCGATCGCGACAGCCGGCATCAGCACGGCCGGCGCGCCCTCGGCGAGCCCGCCGATGTTCTCGCGCACGAGCGAGCCCCAGTCGGCGTCCGGCGGCTGCACGCCGAGACCGAGAAAACTCAGCCCGCTCAGCAGCAGCACGATGAATACGAACCGCAGGCCGAAATCGGCGAGCATCGGATGAATCATGTTCGGCAGGACTTCGACGCGCGCGATATAAAACAGCCCTTCTCCGCGCGCCTTCGCGACCTGCACGTATTCGAGCGCCATCAGGTTCACCGCGAGCGAGCGCGAGATGCGGAACGCGCCGGGGATATAGGCGAGCGCCGCGACCAGCGTCAGCATCGTGATCGATGAGCCGAACGCCGCGATCACGACCAGCGCGAGCACCTTGCTCGGAATCGAGATCAACGCGTCGAACAGGCGGCTTAACACTTCATCGACCCAGCGCGCCGACACTGCGGCAAGCAGGCCGAAAAACGTGCCGATGGAGCTTGCCAGCACCGCCGCCGCAAGCGCGAGGCCGACCGTATAACGCGTGCCATAGAGAATGCGGCTCAGCATGTCGCGGCCGAGAAAGTCGGTGCCGAGCGGATAGGCCGCGCTGCAATGGCCGAAAATCTCCGTCGATGTCAGCGCGCCGCCGTTGTACGGCGCAACCAGCGGCCCGATGAATGCGACCGCGAGCCAGAACACAACAATGACGAAACCGATCAGACCGAGCAGCGAAAAACGTCGCACGAAGCGGCGCAGTGAGCCGGTGCTCGCAACCGGAGCGGCCGATGTTTCCGGCAGCGGATCACGTGATGACGGCTCAACGCGATCGTCCGGTTCGCCGTTCTCGGATACCGAATAGAGAACGGTCGTGGCATGGGAAGTGGCGGGTCGGTTCATCGTTGACGCAACCTCGGGTTGGATACGATCTGACACAGGTCGGCGATCAGCACGAGCGCGAGATACGCCACGCAGAACACCATCACGCAGCCCTGCACGAGCGGCATATCGCGATTCGTGACGGCATCGACCATCAGGCTCGCAAGACCGGGATAGTTGAAGATCGATTCGACGATCACCACGCCGCCGAACAGATACGACAGGCTCAGCGCCACCGCATTGGCGATCGGCCCGATCGTATTGGGCAGCACGTGGCGCAGCACGACACGCATCGGCGATGCGCCCTTCAGCACGGCCATCTCCACATACGAAGCGTTGAGCTGATCGAGGACGGCGGCACGCGTCATCCGTGCCATCTGTGCGACGATCACGCAGCACAGTGTCATCACCGGCATCGCGTAGATGCGCACCAGGGCGCCGAACGACGACACCTCCGACAGATACGAGAGCGCAGGCAGCCAGCGCAGCTTCACCGCAAAAATCAGCACGGCGACGGTCGCGATCAGGAATTCGGGCACGGCGACCGTCGACAGCGTGAGTACGTTGAGCGCGCGGTCGAGCAGCGAGCCGCGGAACATCGCGGAGGCGATGCCGATCACGAGCGCAACCGGCACCGATACCAGCGCGGTGAGCCCCGCCAGCACCAGCGAATTTGGCAGACGCGTGGCGATCAGCTGGCTCACGGGCAGATTATTCGATAGCGACTGGCCGAAGTTTCCGCTCAGCATGTGCGCGAGCCACTGGAAGTAGCGCTGCAACGCAGGCTGATCGAGGCCGAACTGATGACGCAGCGCCTCGACGGCTTCGGGCGTGGCGGCCTGGCCGAGCGCCTGTTGAGCCGCATCGCCAGGAAGCAGGCCGGTGATCGCGAACACCGCGGCCGACACCAGCAACAGCGTGAGCAGCCCGAGCCCGAGGCGCGCGGCGATGAGTCGTTGCGCGTGTGCTTTCATCGTGTATCGCCTCCTTCGAGTGAAACCGTGCGCCGCAGCCGCAGCGGCGCACGTTTGCAGCAAACAGCAGGACGGCCGGAGCCGGGCCGCGTCAAGCGTCAAGCTTCAAGCCAGACGTTCTCGGCGAATGCAAAACCCATCAGGCCGGCAAGCGGAATCGAGCCGAGGCCCTGCAGCTTCGACGTATGCGCGTCGAGCGAGCTCTGGAACAACGGGATGCCAATGCCGCCGGTGTCGTGCACGAGCACCTGCATGTCGCCGTAGATCTGCTTGCGCTTCGCTTCGTCCGGTTCGCCGCGGGCAGCGACCAGCATCTGGTCGAACTTCGCGCTCTTCCAGTTCGCTTCGTTCCACGGCGCGTCCGACTTGAAGAACTGCGTGAACAGCACGTCGGCGCTCGGGCGTGCGTTCACCGAACCGAAGCCGAGCGGATGCTTCATCCAGTGGTTCGACCAGTAGCCGTCAGCGGGCACGCGCGTGACCTGCAGGTTGAGGCCGGCTTGCGGCGCGACCTGTTGCAGCAGCATCGCCATTTCGACCGACCCTTCGGCCGCGGGCGACGCAACGATCTGCACCGGCGCATTGCCGAGCTTTGCCTTCTGGAAGTAGAACTTCGCTTTCGACGGATCGAACGTGCGTTGCGGCAGGCCGGCCATGTAGTACTTGTTGGTCGGGTCGATCGGCTGATCGTTGCCGATCGCGCCGTAACCGCGGAACACCGCGCGGCGGATCTGTTCGCGATCGAACAGGTACGTCATGCCACGCCGGAAGTCCTCAGTGCCGGTGATGCCGCCTTCGTCGCGCATGATCAGGTCGGTGTACTGACCGGTCTTCGTTTCGAGCACCGTGAAGCCGCTGGTGCCCTTGATGCGGTCGGTCGAACGCGGGCTCACGGCGTTGATCAGCTGCACGTCGCCGGAGAGCAGCGCATTCACGCGCGCGGATTCGTCGCCGATGCCGATCAGCTCGATCTCGTCGAGGTGCGGCATGCCCGGCTTCCAGTACTTCTCGTTCTTCACGCCGACCGTGCGCACGCCCGGTGAGAATTCCCTGACCTTGAACGGGCCGGTGCCGACTGCCGTTGTGAAGTCCTTCGTGCCGTCCTTGATGATCAGGAAGTGCGACGTCGCGAGAATCACCGGCAGGTCGGCGTTCGCGCCTTCCAGCGTGATCGTTACTTCGTTCGGGCCGGTGGCCTTCACATCCTTGATCTGGTCGGCGAGGGTCTTCGCCTTCGATGCAGTCGCCGGGTCCTTGTGGCGCATGATCGAGTAGACCACGTCGGCGGGGGCGAGCGACTTGCCGTCATGGAACTGCACGCCACTGCGCAGCTTGACGACCCACACGGTCGCGTCTTTCGTATCCAGCGATTCGGCCAGCGCCATCTTCGCGCCAAGGTGCGAGTCGAGTTCGGTCAGGCCGTTATAGAACATGTTGGCGCGTACATAGTCAGTGCCGAGTGCGCCCTTGGCTGGATCGAGCGTATCCGACGCGGACGACGACTGCGTCGCCACGCGGATCTTGCCGCCCTGCTTCGGCTTGGCTTGCGCAAATGCCGCGCCGCTCTTCGCCAGCAAGCCCGCGCCCGTCAGCGACATCAGGCCGCCGGCGGCCATCGCGCGCAGTACTTCGCGTCGTGATGCGCCGCGCCGGGTCAGCTCTTCCAGCCGGATGCCGGCTTGCGTCAGTGCGTCAGGCGATTTGTCGTGGTTCATCGAAAGTACTCCGCGTGAGGTGGTTCGTGGTGTCCCGTAGCCTGTCGCTGTCGGGCAGGGGTCAATAAAAAACGTCTTTGATCTGGTAATACGCGCCGACGAGCGGCAGAAACCACGGCTTGCCCGTGTGCCCGGGAATCGCAGGCCAGTCGAAATCGCGCCACGGATTCGCCGCTGCGTTGCCGCCGATCACATCGGCCATCACCTGGCCCATGTGCGTCGACATCTGCGTGCCGTGGCCGCTGTAGCCCATCGAGTAATACACGCCGTCGTGCTGGCCGGCGCGCGGCAGACGGTCGGCCGTGATGTCGACGAGACCGCCCCAGCAATAGTCGATACGCGCGTGGGCGAGCTCCGGGAACACCCGCGCGAGACCGGCTTGCAGGATGCGGCCGCTCTTCGCATCCGAAGGCTGCTCGGATGCGGTGAATCGCGCCCGGCCGCCGAACAGCAGGCGCGAATCCGGCGTCATGCGGAAGTAGTTGTGCATCAGGCGGCTCGTCGTGTACGAACGGCGCTTCGGCAGCAGTTGCGCGAGCAGCGCGGGCGGCAACGGCTCGGTCACGACGATGAACGAGCCGATGGGCGCCATACGCCGCCGATACCAGCCGAACGGTCCGTGCCGCGAAGGGCCGGTGGCGATCAGCACCTGGCTTGCGCGCACTTCGCCACGCGCCGACACGATCCGGTATGCACCGCCTTCCTTCTGGATCGCACTGACCTCGGCGTGTTCGAAAAGCCGCGCGCCGTTGCGGACCGCTGCGTTGGCGAGGCCGGCGGCGAACTTGCCCATATGCATCTGTCCGCCGTGCTTTTGCAGCAGCCCGCCGAAAAAGCTGTCCGATGCGACTTCGTTGCGAATCCTTTCCCTGCCGATGACTTCGACATCCGGATCGACTTCACGCCGGATCAGCTCGGCGGTTTTTTCCAGATGATCGAGGTGATGCGGTTTTGCGGCGAGTTTCAGCTTGCCCGTCGCCAGGTAGTCGCAGTCGATGCGTTCTTCGCGAATCAACCGCTCGACCGTATCGACTGCCGCCGCGTACGCGAGGTAACACTGCTGCGCGCGTTCGACGCCGAGTTGCGCGCGCAGCGCCGCGTAGTCCTGCGCGACACCGGTGTTGCACTGGCCGCCGTTGCGGCCCGATGCGCCACCGCCCAGGCGCCCCGCGTCGAGCACCGCGACCGACGCGCCACGCTTGCCGAGCGCAAGCGCCGCCGACAGCCCGGTGAAGCCGCCGCCGATCACGGCGACGTCGACCCGCGCATCGGGCGGCCCTTCGGCTGCCGCCATGCCGGCGGGCGCCGTGTCGAGCCAGTACGAATCGAGCTTCATCGGATGTCCCTGTGCGATGCAGACGATGTGGGCGTGGGCGCTTACAGGCCCAGCAGCGTGGCGAGACCGCCGATGTCGTCGACTTCGTAGTACTGGTAGTACGGTGTCGACGGTTCGTGGCCGCGCTTGACGAAAGCCTTGTGCCTGACGCCCATGTCGTGCGCGGTCATCAGGTCGTAACGCAGGCTCGACGACACGTGCAGCACGTCTTCCGGGTTGCAGTCGAGCTGGTCGAACATGTATTCGAAGCCCTGCATGCGCGGCTTGTACGACTGCGCCTGCTGTGCGGTGAAGACCTTGTGAAACGGCGCGCCGAGCTTGTCGACGTTGCTCTGGATCTGGTCGTTCGATGCGTTCGACAGGATCACCAGTTTGTACTTCTTCGCGAGGCGCGACAGACCTTCCGGCACGTCGGGGTGCGGGCCCCAGGTCGGCACCGCCTTGTAGAACTTTTCGGCTTCCGCTTCATTGAACGCGATGTTCATGCGCTGGCAGGCCCGGCGCACCGAATTGACGACCACGTCGCGGTACGGTTTCCAGGCGCCGAGCACCTCGTCGCGACGATAGCCGGCGAAGAACGTGACGAATTTCTCCAGCTGTTCGCCTTGCAGGCGGTCGGCGAACAGTTCGCGCGCCATGTCCGCCATACGAAATTTCGTCAATGTGCCGTAGCAGTCGAACGTGATGTACTTCGGCTCGAAATCGATCATGGTGTCAGTCCTTTCGTGTAAGTGAGCCCGTCCGGAGCTCAGGGGCGAAATACAGGAAAGCGCATTCCTGTGGAAAATTTAATCAGTGCAAAAAAGCGGGGGTGTCGCTAAATCCTGCTGGCTCACAACATATTCGACGCGTTTTGAGGGGCCCTCACAGCACACTCTGCGGTGTCGCAGGCGCCGCCCCCGCCGCGCCGTTTCACATCGGGTCAAACCCGCATGTCGATCAGCACGCTCTTGAAGCGCAGATTGGCTTCGTAAGCCTGCCGGCCGAGATCCTTGCCGATCCCCGAGCGCTTGTAGCCGCCCGTCGGGATCATAAAATCGCTGGTGCGGCCGTAACGGTTGACCCACACCGTGCCCGCCTCGATGCCTCGCACGAAGCGCAGCGCGCGGCCGAGATCGGCCGTGTGAACGCCAGCGGCGAGCCCGTAGTCCGGGTGGCGCGCCAGTTCGAGCGCTTCGTCTTCAGTGTCGAAGGTTTGCAGCGTCAGAACCGGGCCGAAGATTTCCGCCCGCACCGCCTCCGATTCGGGCGTGACGCCGGTGAGCATGGTCGGCGCATAGAACGCGCCGGGCGTCGCACCGTCCACGCGAGAACCGCCGCAGCAGAGCCTCGCCCCGCTCGCGACGGTGCGCTGCACGATCGCGTCGATACGGGCCGCCTGCGGGTCCGAAATGATCGGCGGCAATGTCGTGCCAGGCGCCCATGTCGGCCCGGCGCGCAGCCCGGCGAACACCTGCTGGATACGCCCGGCGAGCTCGTCGGCGATCGAACGTTCGACCAGCAGCCGCGAACCGGCCACGCACACCTGCCCCGCATTGCCGGTAATCGCGCCGGCAATGCGCGCGGCGACATCGGCCAGGCGCGGCGCATCGGCGAACACGATCTGCGGACTCTTGCCGCCCAGTTCGAGCGTGACCGGTTTGGTGCCGGTCTCCGCGCACGCGGCCATGATCGCGGCGCCGGTGCTGGTCGAGCCGGTAAAGGTCACCTTGCCGATCCGCGGGTGGCGCACCAGCGCATCGCCCGTGGTGCGGCCGTCGCCCTGTACGACGTTGAAGATGCCCGGCGGCACGCCCGCCGCGATCGCCAGCTCAGCGAGCCGCAACACCGAAAACGGCGTCATCTCCGACGGCTTCAGCACGACCGCGTTGCCGGCCGCGAGCGCCGGCGCGATCTTCCACGACGCCATCACCAGCGGAAAATTCCACGGCGCAATCGCGCCGATCACGCCGATCGGCTCGGCGATCGTCATGCCGAGATGGTCGTGATCGGTTGCGAGCACGTCACCGCCGATCTTGTCGGCGAACTCCGCGTAGAAGCGGATGCCTTCGGCGGTAAACGGTACGTCCCAGGCCGCGGCGTCGCGAACCGGCCGGGTCGAGCCAAGTGCTTCGAGCGGCGCGAGCGTGGCGACATCGGCGGCGACCAGGTCGGCGAACCGGCGCAGAATGCGCGCGCGTTCGCGCGGCGCCATGTGCGCCCAGCCGCTTGTGCGAAACGCCTGCCACGCATTGTCGACAGCACGGTCGACCAGCGCCGCATCGGCACGCGGCACGGATGCATAGATCACGCCGTCGGACGGACGCGCAACGTCGATCCGTCCAGCGCCTTCGTCGACATATTCGCCGCCGATGAAGTGGCCTTGACGTACCACGACCTGGGCGGGATCGAAGCTGTCCATGTACTGTCCTCGTCAGAATGGGTTCGGGATGGGTAAATCGTATGCCCGGCCCCCTGGCACATGTCGTCGACAAAAACAGCGAATCAGCAGATCGCACGCGTTGTAGCCGCCCCCACAGCATTTTCTGCGTCGGGGCGTCCGACGCCCATGCAGTGCGGGCCTGTACGGCCGGGAACAGCCAGATCGTCCTAGTCAAGTTCGCGTGACGATGCCAAAGTGCGGGTGTAAGGCTTCAGTCAAGGAGGTCGGCGTGTCCGGCGAGCAACAGAATTCCCCGATTACTTACAGGCCCTTCACTGCCGACGACCTCGTCGCGGCGCACGCGCTCTCCCGCGCCGCGAAATGGCGGCATCGCCCCGACGACTGGCGTTTCGTCGCCGCAACCGGCCAGGGGTTCGTCGCGGAACAGGCCGGCGTGGTGATCGCCACGACGCTGCGCTGGATGTATGGAGACGGCGGCGCGGCGCTCGGGATGCTGATCGTGGCGCCAGAACATCAGGGGCGTGGCATCGGGCACAAGCTGATCGAACTGCAGTTGAAGGAGACCGGCGATCGCACGACGGTGATGCAGGCGTCGCCGCTCGGCCGACCGATCTGCGAGCAGCTCGGTTTTACGGCCGCCGGCACGCTCGATCAGCATCAGGGCGCGGCGTTCCAGCCGCCGCTGGTGTCGTTGCCGCCGGGCGAACGGCTGCGGCCGATCGGCTCGAACGACACCCCACGCCTCGTTGAACTGGCGACGCGCGCAAGCGGGCTCGACCGCAGCGCGATCCTGCCTGCGGTGCTCGAAGCCGCCGACGGTATCGCGCTCGATCGCGATGGCGAAATGCTGGGTTTCGCGCTGTTTCGCCGCTTTGGCGACGGGCACGTGATCGGCCCGGTGATCGCGCCCGAGGCGCCGGACTGCAGCCGTGCGAAGGCGCTGATCAGTCATTGGCTCGCGCTGAATGCGGGCATGTTCGTGCGGATCGATACGCCGGAAGACAGCGGGTTGTCAGCGTGGCTCGAAGAAATGGGCCTGCCGCTCGTCGATACGATCACGACGATGGTGCGCAATGGGCCGCTGCGGGTCGATCCGGACGTGCGGCAGTTCGCGGTGACGAGTCAGGCGGTGTACTGAATCACAGAGACGCCACTTCGCAGGTGCCGTCGGCCCGTGGTGACGGGCGCGCAGCAGAATATGCTGCGCGCGCAGGGCAATTCGCGGCGAATGCGCTTTTCAGCGATTAATTTGGCGACACGGGCACACGGCGTGACTCATTAGTATGGAACGGTCAACAGCCTTTCCAGAACGGGAATTCCACCATGCCGACTCATTCGCCGACCCAGTCCCTCATCGAAGCCGATCGCAAGCATCTGATTCACCCCGTCGTCAGCTACCGCGCCCATGAAGCGCGCGGCGTTACCGTACTCGAATCGGCGCGCGGCGCCTTTCTGCGCGACAAGGCGGGCAACGAAGTGCTCGACGCGTTCTCCGGCCTCTGGTGCGTGAATGTCGGGTACGGTCAGGACAGCATCGTACGCGCGGCGACCGAACAGATGACGCGCCTGCCCTACGCAACCGGCTACTTTCACTTTGGCTCCGAACCGGCGATCGAACTTGCGGCGAAGCTCGTCGAGCTGGCGCCTGCGTCGTTGCAACATGTGTATTTCACGTTGGGCGGATCGGACGCTGTCGACTCCGCGTTGCGTTTCATCACCCACTATTTCAACGCAACCGGCCGGCCGTCGAAGAAGCACATCATCGCGCTCGAACGCGGCTATCACGGTTCGTCGTCGGTGGGCTCGGGGCTCACTGCGCTGCCCGCATTTCATCGCAACTTCGATGTGCCGCTCGCGACGCAGCACCACATCCCGTCGCCGTATGCGTACCGCAACGATTACGCCGACGACCAGGCGCTGATCGCCGCATCGGTCGCCGCGCTCGAAGCGAAGGTCGCCGCGCTTGGCGCTGACAACGTCGCCGCCTTTTTCTGCGAGCCGGTTCAGGGCTCGGGCGGTGTGATCGTGCCGCCGGCTGGCTGGCTGAAAGCGATGCGCGACGCGTGCCGCAAGCTCGACATCCTGTTCGTCGCCGATGAGGTCATTACCGGTTTCGGCCGTACGGGTCCCCTCTTCGCCTGCCAGGCGCAGGCCGAACAAGTCGAACCGGATCTGATGACGGTCGCAAAAGGATTGACCGCGGGTTATGCGCCGATGGGCGCGGTGCTGATGTCCGATGCGATCTATCAGGGCATCGCGGACGGCGCCGACGCGTCGGCAGTGATCGGCCATGGGCATACGTATTCGGCGCACCCGGTCAGCGCGGCGATCGGGCTCGAAGTGATGCGGCTCTATCACGAAGGCGGGTTGCTGGCGAACGGCATCGCGCAGGCACCGCGCTTCGCAGAAGGGCTCGACGCGTTGCTCGCGCATCCGCTCGTCGGCGATTCGCGTCATCGTGGCCTGCTCGGTGCACTTGAGCTGGTCTCGGACAAGGACAGCAAGCGCGGCTTCGACGCCTCGCTGAAACTGTCGGAGCGTATCGCTACAGCGGCGTACGACCATCGCCTCGTGTTCCGTGCGTTCAACGACAATATCCTCGGCTTTGCGCCAGCGCTCTGCTATACAGCAGCCGAATTCGACATGTTGTTCGAACGCCTGACGAAGACACTCGACGACGTGCTCGATCAGGCGGATGTGCGCGCCGCGTTGGGCCGCCCGCGCGTGGCGAAACACGCAGCCGCCGCGTGACTGCCGCGCTAACCGTGACCACAAAGGAGTGTCAATGAGCAGCCGACTGCAACTGGACCAATTGATCCGCGCGGACAATTTCATCGACGGCGCCTGGCAGCCGGCGGCGAGCGGCCAGCGCTTCGCCGTCACCGATCCGGCGACGGGACGAACGATCACGCAGGTCGCCGACAGCGGTCCGGCCGATGCGCGTGCCGCCACCGATGCCGCCGCACGTGCGTTTCCTGCGTGGCGTGACACGCTGCCGGGCGAACGCGCCGCGGTGCTGCGCCGCTGGCACGCGGCCATCGTCGAGCATGCCGATGCGCTCGGCCAGCTGATCTCGCTCGAACAGGGCAAGCCGCTCGCCGAAGGGCGCGGCGAGGTGATGTACGGCGCGTCGTATGTCGCGTGGTTTGCCGACGAGGCAACGCGCATCTACGGCGACATCATTCCGCAGCAGCAGCGCGGCAAACGGATGTCGGCGGTGAAGGAGCCGGTCGGCATCGTCGCCGCGATCACACCGTGGAATTTTCCGCTCGCCATGATCGCCCGCAAGATCGCACCCGCGCTTGCCGCGGGTTGCACGGTCGTGGCCAAGCCTGCCGAAGACACCCCGCTCACCGCGCTTGCACTGGCGCTGCTCGCGCACGAAGCTGGTGTGCCGCCTGGCGTGCTCAATGTGATCTCCGCCTCGCGCGAGAACACGGTGCCCGCCGTTGCCGAGTGGCTCGCCGACAGCCGCGTGCGCAAGATCACCTTCACCGGCTCGACGCCCGTCGGCAAGCATCTGGCGCGCGAATCGGCGGGCACGTTGAAGAAGCTGTCGCTGGAACTCGGCGGAAATGCGCCGTTCATCGTGTTCGACGATGCGGATATCGATGCGGCCGTCACGGGTCTGCTGGCCGCGAAATTCCGCAATGGCGGGCAGACCTGCGTGTGCCCGAACCGCGTGTATGTGCAGTCGGGCATCTACACCAGGTTCGCTGACAGGCTCGCGACGCAAGTCGCCGCACTGAAGGTCGGCCCGGCCACCGATCCCGCATCGCAGATCGGACCGATGATCAACGCACGGGCAATCGACAAGATCGCGCGTCACGTCGACGATGCGGTGAATCAGGGCGCACGGGTGCTCGCGGGTGGCCGGCGCCTCACCGAACTCGGCCCGAATTACTACGCGCCGACCGTGCTCGCCGACGCAACGTCGTCCATGCAGTTGAGCTGCGAAGAAACCTTCGGTCCGGTCGTGCCGCTGTTCCGTTTCGATAGCGAAGACGACGCGATTCGCGCGGCCAACGACACGCCGTTCGGTCTCGCGTCGTATTTCTACAGCCTGGACGTGCGGCGTATCGACCGCGTCGCGCGCCAGCTCGAAGCGGGCATTGTCGGCATCAACGAAGGCGCGCTCGCCAGCGAAGCCGCGCCGTTCGGTGGCGTGAAGGAATCGGGTTACGGCCGCGAAGGATCGAAGTACGGTCTCGACGATTACCTGTCGATCAAATATCTCTGCCAGGGCGGTCTGCAATGAACGATCAAGCCTATCCCGTCGAAGTCACGTTTCCTGACATAGCCGTGCATGAGGATAGCGACTCCGGCATCGCGTATCTGCATACGTTCGATTCCGGTGTGGCCGGACCGCACGTCATGATCAATGCGCTGACGCATGGCAACGAGGTATGCGGCGCGATCGTCGTCGACGCGCTGTTGCGCGCGAAGTTGCGGCCGCGGCGTGGACGGCTGACGTTGTCGTTCGCGAACGTCGCGGCGTACCGCAACTTCGACGCTGCGCGGCCCGACGCCGCGCGTTTCGTCGACCAGGATTTCAACCGCGTGTGGACGGGCGATGTGCTCGACGATCTGTCGCGTACGTCGTGCGAACTTGCGCGCGCCCGTGAGATGCGGCCCGTGATCGACACGGTCGATCTGCTGCTCGATCTGCATTCGATGCACGAAAAAAGCAGGCCGCTGATTGTGGCGGGGCCGCTCACGAAGGGCGTCGAACTTTCAGCTCGCCTGGGCACGCCCGCAACCGTGATTCGCGACGAAGGGCATCCCGAAGGACGACGAATGCGCGATTACGCAGGCTTCGGCGACACAGAGAGTCCAAAGAACGCGCTGCTGATCGAGTGCGGACAGCATTGGGAAGCGAGTGCGGTGGACGTCGCGCGCGACGTCACAGCACGATTCCTGCTGTTGTCAGGCGTGATCGATCGCGGCGATCTGCCGGCGGACTGGATCGCGCCGCTGCCCGTTGAAATGCTGGTCGTGCAGGTGACGGAGCCGGTCGTCGCGCGCAGCACCGAATTTTGCTTCGCTGGACCTTACACCGGACTCGAGGTGTTTGCGGAAGCGGGCAGCGTGATCGGCTGGTCGGACGGCGAGGCGGTACGTACGCCCTACCCGGATTGCATGCTGGTGATGCCTTCGTTACGACAGTTGCGTCCGGGCGTCACGGTGGTGCGGCTCGGGCGGATCGAGCGGCGGATCGGGATTGCAGCGGCGCAACAACATTAGAAACCAGACTTCGGGTGGGGAGATGAAAGTCCAGCAGATCAAACAAGGCATTGCACTCGAAGCCTGTTGCGCCCGTCTGAACCAGGAATGTATCGATACTGAAGGGTAGCTCACCTAGACTTAACGATTAGCTACAGACGTGGGCGTTCGTAGCAAGCAAGGTTAAGCCCAGGAGGTAATTCGTCATGAAGTCGCTAATGTTTGCAGTCTTCGCCGCTTCAGTCCTCGCCGCTCCGGTTGTATCGTTCGCTCAGTCGGACGCGCCCGTCACCCGTGCGCAAGTGCGCACCGAACTCAAACAACTCGAAGAGGCCAGCTATAACCCGGCCAGGGGAGAAGACCCTAATTATCCGGCCGACATCCAGGCTGCAGAAACGCGCGCTGCAGCGCAAAACGGCGCGCCTGCTTATGGCGGGATAGTCAGCGGGACATCGGCCTCTGGTGCTCCGGCAATCAGCCACCCCGCTTCTGCCGACGAAATGAACAAGCTCTACTTCGGCGGTCAATGAACAGCCAGGTTTTCCACGGGTCGCCGGGCGGCCGCAGAGTACTACGCTCTGCCGGCCGCAGCCCAACTGAAATCCGATTGCACGGTGCCGTCGAGCGGTGAGGCAAGGAGCGGTCGCAACCGGTTGATTCCGGATGCGACCGCGCTCGATGCGACCGCGCTGTTTGCCGGCAAGATCAAAAATGCGCGACGCCAGGCGGGAGTGAGGATTGCATCCAGCCTGGCGGACACGTGCTGCCCGACTCGACGAACGTCGACTTTCTGGCCAGCGCCTTCCCACCGCTAATACATGTTCAGACCTGTTCCCCGCATGCGACGAACCTGACGTGGCTGCTGGGAAAACTTGTCCACCAGCAGGCCGATGACCTTCCCGGAGCCGCTATCGCTTCGACGCAGCTCGCGCAGTTGATGTTTGCCCACCTCCTGCGCACTTCCATTTCATACGGTCTGCACCCCACGTCTATCCCCGGGATGCTTTCGACTTGATAAGGAAATTGAAAGAGGGTATAAATGCGAACCATTCTCAAATGCGAATACGTCGCATTTGAGAATGAGCAATTCGTACTTACCCTCTCCTATATCGACTGCGGAAGAATCCATGAAATATGCTGTGCCGAGCCGACGTCCCCGTCGCATCGGGCGTCTAAAAAAGTTCGAGCTTCCCCGCGCGTTTGGTACAGCAACGGTGCTCGTGACGGCAGCCTGGCCAGTAGTGAGTTACGCCGCAACGGACGTTGCCGCTGATCCGGTTCCTGCTTCTGCGGCGTCTTCCGCCAGGTCTTCACCGCAGGACGCGGGCCATACGCCCGAGGGGGACGTTGCCGACGGCGGCACGCTCAAAGCCGTGGCGGTCACCGGCACGAATCTGCAGCGCGCGAGCACCTATGCGCCGAAGACAGTCGAAACCGGACAGTATCGCGGTCTCGATGCGCTGGACGTCCCCGCAACCGTGAACGTCGTGACCAGCGATGTCTTGAAGGCTCAAGCTGCAACGGGCCTTTATGACGCGTTACGCAACGTTGCGGGAGTCGTACGTCAGCAATTGAACGGCATCGCTTACGACAACCTCTCCATCCGCGGCATCCCCCTTGATAACCGTACCAGCTATTACCTCGACGGCGTGCTGCCGATCGACAACAACATCTGGATGCCGATGGAGGACAAGGATCGCGTCGAGGTGTTGAAGGGCGCGTCCGCGCTCTACTACGGTTTTGCGGTCCCGGCGGGCATTGTCAACATGGTCACGAAGCGCGCCGGCAGTACGCCGGTGACGAGCGCATCCGTTCTGGTGGATTCAAGCGGCTCCGTGGGCGTGCATGCCGATCTCGCGCGCCGCTTCGGCGCGGAAAATCAGTTCGGCATACGCGTGAACGCGATGGATGAGCATCTCGAGACCCCAATCACGGGCGACCGCGGCTATCGGAAGTTCGAGAGCGTCGCGCTGGACTGGCAGGCAACCCGTCGCCTGTCGTTCAAATACGACCTCGAGCACATCGACCAACGCGTTGTAGAGCAGGCGGGTATCACGCCGCTGGCGGCGGTAAAGGGCGTGATTACGCTGCCCAGATTGCCTGATGCATCCACCCTGCTCGTCCCTAACGACAAGAAAACAAACGCGACAGCCACGAGCCAGCTGTTTCGCGCCGACTATCTGATCTCCGATAACTGGAGCGCGAATGTGTCGGTGGGTCAATCCATCACGCAGCGCGATCGCTGGCTCTGGATCATGCAAAAGTACAACGTGAACACCGGCGCCGGGACCTTGCAGGGAAGCAAGCAGAACGGCCAGTTCTACGAGAGCAAAATCGTTCGCGCGGAGATGAATGGCGATTTCCACACGGGCAGTATCCATCACGATGTCACGTTCGGCGTGTCTCAGACCTGGCAGTTCCAGCCCGATTTCACAACTTACTACTACACCGCGGCGCAAAACCTGTACGCGCCCGTCAGCATCGCAAAGCTCACCGCGGCGGGCTCAAAAGCCTTCTACGCGCAGCACATCAGCAACGGCGGCGCCTATGTGTTCGATCGCATTGACTTGACGCCGCAGTTGCAATTCACCCCTGGCCTGCGCTATGCCGATTACCACGCGACACAGGCCAACACACCGACACAGGATGTGAACCGCACGTCGCCATCCGCGAGTCTCGTCTACAAGCTGACACCGCGGACCAGCGTGTATGCGAGCTATATCGAAGGGCTCGAATCGGCCGGGAGTGCCCCGGCCACTGCATCGAACGCGTACCAGGTGTTGCCGGCCGCCGTTAGCAAACAGGAAGAGATAGGCGTGCGACATCGCTTCAGCAACGATTCCCTTGCTTCGATTGCCTTGTTCCAGATTCGCCAGCCCGCTGCGAGTACCGACGCGAATAACATCTATGCCCTGAACGGCACCGGTCGTTATCGCGGACTGGAGTTTTCGTACCAGGGCGACATTACCGGCGACCTTTCGATTGTGACCACAGCCATGTGGCTGAATGCCCGGCTTGTCGACAGTACGGATGCGACCACACTCGGAAAGCGGCCCGAAAACACGCCTCGCTATACGGGCAGCATTTTCCTGAATTACCGCATACCGCACGTCACAGGTCTCTCGTTCAATGGCGGGGCCTATTTCGTCGGATCGCGCCCGATCAACGATGCAAATCAGGCAACTATCCCAGGCTACACACTGTTCTCGGCAGGTGCCCGGTATGCGACGCAAATCTTCGGAAAAGGTGCGACGTTTCAGCTAAACGTCGAGAACGCATTCAACAAACACTACTGGGCGTCGGCGGGATCGAGCCAGTTGGGCATCGGACTGGAACGCACGGTCTCGCTCACATCGACCTTCGATTTCTAACCCAGCCCTTATCTGAACGCGGCTTCTTAAAGGAAGAGCATGTTGACGTCCATCTTTTCGGTGTATCGGCTATCCCGGGTTACGCGATTAATGGCCGCCAGCCTCCCGCGGTTCGCATCGCTTCGGCGCCGCGAGACGTTTGCCACGATTGCCGTCGCCGTGGCGGCCATCGTCGAACTGAGTAGCAGCGCTATGGCTTATGGGGCGCCTCCTGGCATCGGAACCCAGCAGATCACTGGTCATAAAAAAGTGCTGTATGTGACCCGGCTCGCACACCGTGACCGGGAAGCAGACGACAAGGTCCGCGCTCATCTCGAGGGGCGTGGGATGATCGTCACCATGGTCGACCAGAGCAGCCCGGTCAGCGTCGCGCAAGGCGAAGATCTGGTGATCATTTCTTCGGTCGTCAGCGCGCGAGACATGGTGGGAACGGCGTTTCGAGACGTGCCCGTGCCGTTGTTGACATGGGAGTCAGACCTGTTTGATTCGCTGCGATTTACGGGGCAAAAGAAGGGCGAGGATTTCGGCACGCTGGAGAAGGAACACTATATCAACGTGGTCAACGCGCCGAGTCCGCTGGCAGGCGGGATCCCTGCGGGCAAGCGGTGGGTATATCCACGCGACGATGAAATGGGCTGGGGTAAGCCGGCTCCCGGTGCGACCGTCATCGCCACTGTTCCGGGCGAGCCGACCGAGGCGGTGATGTTCGCCTACGAGAAGGGCGCTACGATGGACTACGATTTCATCGCGCCGGCGCGTCGGGTCGCTGTGTTCCTCGGCAACCGGTCCTTTGAAAAGCTGAGTGCCGACGGTGCAACACTGTTCGATGCGGCGCTCGATTGGGCTGTGGGTTCCAGGTGACGTTCGATATCCATCGTTCATGGATTTCGGGCGAGCGCCTCAAGGCTTCCAGGCGATTCCCCCTCACGGCGTTAGCGTGAATTGCCCCGGGTACTCTTCCTGACGCTCCCGACGCGAGGCGCATCTTTACCCGCCAGGACGCCGCCGTTCATCTGCTCCATCCACGACAACGCGTCGACGTACGACAGGAACTGCTGGAGATAGCCTGGCGACAGCTCGCGCATCAGCGAGAGCGACCGATGCACGAGGCTACTCGAATTGAGCGGACCGGCATTCCCGGGCACCTGCTCCAGCGACTGTCGGAACTGTTTCTCGGTCCTGACCTTCGACGAGAGCGCTCTGAAGTAATCGAGCGCCTCCAGTTCTGGCCAGGCGGGAGACCGGGATGCGACGTCACCCGCAGCGGGCTCGTCTCCACCAGCGGGCGCATGGCTGGCGATGTAATCGATCAGTCCGGCAAGCGCTCCGCGTGCGGGCCCGGCGGGTGATGCCGCGCTGCCGGCGTCGGCAGCGCGCGATGCGGCGCGCTCGAGATCGCTGGCATACGCCGCGAGCAGTGTGGACAGCCTGTCGTCCAGGATACGTCGCGCGTCGCCGCTGTGGCGCGCCGCGCGCCGGTCCAGCGCCTCGATGAAACGAAAGCGGACAGGATCCAGGCGATCGGCGCCGCGCTCGCACCATGCGTCGAGCGTCGCCCGGGCCTTGCCTGTCACACCAGCGCCGCTACTCACGGGGCTTCGCCGCTGCGGTCGACGGCCTCGGGATGGGCGCCAGTTCTACTCGCCGGTTCCTGGCCCGTCCCGCGTCGTCGGCATTCGAGCTCACGGGCTGCTGGGAGCCGAACGCGGCCGCGAATACCGAGGAGGAAGGAACGCCTTCATCGATCAATGCACGGGTCACCGTCAGCGCGCGCTGGGCCGACAGCTCCCAGTTGTCGGCAAAGCGACGGTTAGCCTCCCGCACCTGCCGGTCATCGGTAAAGCCGCTCACCATCAGGATCTCGTCTCGGGTCTGGAGGTAAGCGGACAGCGGCCCAGCCAGGCTCTTCAATACTTCCCGGCCTTCGGGCTGCAACTGATCGGAGTTCAGCGCGAACAACACACTGCCGCTGATACCGATGCGCCCGTTGACCAGCGTCACCCGGCCCGCCGCCAGCGGCCCTGCCAGCGCCTGCTCCAGGCTCTTGCGGCGCTGCGTTTCCATCTGACGCTGCCTGACCTCCTGTTCCAGCCTGGTCGAGAGCTCCAGTTGCACGCCGATGACGCCCACCAGGATCAGCACGAAGGCGCCCAGCAGCACCGACATCAGGTCGCCGAAGACGGGCCATATCGGCGCCGTCGTCTCCACGCCGCCGTCGATTTCGTCGCTCATGCCACTTCAGCTCCGGCGGACGCCCGCTGACCGGCGAGCTGTTGCAGGTCTTCGACGATCTGCTTCTGCGACATCATGCTCAGGTCGATGACTTCCCTCGCCTGCGCGACATAATAGGCAAGCTGTTCGTCGCTCCGCGCGAGGGACTTGTCCAGCGCGGTTTCGATCCGCTGCAGGTGGACCACCAGCCTGTCGTTCGACTCGCCGAACAGCTGGACGGCCACCCCGAATGCTTCACCCAGGCTCGCCACCTCGACGGCGCTGCCGGTGACCTGTGCGGCAACGGCGGAGAGCTTCCCGGTCTCAAGCTCGACCTTGTCGGTGAACTGGGTGCCGACACGATCCAGCAGTTCTGCCGACGTGGCGACCAGCGCGTCGACGGCTGACCGCTGTTCGGTGGAGGTATGGTTCACGGCATCGAGCAGGGTTTCCAGCGTTTCCAGCAAGCGGCCGCGCTCCTCCAGCATCGCGGTGTCGCGGGCCATGCTGTCGGAGAGCTTCTGGCGCAGTTCGGCGACGACTTCGGCCGCGGCCCTGGGGGCTTCCGACGCGGCCTGCACGAGGCGGGAGATCTCGGCGATCGTGTCGCTGGCGTGTGCCTGCGTCTGGGCCGATATATCGTGCGCGGTCTGTGCCAGCGTGTCACAGATCGCCTGTTGCCGGCTCGCGGTGCGCGTGCCCGCCTGCTCCCACTCGCGGCTTAACGTAGCGGCCATCGAACCGAGCGTCTCGGTCCAGGCCGCCAGCCGTTGCTGGTCCCGCGATGCCAGGTCCGCCTGCCAGTCCGCATGCGACTGGCCCACGGTGCGTAGCAGCGACGCCGAGTGCTGCTCGAAGGTCGCTGCGGCAGCCGCCAGGGCCTGCTCGTTGTGGTCCGCCAGCTTCTCGCTGACGCGTTCTTGCCGCGACAGCGCCTCGCTCCACGCTTCCGACACGCTACCCGCCATGGCGTCGAGGCGCGTGGAGACGCCTTCCAGCAGACCGGCCGAGCGTTGTTCGAAGGTTTCAGTGAATCGATCCAGCGACGTGCGCAGATGCTGCGCAAGCGCCTCGCTCGAGCGCTGGTGCCCCGCCAGTGCCTGGTTCCAGATGTCCGCCACGTTAGTGGTCGTCGCCTCGAAACCGGTCGACAGCCCGGCCAGCTGCCGCTCTACGGCGTGCGTGACGGTGTCGTGCAACGAAGCCGTCTCGCGAGCGAGACCCGCCATCGTCGCCTCCATGACCGGCTGTAGCGCCGCGCCGGCGGTGCGGGCGCTTTCGGCGACGCTCTCCTTCAACGACTGCTCCACGGACGAAGCCAGGCGCGTATAGGCGGCCTCGGCCTTGCCGTGGAAGGCATCCTGGCTGGCGATCTGCCGCTCGTTCAAGGCGAAGCTCTGTTGCTCGATGGTCGCCATCATCGCCTGCAACCGGTCGACCAGGGTGGGCATCACCTCGGCCTGCCGCTGCAGAAGCTTGAAGGTTTCCTCGCGCTGATGGGTCTGCGAATAGATGCGCAATGTCGTCGCGATCTTCACGTCGAGCATCTGCGCCGCCTGGAGCCGCTCGCGCCGGCACAACGCGGAGAGCAACCCCAGCATGGCGGATGTGGCCACGCCCGCGATCGAGGTGCCGAACGCAAACCCCAGTCCCTTGACCGGTGCGGCGAGCGAAGCGCGGATAGCCTGCAGGTCCGTCGCGCTTTCCAGCGCCATCCCGGTGCCCCTGAGGGTCGCCACCATGCCGAGAAGCGTACCCAGCATGCCCAATAACACCAGCAAGCCGACCAGATACGGCGTTAGCGCCGGGCCGGCCAGGGCCACGCGCTCACCCTCGATGCGCAGGCGCACTGCATTGCGCAGGCTGGGATGCAATGGGTCGAGCCAGGCGCCCAGGCTGGGCGGTGGTTCGGAAAGGCTCGTGACGGCGCGCGCCAGGCTGGAAGTGGCCTGGCTGTAGCGTTGCAGTTCGAGCGCGCCCGCCAGGTAGCAGGCGCCAACCAGCATCGTGACGGCCAGCGCCAGTGGATTCGAGCCGACGTAGCCGGCGCCGGTCCAGCACACAGCGGCCAGACCTGCCAGAAAAACAACAAGAGCAAGAAGATATCTGGACATAGTGTCCCAGTTAGCGGGTGCGAAGGGCCGCAAGCAACCCATCGACCGGTTGAAAACGAACATCCAGTTCGGCGAGCAACACGCTCTGCATATCCTTGCGGAACACGTCCAGCCATGCGCCGGGCGTGGCGGCCCCGGTGTCCCCCGAGGCCTGGGCGACGGTCAGCGTATCCTGCCCGGCCTCGCGCAACCGCGCGAAGTGCCCTGCGAGCAACACGGGCACGGCGGCCAGCAGACTCCGCTCGCGCTCGCTCAGCGCTCGCTCCATGACGGCATCCACCGCCGCGAGCCGGGCCATGCCGGGCGTCCCGGCGGCCAGCACTCCCCGCAGGCGGCCGCGCAGGTTGCCGATGGCCGTCTCCATCGTCTGCTGCATGGAGAGATAGCGCTGACGAAAAACCGCGTAATCGACCGCTGCGTCCACGGGGGCGCCCTGGGGCCTCGCTTGCGCAGCCCCGCGCCGCCTGCCGGCGGCGAACGCACTATCGCCGGCGATGGCATTCGCCAACGCGGTGCGCACGCGGGCGCACTCGTTCTCTTCAGCGTGGCCGTTGGCTCGCGCGCCGGAGGCTACGGCAGGCGGATTGCCCTTCAGCGCCGTGGACAGCGCGACGGCATCGGTCCAGTCGAGCCATTGGCTCAGCCGGTGCGAGAGCGATTGGCTGGAGTCGGAAACATCGACGTCCGTCAAGCGAGCAAGTAAGCGAATGAGCGCCGGGCCGCTGAAACCTGTGCGCTGTGAGGCTTGCACCATTCCACCAGATTCAAAAAAGTCAGCAGTTTACACGCCGACGGGGTGGGGGCCGCCGTCTCTTGATTAACAGGGCGGGCGAGCGCGGCATTTCAGCGTGGCCGACATGCCACTCGCGATGGGCGCAGCGGGCGTTAGAACGGCCGTCCGGGTACCGGTGGCGATCGCCCTCGGGTGGCCACCCCGGGACTTTCGCAGCGAGCACATTGCACGCGGTCCACCCTCTCGGCGCGCACTTTACTGATAACGGAGGCCAGGCGCACAATCTGTGCGGATCTCGCGGTTCGCAGTCTTTTCCAGTCTTCCGGATTGTCCGCGCCGACGCGGAATCCGGTAACAGGCTCACCAGGGTCGCAATGTGCGCCCACCCATTCGGAACGCCCCCATGAGCGATAAGTCTTCAGGCAGAGTTGAAGAACTGATGACAGGCGGCAGCCGTCACCATCAGATTTTTCCAAGGCTGGATGAAAGGCAGTTTGCGCTATTGGAGAGATACGGCGAACGACGCAAACTGAAAACGGGCGACGTGCTGTTCTCCGAAGGCGATCGGCACATTCCCATGTTCGCCATCGTCTCCGGGACAATCGAGGCGACGAGAGGCTTCGGAGACAGTCTCCATATTCTGGGCTCGCACGGTCCCGGCAGCTTCACCGGCGAGGTCGGAACCCTTGCCGGCCGCGCCGCGGTGGCGACCGCACGCGCCACCTGTGATTGCGAAGTTATCGTTATCGACGAGGAGTCGCTACGCGCGCTCGTCATCGCGGAAGCGGAGTTGAGCGAAACGATCATGCGCGCGTTTATCCTGCGACGCGTCGCGTTCATTCAGGATCAGAACGGGGGTGTTCTGGTCATTGGCAGTTCGGCTTCTGCGGCCACGCTCCGCTTGCGGCATTTTCTGAGCCGCAACGCCCAGCCTTCGGCCTACTTCGATATCGAGGAGCATGAGGAAGCAAAGGCGCTCCTTGAGCGTTATGGCGCGACGGACGCGGACATTCCGGTGCTCATCACATTGCAAGGCATCGCGCTAAAGCGTCCGACCAACCGGGCCGTGGCTGATGCGATTGGCCTGAGCCCCGACAGGTTGAATGGCGAGCGGTTCGATGTGGTCGTGGTCGGCGCGGGACCCGGAGGTCTTGCGGCCGCAGTCTATGCGGCATCCGAAGGACTGAGGGTCGCGGTTCTCGACACCAAGGCCCCAGGCGGCCAGGCGGGTACCAGCTCGAAGATTGAAAATTACTTCGGATTCCCAACCGGTATCTCGGGACAGGCGCTTGCTGGACGCGGCTTATCTCAATGCCGTAAATTCGGCGCGGAGGTCGGCGTACCCATCGAAGTACTCGGCATCGAATGCCACGACGCGCCGCCCTTTCACATCCTTCTTGATTACGATGAGCACGTGTATGCCCGCGCTGTCGTCATCGCTACCGGCGCTCGCTATCGAAAGCCGTCGCTGACCCGCCTTGAGCATTTTGAGGGACGCGGAGTCTATTACAGCGCAACGTTTATGGAAGCCGCGTTTTGCGCCAACGAAGAGCTGATTATCGTCGGTGGAGGAAATTCAGCCGGCCAGGCAGCGGTTTTCCTCGCGGGACTTGCGCGTCACGTCCATATCGTGATTCGCGGCGACGGACTCAACGCGAGCATGTCGAACTATTTGATCAGGCGGATTGACGCGGCCGCGAACATCACCGTTCATCGACGGACGCAGATCGTCGAGTTGAACGGCGAAGCACAACTTGAATCTGTCAAATGGGACCGGCAAGGGCATATTGAATCAAAGCCGGTCCGGCACGTCTTCCTGTTTCTTGGTGCACAGCCCAATACCGGCTGGCTCGGCGATTGCGTTGCGCTGGACAAGAACGGCTTTGTGCTCACTGGCCCCGATGCAATCAACGGGTGGCCGTCCGACCGCCCTCCTCATTATCTGGAGACGAGCCGGCCCGGCATCTTCGCAGTGGGTGACGTTCGCAGTGGCTCGGTGAAGCGGGTTGCCGCCGCCGTCGGAGAAGGTGCTGCCGCCATTCAGTCTCTTCATCAATATCTGGCTCTGTATGAGTGACGTCTGACTGCGTCGGGACCACTTATGCCGCTCGGTTTTCTGATAAACGCTGCTTGAGGCATCAATAGTAAAGTAGCGCGAGCGAAAGGACCCGACATGAACCATTCAACACAATCCAGCCTCGACCGCCCGATCTGGGCAGCCCTGACAGGCAGACAGGCGCATCTCCGGCAAGGTGACCTGCTTGCCCGTCGCTACCACCCCGACGTAGCTCCGTTTGCAGCTGTCGCGTGTGAGACCCCAGCGGCCTACCAGACGCTCCATCAGCTCCTGCTTCCTCACGAGCAGGTGGCATTGCTGTCTTTCGATCCAGTCGATCCAGTCGATGCTCTACGAGCAGAGCCGATGGGCATGATCCATCAGATGGTGGCCACTCGCCACGAAGCCAGAGGCACGGATGATCTGGAAGTCATCCCCCTGGGTAGCGTCGATGCGAAAGACATGCTCGATCTGGTCCAAAAGACCAAACCGGGTCCTTTCGGCAAGCGAACGCACGAGATGGGCAACTACATTGGAGTTCGCGACCGGGGGCGTCTCATTGCGATGGCGGGCGAACGCATGCATCTCGACGGGTTCGTTGAGATAAGCGCGGTTTGCGTGGATGACGCGTGGCGCGGCAGGGGCCTGGCTGGGCGGCTCGTGAATGTGTTGCGCCGGGACATCGAGCAACGTGGTGAGACTCCATTCCTGCACGTACTCGGCGACAACCATTCCGCGATCGGGTTGTATGAACGTCTTGGATTCGAGTTGCGGAGGAGGTTCATCCTTACGCGGATCAGGCATGCTGATCCGGGTGCGGCGTGATGCGATGTTCCTGTTCGCGCTATCGATCGTGCCGGCGCGAAGCAACGGTTCAGTCGCGGAGTACCAGCAAACGGTGCTCCGCGAACGAACTCGTCAACCACCGCGATACATCGGATCGATGCTATCAGCCGGGGCACGCCGGCCAGATTGCGACTTGACCGATTCCGCGCCGCCGACGCCACTGTGGTTCCCGTCAGCCGCGCTGCCCTGGCCTTCTGACGCGGCCTTCGTTTGAGCGGCTTGACCGCGTTGCGATACTGGCGCATCGACGTCGGTGCGAGAGACGGAAGTCTGGCCGTAACCGCCCGCGAAGGCGGGAGCCGCCAGCGATACGGCGCTTGCGACTAACAAGGTAGCGATAGATTTCGCTTTCATGACGACTCCAATAAGCTTGTTGAACATTCGAATGCGCCCGGATCAGGTCCATCGCGGCGCGCCATCGTCAACGTTGATGGGACGACGCGCAGGACCGTGCCGCGCTAACAAAGAGGCTCAAACGAACAACACGCTTCCCGGAATCTGAGCAACGCTGCTGACGCCGTGGCGCTAGCACCAAACCGGTCGCCGTTGCGCCCACGGCTACAAATGCACGGGTTATGCCAACCCTGATTCGCACACCCTCTGAGCGGCCCTAACCACCTGAAAATAAACAACATCGATTTCGACCACGAGGCTTTAACAGCCAGATTGAGGAGCGACGATGTCTGGCGGTAGACAACGCTTTTTGAACCGCTGTGTGCGCTCACCCAACAGAACAAAGTCTGCGCGCTCAAGCGCGACGGACGTTCTCGAGATCGCGAGCAATACCCTCACCAGCCCAGATCGACGTTGTGGTCATTCTTCGGACAATTCCATTTTTTAGCGTTCGGAAATCCGATTGGAACGCGTAGCGTTCGGGCCGCCGCCTCGATTGTTGTCAAACTCAAAACTGTGAATTCGTCGCTGCTCCGTTGATGTCTACCGCGGAGTGCCTAGAATCACTTTCGTAGACAAACCGTTCGTACGCGTCATCGTTCGAACTGAATCGCATGATTCTGCGATGTGGAGCATCAGATGGACATCCTGGACCTGGCTCGAAAATCGGGAATAACGGTTGTTCTTGACGCAAAGATTGGACGTCAGGAATACCGCACTGTGCATGGTTCCGTTGAAGCGCTGGAGCGCTTTGCGAAGCTTGTTGCTGCGTCTTTGCATGACGAGCTGGCAGAGCAGGATTGATGCGTGTCGACAGCAACCGCATAAAGGAGCAGCAATGAATTACGACTCATCGAATTCCAGAAACCGCCGCCCGGGTGACAGGCATGGCGAACGTTCGCCCTCTGAAGAGGGCTCACAGGTGGTCAGCAGGACGCGCGAAACGACGAGGAACTGGGCGTGGGCGCACAGCAACGAATCATATGACTGGATGGACTCGCATAGTCCGTTTACCGCGCAAGACCCGTTTCATTGAAAGGGTGAAAATGTTGCGACGGTCAGCTCGATCGAAGCTGTACCGACGACTGCAAAGTAGCCTGTCTCAGGCGCCGGCGATCCGCCACCCGTGCGTTCACCGAGCGCCGGCCAGAAAGCCATGAATCTGCGCCACCACGGCCGCGCCTTCGCCCACTGCCGACGCGACACGCTTGGTCGATCCTGAACGAACGTCGCCGATCGCGAAGACACCCTTGACGCTCGTCTGCAACGGCATCGAATGCGTGACAGCTTCGAGAACGTCGGTGCCTGTCAATACGAACCCTTTGCTGTCGAGCGACACGCCGCATGTCTTGAGCCAGCCAGTATTCGGATCCGCGCCAATGAAGACGAACAGGTGATGGGTCGTCATGCTTCCTTCAATGCCACCGGCACCGCGGTAGTACACGCGCTCGAGACGCGCATCCCCCTCGAGCGCGGTCAGTTCGATGCGTGTATGAAGCGTCACGTTCGGCAGCGATGCGACACGTTCAGTCAGGTAGTGCGACATGCTGTGCTCGAGGCTCGCGCCTCGAATGAACATGTGTACATGCTCGGCGTGTGATGCCAGAAACACCACTGCCTGTCCTGCCGAATTGCCGCCACCGACCAGCACCACCGGCTCCTTGCGGCACAGCCTCGCCTCGATCGGCGTAGCCCAGTAATAGACGCCGCAGCGCTCGAAGCGCGCGAGGTCCTCGACGGCCGGTCGCCGATACTCTGCGCCACTGGCGATGACCACCGTGCGCGCGGTGATGCGGTGGCCATCGGCAAGCTCCACGACAGGCGGTTGCCTGTCGCAATACAACGCCTTGACCTCGCACGGGATGCCGATGTGTGCACCGAACTTCTGCGCCTGGATGAACGCACGGCCCGCGAGAGCTTGACCCGTGATGCCGGTGGGGAAGCCCAGATAGTTCTCGATGCGCGCACTCGTACCGGCCTGGCCACCGGGTGCGCGACAGTCGAGCGTCGCGACCGACATTCCCTCGGATGCCGCGTAGACGGCCGCCGCAAGTCCCGCGGGGCCTGCGCCGACGATCGCCACATCGTAGACGTGCGTCGGATCGAACTCGGGAATCAGTCCGAGGCAAGACGCAAGCTGCCCCGCATCGGGGTTTCGCAGCACGGTGCCGTCCGGACAAACGACGAGCGGGAAGTCGTCGGGCTGCGGCGTCAGGCGTTCGAGTAGCGCGACGGCTTCGGCGTCCTGCTCCGCATCGAGCGTCATGTTCGGAAAAGCGTTGCGGCGCAGGAAATTCTGCAACGCGAGGAGTTGTGCGTCACTGGAGGAGCCGACCAGAACGACCCCTTGTCCGCGCTCGATCACGAGGACACGCCTCAAAATCAGTGCGCGCATGATCTTTTCGCCAAGATCGGCCTCGCTGATCATCATGGCGCTGAGTTCGTTGGGCCGCACCAACACCGCTTCGACATCTTCGACGACATGCGCGTCTACAACTGCGGGCTTGTTCGAGAGCTGGGTGACATCCGAGGTGAACTCACCGCGCTGCGTATAGGTGTGAATGATCCGTTCGTGGCCGAGGCCATCACGGGCGATTATCCGGATTTTGCCCGACAGCAGGACGAACATTCCCGGGCAGAGGCTTCCCGCACGATAGAGCAATGTGCCTTTGGCGTAGCGGGACAGGCTGCCGAAGCGACGCACCCTGTCGACCTCAGCCTCCGTGAGGACCGGAAACATCTGCTGGTAACGCGGATGGTCGCGCACGCTCGGGTCTTCGACGACCGCGCCGTCGTCGATACGACTCGCGTCGCCTGCCGGCTGATGGGCGGGCGTATCGCCGCCCTGCCTTGACTCGTTGCTCATCTCGGACTCTCCTCCAGCGGCTGGTCGAAGCCGCCACCGCCTGGTCGACTGTCGCCCGCTGCCGGAAGCCGAAGGCCCCGTAACGTCAAATCAAAATGGAACGGCTGCTGAATATTTCCGCTCGCGTTTCTTCGGCGGTCACCGGTGCGAAAGGGAATGACCGGGCGCATGGCCGCCCGTGCGATTGCAATGAAGAGAGTAGTCGAGTTGCCGCGGGGCAGCCAGGGATTGTTGCATCGGACGGGTTACGCCGAACCACGCAAGAGACCTTTCGAACGCGCCGATTGTCGTCCAGAATATTTTGAGGAATAGCGAGCATCATCCTCACAGCCTCATGTTTGTGCAGGTATTGCGGTTGAGCGCCCGCCAGCGCCGGACGATTTTTGTCGCGAGCACAGGCGGCGCGCTCGAGGTATTCGATTTCGCCGTCTACGGATTTTTCGCACAGAGCATCGGCCGCGAATTCTTCCCGGCACGAACGGGCCTACCTGCAGAGACACTGGCGTTCGCGGTCCTGGCTGTCGGCTCCATGTCGAGGCTCGTGGGCGGCATCTTCCTCGGCCGGCTGGGTGACAAGTACGGCCGGCGCATTGTTTTCACCTCGTCGGCAATGGTCGCTACTGTGTCGACCTTGCTCGCCACAAGTGCGGCACGCTCGGAGTCGAACGTATGGAATTACGATGCCAGCATCAAGAATAGTATCTGGAGCTATTTTTCAATGCGTTTGATTTGTGCGCCCTATATCCGCTCCTGGGCGAATGCGAACAGCCGATCTCGCTGGAAGGCAGTGGCTGCGCGAGACCGCCAGATTGGGCGTCGCCACTGATGGGTCGAAGTCGGCGTGGCCAGTTGTCTTCGGCCTCGCCCACTCCGTTTCTGTCTACGGCGGATTACATGCCGCCAAACGGTTTCTTCACCGTCAGCTTGTTGGTCACCGAAGTCACTCCGGGAACGCCCCTGGCGATCGCCTCGACCTTGCCGACATGGGCAGCTTCCGTGACCGTGCCATTCAGTGTCACCGCGCCGTCTTTCGCAATGACACTAATGTCTCCGGCGCTGATTTCCTTGTCCTGCCCGATGGCGGCATAAATCTTCCGGCGCAGTGCGCGATCCGCTTTCCTTCCCGTGGGTGCCGCTGCGCCCGATCCCGCTATCGCGGACGCACCTTGCGCACTGGGCGGGGTACTGGCTGCTTCACCGGCCTGGCACCACGTGGTCATGGACATTGCAACGAACAATGTGGCGACAGCCAGCCCAAGTACCTTGATTGTTTTCATGGATTGCTCCGCTTGATGAGGGTGACGGAATCAGAAGTTATGGCGCAGGCCGATCATGGCCGCAGTGGTGGAGACGCCCGGCGCAACCGGTGCCCCATAGATGATCGTCTGGTTCATCGTCCCCTTGTTGTCGACGTAGCCGACTTGCGCGTACACCTTGGTCCGTTGGGACAGGTTATATTCCGCACCCACTGCGATTTCGCTCGAGTGATTCGCTGAATGGTTCCGGTCCTTCAGATAGTAGTAGCCGGACGTGATCTTGAAGTGCGGATTGAACTGGTAGCCGAGGCCACCCGACACCATTTCGAAGTCAACGGTGTTGCTCTTCGCCGGGTTCTTGCCGATGCCGTACGAGGCGGACATAGAAAACCCGCTGATCGTATACATCGCACCGAAATAGTAGAAGCGATTGTTGCTCTGGCCTGTCGCAGGCGCCGCCGGCGCCGCCGGATAGGTCAGCGGGAACGGATTGGTGTCATGTCCGTTGTAGTACACAGCGGACAGGTTCAGACCGTAATTCGAATACTTGAGCACAGCCGATTCACGCGTGCCGCCCTGGAACTGTCCCGCGACGCCACCCGGCGCGTACTCAAGCGCAAGCGACGCACCATAGAATTTCGGCGAATTGTAGACCAGCGCGTTGCTGTCATAGAGGGCGCCAATTGGGGCGTTCGTGCTGGTGCCGGGCCAGCCGGCCGCCTGATTGATGCCGAGCCACGCAGTCAGGATACTGCCGAAATACTGTGCGCCGCGTACGTCGGTTTCCGCCATCGCGTAGATCATCGGGATGATCTGCCGGCCGGCGTCGAACGTGCCAAACGGCCCGGATGCCCCGATCGTCGAGAACTGGTTGAAGATCGCGGTTGTGCCCGGCGTATCGGACAGCCCGAACTTGCCGTTCGTGGTGTTGAACGTGCCTTGCAGCTTGAAGGTGATCTTGTAGCCGCCGCCAATATCTTCGCTTCCCTTCAGGCCCCAGTAGCTGGCATAGATGCCGCCGTCCTTGAGTTGATAGACATGCCCCATGTTATGCGCCGTCGGCAGGAACGTTGCGGTCGAGGTGCTCTGATACAGGAATCCACTGTCGAGTACGCCATAGAGCGTGACCGACGACTGGGCATGGGCTGCGCTCGCAAAAACTATCAGCACTGCCAGGCTGCTTGATTTCAATTTCATTGTGTCTCCTCCTGGTTTGGGGCGCGCCGGGTGGACCCGGCGGCTTATTGTTTGTTGCTCGAATGAAACTGTGTTGCTGCCACGTCGGTGTCTCAGGCCGACAGGTAGTAATCGCCGAACTGATCGCGTAACTGGTTCTTGAGTACCTTGCCCGTTGCGCCAAGCGGAACCGAGTCGACGAACACCACGGCGTCGGGCTTCCACCACTTCGCAACCCGGGCGTCGAAGAACGTGAGCAGTTCGGCCGCGTCGAGCGCGCTACCACGCTTCTTCACGATCAGCAGCAGCGGCCGCTCGTCCCACTTCGGATGCCGCGCGGCGATGCATACCGCCGTCGTGACTTCGGGGTGCAGGTACGCGACGTTTTCGATGTCGGTCGAGCTGATCCATTCGCCGCCGGACTTGATGACGTCCTTGCTGCGATCCGTAATCTGCATGAAGCCGTCTGGATCGATCCTGGCCACGTCGCCGGTCGGGAACCAGCCGTCGCGCAGCGGCGGCGTGTCGTCGCTGCCGAAATATTCCCGCGTGACCCAATGACCGCGCACGAGAAGGTCGCCAGTTGTGGTGCCGTCCCACGGCAACGCCTCGCCTTCCAGGTCGACGATTTTCATGTCCATGCCGAATACCGGGCGCCCCTGCTTCGCCTGAAGCGCATAGCGCTTTTCCAGGGGCAGAGACACCTGATGCGCCTTGAAACTGCAGACGGTACCGACCGGGCTCAGTTCCGTCATGCCCCATGCGTGCACGACGTCGACGCCATGGCGCTCCTGGAACGCTGTCGTCATCGCTGTCGGGCACGGAGCGCCGCCGATGATCGTGCGCGTCATCGACGAAAACGAACCCGTGATCGCGTCGACATGCGCGAGCAGTCCTTGCCAGACTGTCGGCACGCCCGCCGACAGCGTGACCTGTTCGTCCTCGATCAGTTCATGGAGCGACTTGCCGTCCAGCGCCGGCCCCGGAAACACCAGCTTCGCACCCACCATGCAGGCGATATACGGCAGTCCCCACGCGTTCACATGGAACATCGGCACGACCGGGAGGATCGCATCGCGCGCCGAACAGTTCAGCGAATCCGGCAGCGCTGCCGCGTAGGTGTGCAGCAGGGTCGAGCGGTGGCTGTATAGCACCCCCTTCGGGTTGCCGGTCGTCCCGGACGTGTAGCACAGCGATGACGCGCTGTTTTCGTCCAGCAGCGGCCAGTCGAATGCGTCGCCGTGACCGTCGACGAGATCCTCATAGCACAGCAGCGTCGCCGACAGGCTATGGTCTCGCGGCATGTGCGCGCTATCGGTCATAGCAACGAACACCTTCGGGCTCCTGACCCGTGGCGCGACGCTCTCGATCAGCGGCAGAAACGTGAGGTCAAAGAACACGACGCGATCTTCCGCATGTTCGATGATGTACGCGAGCTGGTCGACGTGGAGCCGGGGGTTGAGCGTATGCAACACAGACCCGGACCCTGACACTGCGAAGTACAACTCCATGTGCCGGTAGCCATTCCACGCCAGCGTCCCCACACGCTCGCCCGGCTGGATGCCGAGGCTTGCGAGGGCGTTTGCCACGCGGCGCGCGCGTTGCGCAAGGTCCCGGTACCGATAACGGTGAATGTCACCTTCGACCCGTCGCGACACGATTTCCTGTTCGCCGTGATGGCGTTCAGCATGCGTGAGCAGCGAAGCGACCAGTAGCGGTTGTTGCATCATCAAACCTTGCATCCTTGTTCCCCTGAATGGCTGTATGTTCCCGCGCGGCCTGGATCACGGTGCCGCACTGCGCACTGGTGCATGCGCGGGACGTGTGGTCGGATCCTCAAGACTCACGACCACCTTGCCGTCGATGGCCCGAACCGGGAAAGTTGTCAGGCTTAACCCGCCTGCGCCTGGCATGCAGCCAGTGCGCAGGTCGAAACGCAGACCGTGCGCCGGACAACGCAGCATGCACCCCTCGAGCTGACCGCTTGCGACCGAGGCCCCGTTGTGGGGACACGAGTCGTCGATTGCGTGGATCGTGCCGGCGATGTTGAACAGGACAATGCTGCGGCCATCGATGAAGGCCAGTTTTCGCTGACCCGGCGCGAGCTCATCGACCGCGCCAACCGGTATCTGACGTGACATTCCCTGCTCCTTTAATGCGGGACACGGTCGTGTCCAGATTGCGCTTGCCGATCAGGCGCCACGAACAGATGAATCGAAGAAGGCATCGATCACCAGGAAGGGCCGCTCGCCCGCGTCCCGATCTGCCTGCGCGTTCCAATTCTGATCAGACAAGTTCGTGGATCAGTGTCTCCGCCATCAGCCATTCACCAAACCCTGCAGCGGGATTCAGGTGACCGACTTCGCCGAGGTCGACAAGACGGCTGCCCCAGTCTTTCGCCATCGCCGCTACACGCTCGAGCTGCGCGAGCGGATCGTTGCGACTCGCGCCGACGATGCTCGGGAACGGCAGCGGCTTTCGTGGAACCGGATGCCAGCCGTTCCCAGCCAGCGCATCAATGGCCGGATAGCCCGCCGGCAGCGGCGTCTCGAGGTCGGCAGGAGCGGCGAGCAGCGCACCGTGAATCTTGCGGCTGTGCTGCTCGGCCCAGTGCACCGTAATCATCACGCCCGCACTGTGCGCGACCAGGATCACCGGGCCATCGATTTTCGCGAGGGCAGCATCGAGCGCCGCGACGCGCGCAGCGCAACTGAGTTTGTCGTGCTCGAGCGGCGGCACCGAGGCCGCCTTGGGCAACTTTCTCTCCAGCAGAGTTTGCCAGTGCTCCGCCACGTGGTCGCGCAAACCCGGCACCATCAGAATGGTCGGTGTCGTATCGAGGGTCATTAGGTGGTCTCCGGCCCGATCAGTACGGCTTGTCGCCGATAATTCCGGCGCGCTCCATCTTGCGATGACACGGCGGGTAGTCCATCACTGCATAGTGCTGCGTGCTGCGGTTGTCCCAGATCGCGATGCTGTTGGGTTTCCAGCGCCAGCGGACCTGGTACTCGGGGATGCAGGCCTGGCTGATGAGATAACGCAGCAGGTCACCCGCGCCCGGATTGGCATCCTGCCCGAAGCGCACACGCGCCGGCGTGTGGTAATTGGTGAAATGGGTGGTGAAGGCGCTCACGAACAACACCTTCTCACCGGTCTCTGGATGCGTGCGCACGACCGGATGCTCAGCGTCCGGGAATTGCGCTTTAAGAGCGAGACGGTTTTCGATCGGCATCGCGGCTCCGAAGCTCGCCTCGATGCTGTGGCGGGCGCGCAGGTCCGCGATCTGGGTCTTGATGTGGTCCGGCAGGTTCTCGTAGGCGAGGACCATGTTTGCCCACATTGTGTCGCCGCCGACTGGCGGGCACTCCACGCAGCGCAGGACAGCGCCGAACTGCGGCGCCTCGCGCCAGGTGGCATCCGCGTGCCAGGCGTTTTCATACCGGTCGTTGGGCTGATCCGGGTTCTTGTAGATGCGCACGAGGCCCGGATACTCCGGATCGCTGCCGGCGACGGGATGGTCTTCCAGTGCGCCGAAACGGCGAGCGAATGCAACGTGCTCGGCGCGCGAAATGTCCTGGTCGCGCAGGAACAGCACCCTGTGCTCAAGCAGCGCTGCCCGGATCCCGGCAAACAGGCTGTCATCGTGGATGGCATCGGCGAGATTCACCCCAACCAGTTCGGCACCGATGGCACACGTCAATTGTTCGACTCGCATGACCTGCTCCTCAGATAACGAAGACCGACGAGCCGGTCGTCTTGCGCGTTTCGAGGTCGCGGTGGGCCTGCGTCGCGTCCTCCAGTGCGTAACGCTGGTTGAGTTCGATCTTGATGCGGCCTGCGGCGACATGCCCGAAGAGTTCGCCGGCAAGTTCGTTTTTCTCGACGGGGTCGGCAATGTAGTCCGCCAGCGCGGGCCGCGTCAGGTAGAGCGAGCCCTTCATCGCCAGCATCTGCGGATTGAACGGCGGGATCGCTCCGGACGCCGTGCCGACGCAGACCATCAGGCCACGGCGCCTGAGCGAATCGAGCGACGCCTCGAAGGTATCCTTGCCGACGCTGTCGAACACGACGTCCACGCCCATGCCATTGGTCAGTTCGCGCACACGCTTCGCGACATCCTCCCGGCTGTAGTAAATGATGTGATCGCAGCCATGCGCGCGGGCCACCTCGCCTTTGGCCTCGTTCGAAACCGTGCCGATCACGGTGAGACCCAGCAGCTTCGCCCATTGCGACACGATCAGACCGACACCGCCGGCGGCGGCATGCAGCAGGATGGTGTCGCCCGCCCTGAAGTCATGAATGCGGCGCATCAGGTACGACGAGGTCAGGCCTCGCATCGTCATGCCGGCAGCTGTTTCGCAGGAGATCGCATCAGGCAGCTTGATGAGCGGCGCGGCCGGGATCAGGCGTTCTGTACTGTAAGCGCCAAGCGTGTTGAGAAAGCCGGTGTAGGTCACGCGATCGCCGACCGCGACGTTGGTCACGTCGGGGCCGATGGCCTCGACCACACCTGCAGCCTCGACACCCATGCCCGCAGGCAGCGGCACGGGGTACAGGCCGGTGCGGAAGTAGGTGTCGGCGAAATTCAGGCCCACTGCCTCATGGCGCAAGCGAACCTGTGCGGGGCCGGGGTCGCCCACTTCAACGTTTTCATAGCGCAACACTTCGGGACCGCCGGTTTCATGGAAGCGCACTGCTTTCGCCATGTCAAATCTCCTGTTCATTACTCAAACTGCGAATTTGTTTCGCCTGTGATGGGCTACCCAATTTGCTCTCGGGCGCACTTGCCAGGTCTAAAGCTCGCGGGTGACCGTCGGGTCAGCGCCCGGCCTGCTCGCGCAGGGCACTCAAGCGATCGAGGTCGACGCCATAGTTCCGCTTGCCGATGAAGAAGGCGATTGAGGCGACGAGGGGTGCAAACGGCACGAGTTGCAGCGCGCCGAGCAGCCCGATCCGGTCGGCCACGATGCCCGTCAGGACGGCAGCGGGTGCCAGCCCCAGCAGGTTGTTCGCCAACGTCAGCGTGGCAAACGCCGACGCATGGATCGATGGTGGGGTGAGGTTCGCCACCATCGCACCCGAGGGGCCGGTCGCGCCGGCGCAGAAGAACATGCCGGCGCCGATCACGGCGAGCTGTGCCGGACCCGCCGGCATGCGGAAACCGATCGTGAGCAGCACGAAGCAGATCAGGCAGAAGGCGACGGCAGTGCTCCACTTCCTTTCCCGCGCATACTTGCTGAGCCGGTCGGCCAGATTTCCGCACACCACCATGCCGAAAGCGGTGGCCAGCACGAACACGGCCGCGCCCATGGCCGCCTTGCCGGCAGACATGCCGTAGTAGCGGTTCAGGAAGCTGGGCATCCACGCCCACACAGCGGCCGGAACCAGCAGATGGATGCCGCTGCCGACGTAGGCACACACGACCGACTTTGTCGAAAAGAGTCCTTGCATCAACGTGCGCAAGCTCATGCACACACCGGCGCCCTGCGTCTGACGGCCCACGTTTGCCGGCTGCAGCGGCGCGAGTCGCTTTTCGGTGATGGCAAACCGGTAGAAAACGACCAGCATGATTCCAAGCGCCGCCATGGCGCCGAACGCCGCGCGCCAGCCGAAGCGAGCCGCGACGGCACCGCCTAGCGCCATGCCCAGCACTGAACCAAACGCCCCGCCAGCCATGAACGCGGCGGTGAGCGTAGCGCGCAGCCGTGCGGGAAAGATGCTGAGGACGACTGCGATGCCGACGCTGCCATAGGCGGCTTCGCCGATACCGACGAAGGCACGCGCGAGTAGCATCTCGCCATAGTTCGTCGCGAGCGCGCAGCCGAGCGTCGCGAGACTCCACATCGCCGCCATCAGGACAATGCTTTTCACGCGGCCCCAGCGGTCGGCGAGTACCGACAGCGGAAAGGTGAGCACGCCGACCATCAGCGCGACCACGCTGCTGAGCGAACCGAGCCGGGTGTCGGAAAGGTTCCATGCCGCCTTGAGCATCGGAAACACCGCATTCAACACCTGCCGCGACATGTAGTCGGATAGCAGCAACCCCACCGTCAGGACAAACACCACCCACGCATACGCGTGAACGTCTTTTTGCGTCGTCGAAACATCGGCCGTGGTCGGCTCGGCATGCGTGAACATGAGTTGTCTCCTTCGTGTCCAGCTCGTTGGCGGCCGCCTTTGCCCTGCGGGACAAAGGCAGCCTTTATGGATACTGCAAAACTCTCCCCGGCTTGCCGGCGAGCCCTACCTTTGAAGCCCGACGTCCGCGAAACGTCAGCCGCGCTTCAATCCCTTACGCCGCGCGCAGCGGCAGATTCTTCACACCGGCCTTGCGATTCGGCGCCATGCCGTTGGCCGTGAGTGTCTCGTCGACCGTCTTGTACTGCACACCAATCTTGTAGATCTCGCGCGCCTCCTTGCCGCTCGCGATTTCACGGCCCAGTTCGTGCGCCACGCGCACACACTGCTCGATCTGCTGCACCGAAGTCATCCGGTTGCCGTGCTGGTCGATGATCGTGTCCTCGATGCCGCAGCGCGGATGCAGACCCATGGCCATCGCCATCATGTTGAACGGCAGGACGTTCTTCAGCAGCGACTCGGCCGTGACCGTGCCACCGTCCGGCGCACGGTGGACGAAGTTGAAGAAGTTGTGCGGGTTCGGACCGTCGAAGCCGCCGCCGATGCCGATCCACGTCAGGTTCAGCGGCCCCTTGTAGACGCCCTTGCGCACCAGGCGGTCGAGCGTTTCGAGCGCATGGATACCCGTAAGCTGGAAGTGCGGCTGGATGCCCGAGGCCTGCAGGCGGCGCAGATGCTCCTCAACCCAGGCCGGACCCGCGGGCACCGTCATTTCGCTGTAGGCGGCCATAAGCGCAGGATTGGACAGCGACGTGCCTTCCAGGTACTCCGGATAGAGCAACTCCATGATGTTCATCTGCGTGGTGTTGATCGCGACCGTCACCTGATCGGGCTTCGGGTCGAGATCGGCTAGCATGTGACGCGTGTCGTCGGACAGCCACTTCGCGGCCTGGCCGTCGTCTTCCGGTGCAAACGAGATCGAGCCACCCACCTGGATGATCATGTCCGGCACGGCCGCACGCACACCCGCGATCAGTTCGTTGAACTTCGACAGGCGCTTGGAGCCCTTGCCATCCAGTTCGCGCACATGCAGGTGCAGCACGGTCGCGCCGGCCTCGTAGCAGTCGACGGCCTTCTGGATCTGCTCCTCCATCGTTACCGGAATGTCTTCCGGAAAGTCCTCGGGCATCCATTCCGGGCCATACGGAGCGGTCGTGATGACAACCTTGTCCTGGTTCTCAGGGTGCAGCGAATCGTCGAGGAATTGCATCGTGTTCTCCAATATGAGTACGGTATTCCGACGCTCGCGACACGGCTGGCCGCATGAAGACTGGTCGGAACATGATGAACCGTTGAGATCCCACGATACGGCAATGCTGCGCTACACTTTTATGATCGGGCGCCATTCTTTTGGCATTTCATGCCACTACGCGTTAACACCGGTGCGTGCGGTAGACATTCCAATACCAGACGCAGGGAGGCCGCCTGCGAGACGTATGCGGAGACAAAGCGATGGAAACGATGTTGCGCTCGGTAGCCATGAGCGGCTATTTCGATGTGACGCGGCGGGTCGGACTGAACCCGGTCGAGCTTGCACAGCAGGTCGGGATCGATACCGCGGCGCTTGCGAATCCGGACGATCGCGTTCCGGCAACCGCCGCGTGCCGGCTGCTGGAACTAACGGCCGAAAGGGCGTCGTGCCCGACTTTCGCGCTACAGATGGCCGAGACCCGGCAGAAGTTCGGTACCGGTGTGGTCAATGTCCTGCTCGCACATAAACGCACGCTGCGCGAGGTATTGCTGGCCGCAGCCGAATACCGGCATCTACTGAACGAAGCCCTGGCTGTGCACATCGAGGACGCGGGTGGAACGGTCACCATCCGGGAAGAACTGGTCGTGGAACCGGGCACCCCGACGAATCAGGCGATCGAACTCGCGGTCGGCGTGCTCGCGCGCCACTCCAGCGCCCTGCTCGGCGATCACTGGAAACCGCGCTCGGTCCACTTCACTCATCAAGGACCGCAGGACTTGACGTTTCATCGACGGTTCTTCGGCTGTCCGTTGGAGTTCCGCAGTGATTTCAATGGCTTCGTGTGTGCGGCCGCCGATCTCGACTACCCGAATCCCGCTGCTGACCCGGAACTGGTGCGATATGCCGAGAGCCTCGCTGATTCACTCAATGTGACGGGTGCCGATTCGACCGCGCTGGAAGTGCGCAAGGCGATCTACCTGCTGCTGCCCCTCGAACAGGCCACCGTCGAACTGGTTGCCCGCCATTTGCGTCTGAGCGTTCGCACCATGCAGCGCCAGCTTGAACTGACGCATACCAGCTTCTCGCGTCTGGTCGAGGAAGTCAGGTGCGAACTTGCCGTACGCTATATGAGCAACCCACGCTATCCGATCGGGCGGGTTTCCGCACTGCTAGGCTATTCACAGCAGGGTTCCTTCACGAACTGGTTTAACGCACGCTTCGGCGTCACGCCGCGTGACTGGCGCAACAGCCGTTTGAAATGATGGCTCTGCGCATTGGGCCTTCGAAGGATTCGGTCGCAAGCCCGTTATCGAACGACCCAAAGCTCGCAACTGCAAACCGTCCCGTGCTCGAAGGCCATCTGCGCCGACGGCTCCTGGCGTGAAGTTTCGTAACCGGTGGTCGTCGAGGGAGCCGTACGGGCGGTTCACCGTTGTCGCTTTGCGAAAGCGCCAAAGCCCTCGTTCTCGCTAACTGGTTACTGGGTACCCCTTGAGCAGGCGCATGACGGCCTTGACGTCAACAACCAGGGCCTGGCTCGCTGGCTGCAGGACACGCCCCGCTCGCCAGTTGTCAGCCGCCTTTGCCGGTCCCTGGCTCCCCTTGTGGTACGAGGCTGGCTGTCGTGCTATCGCCTACACTGGAATCACGCGTGAACAGCGCCGCCCGTAACTACGAATTGCGCATCGGTTATCAGAACGGGTCACTCCCGACTCTCGCACGGATTGCCGGGCACGAACTCCCGGCAGACCCGGCCATCTCTTTCGAGGAAGACATCATGGCTACCGCATGGAGAATGAAAGGGGACTATCTCAAGAACTGCAACTGCATTGCCACCTGTCCATGCGACACAGTCGGTGTGCCCTATCCCAACAAGGGGTGCGAAGGGGTGGCGGCCATGCGGATCACCGAGGGGTCCTTCGGAGGCATCCGTCTGGATGGCCTGGTGTGGGTGGCCACCTACCACTGGCCCGGCGCGCTGCACGAGGGCAACGGTACGATGCAGCCGCTTATCGATGAACGTGCCACCGCGGAACAGCGGGACGCGCTGCTGCAAATCCTCAGCGGCCAGCACGGCGGCACCTTCTTCGAGATCCTGGCGTCGATCGTCACCACCTTCCTCGATCCGCAGTTTGTTCCCATCACGTTTGAGTTTGACCAGCGAAACCGCAAGGCTCACGTGCTCGTCCAGGGCATTGTGGAAACTGAGTCGGCACCACTCGTCGTGCCCGCCACCGGCGAAGAACAACGGGTCGTCGTACAGCTTCCGAACGGTTTCGAATACAGGGAGATGGAGGTTGCCCGGACCGTCACGCTAATCGGGACCGGTGCGATCAAGTTCAACCACACGGGTACGCACAGCTCGCTGGCTCAGGTCGAGCACACGCCGACCGGACTGGCCGCCTGATCTCGAACCTGTCCTTTGGGGCGTGGCTGTGGCGAGTAACAAGCCGTCTGAAACCGGGCCGACCACCGAGCGTCGAATCATTCTCGCCGGGCTCTTTGGCATGTGCGCGCTAGCGTGGTTGTACGTGCTGTATATGGGCTGGGGTATGGAGCACATGGACGCGGGCGCGGACATGGCGATCATGCCTGGGATGGCGGCATGGAACGGCGTCGACGTGTTCCTTGTATTCGCGATGTGGGCCGTCATGATGGTCGCCATGATGTTGCCTTCCGCCACGCCCATGATCATGGTGTTTGCAACGGTCAACCAGCGTCGGCGCGCGCAATCAGAACCTCACGTCCACCCCGCTGCGTTCGTGGCCGGGTACATCGCCATCTGGACGGCCTTCAGCGGAATTGCCGCCCTTGCCCAATGGGGTCTTCTCGAAGCACGGCTTGTCTCGCCGATGATGGCGAGCACGAGTCCCGCTCTGGGAGGAGGACTTCTCATCTGCGCGGGCGCGTATCAGTTCACGCCCTTGAAACATGCCTGCCTCTCCAGGTGCCGTTCGCCACTCTCGTTCATCATGACCGAGTGGCGAGCCGGGGTTCGTGGCGCATTTATCATGGGCCTGCGTCATGGGCTTTATTGCACGGGCTGCTGCTGGCTGCTGATGGCGCTGCTTTTCGTCGTTGGCGTGATGAACCTGCTCTGGATCGCCGCGCTGGCGGCGGTGATTCTGCTGGAGAAAATGCTGCCGAATGTACGCTGGTTATCTACCGCGATCGGTCTTTTGCTGATCGGCTGGGGAATCGGCGTGCTGCGGCAGGCTTTCTGAGACTGTCAGTCGGGCCAGCGGGGACCAGCCAGACATAGGTAGGGCTTCAACGCTTGCGTTACCTCCACAGTTGCTCCTGTCGCTTCCGGATCCTGACATCGTCCGCCGCCCCTTTAAAGGACGGTCCGTAACGGTCTCAAGGGAAGTCATTGTGCGCCGGCACCTTCATTTACGGAGCGGGCCTTTCTGCGGATGACCGCTTGAATCACGGCTTGCAGCTCACCACAAGCTTTCTGGTCATGACGTTGCCAGACTCCGTATATGTCTTCTTCTCCTGACGGTCGACGACGTCGTATCCGCCTGGGCAAGCTGTCACGGCAGCCTTGTCGCAGGTCTTCCACGTAAGCAGAATGCCGTTACAGGAGATGGCGGCTCCTTCGCGTCCGTTCGCTGTCCGCGTGTGGTTGACGCTTGCTCCGCAACCGGCCAGGACAACCACGAGAAGAATTGCGATGCTTCGCATGACATTCCCTTCGGTATGGGTCAGTTGCCAGATTAGACCATGACGATGCATTCCAGCGATTCCCAAAGCGGCCGGTCCCTGGCGAAATGCAGCATTCCGGGCAGATGCCGACTACTCACACGCGACGCGCATGCTGAACCATCGCGTCCGCGAAGTCGACACCAACGACGGCGCCTCGACGCGCCGCCGCCCGCGAGATAGCCGGGCCCTGCCGCGACGTCAAGAAACTGGACGCCCGCACGGACCTCGAGGGCATCGAGCAGTGCACATTGGACCTCGCGGTCAATTCGCCAAAATACGAATGATATGTCTGTGCGGCTGTTTCCCAGTGTTGTGATCCACCCGACAGGACGCGCCGGTCTGGTGGGCATCGCCAGTCACCTGGTCCGTTTCGGGGCTCGTCGCACACGTCACTCAGGCGGTTTACCCCTGCGCTTACGGCCAGTCAGGTTCGAATGGCAAACCGCGTCGAAGGTCGGCATAGCTTGTGCTTAGAGCCTCTGCGTGCGTGACATGTCCACGTCAACACCCATTTCCGCAGGTAGGAGAGAACCGCAATGAAACGTTCAGATCGACGAGCCGGATTGATCACGGCTACCTTGGCAGCCTTGACGCTCGGAACGTATGGCCATGCCACTTTCGCCGCCACCGACGGCGAGCTCTCTTACGAAACAAGGATAGAGACCACGATGTCACGCAATGCGACGACGCCCTGCGAGGAACAGGCGAGCAGCGCGAAATCCCAGCTTACCCTGCTCGTCCAGCCTCCGGCCGGCAACACGTTGCGGCTCACTTATCTTCCAGCTGCCGGATGGAAGCTCGATACCCCCGATGCAACACCCAGGGCAAACCAGGCCCGGGTCACGCCCGTAGGGTCACCGCGACATGAAGAGAACCGCGGCATAAGCGAGCCAATGACCGTATTCATTGACGGTCCAACCGGCTACACCTACCTCTGGATTCAGGACCAGGGCTGGAAGTTTGCCGGCCGCATCACGGACCGGATTCAATGAGCGTCGCGCGAGATTCGGGCGGCGCCTGTGAAGCGCCGGCACTAGCAGAGGCGCCATATCGTATGCGATGTCGTCCGCTTCGGATGGTGCCCCGCTCTGGAAGAAAGCCGGTACCTGCGTACCTTGCGCTTGTCGCTGCCGTCATATTGGTTATTGCTCAGTCCGCCCGGGCGGACGGCGCCATCGGAGACGCGGCGCCCCCGCTCACCGACCCCGGCATCATCAGCGCCTGGCGGACGCTGCGCGCCGCCGACTGCGCCCGTTGCCACGGCAAGGATTACGAAGGGTTGGCAGCCCCCTCCATCGTCGACTACGCGCGAACCCAGAGCGGCGAGACATTTGCCCGAATGGTCCTGGACGGAGATGGGGCCCGCGGGATGCCGGCATATCGCCTCAATCCGTCGATTGCTGATCACCTCGACGACATCCACCGATACTTTATGGGCCGAGCGGATCGGACGATCCAGGCAGAGTCGCGCCCTTAGCGATAGCGCTAACGAGTAATACGCCTACGCACCCGCCTGGCCCGATGTTGTGTGACTCACAGGTATTGGAGTCGTCTCATGTCAGCGCGAAAGCGATCGGCGACAAATTGCGGCTCAGCGGCTGAAACTGGCCCGCATGTCGCCTTCAGCCAATTGCCAGAACTTCAATGTCGAGCATGGATCGCCGTCCGTATCAGGCATTCTTGTAGACCGGCTTGCGAGTTCAAGGAATGCCGCCATCCCTTCCTTCTGTTCCTCCAGCACGACGGCGGCACCGAAGTGAAGTCGAGCGGATCGAAAGAGCAACCTGTATGTCGCATCATCTGATCGCCCCTATTACTTGCCATCGCGCATCGGCATGAGCCGGCCGAAAAACACTGTGGCCAGAACGGCGAGCGCGAAGGCAAGCGTGCTGGGACGCAGCGGTTCGCCGAGTAGCGGCGCAGAAAAAATCAATGCGAGAAATGGCTGCAGTAACTGGATTTGACTGACGCGCGAGGTCCCTCCCAAGGCCAGGCCACGGTAACCATGAGCGAATTTCAGGCCGGCGAGATTGCCGTCATCGACCGGCCTGCATCGTGAGAATCAACGACTGGATAAATGGAGCGGTCCCGATATCTGGTCAAGCACCAGAAACTTCAGCCAGCTCGCGGTGGCCCGCCGCTGTGCGCGCCATTGAACTGGGACAGCACACGTTTCATCGCGACGTCGGACTCGTGCATCGTGCAAGCGGGAGTCTGAGCGAACCGGCCCGGTTGCTCACCAGGCTTATCGTCAGTATGGCGGGGCAACCCGCCGAAGAAGAAGATCGAGCTTTGGATGCTTGAACAGCTGATTCGCGATCATTCCGCCAAAGTACTCCGACAGGTTGATCGGATAGGGATGACCTTGATCTGCAGCGATCGTATTGTTGTAGTTGTCGATTGCACCCTGTGACGGGTGGTAACCATTGTTGGCGAGCGCGGGGCATCATTGACGTCACGGCCTGACCCGACAGGCCTGCCCGTCGCGTGCGAACACGCGCGACGGGCGAGCGCTCCGGCGCCGTCAGTGCGGCGTCGCGTCGTTCAGATAGACGCCCGCCGACAGCCCGGCCTTCACCTGTCGCGTGAACTCGTCGGTGGACACTTCCTCCGCGCCGGCCTCGATCGCGTCGTACGCCTGGCGCACGACGTCGGCCGGCGTCGCCTTCGGCACTTCCAGCCCGCGCGTCAGATCCGTATCGATAAAGCCGGCATGCAGCCCGACGACCTGCGTGCGCTGCTCGCGCAGCGATTGGCGCAGGCCGTTGGTCAGCGCCCACGCGGCCGACTTCGACACGCCGTAGCCCGACAGGATCGGCCGGTTCACCCAGCTCGCGACGGACAGCACGTTCAGGATCGCGCCGCCGCCGTTGCCGGCGAGGCTCCCCGCGAACGCTCGCGACATCGCCAGCATCCCGAACACGTTGGTTTCGAAGTGATCGCGCAACGCGTCGAGCGCGCCGTCGTCCGTCAGGCTGCCGAGCCGCGCGATGCCCGCGTTGTTGATCAGCAGCGTGACGTCGCGCGCCGCGTCGGCGGCCGCGGCCACGGCCGCCGGATCAGTCACGTCGAGCTTCACGGGCACCACGCCCGGCAGCGTCACGCTGGCCGGATCGCGCGCGCCCGCATAAACCTTCCGCGCCCCTCGTTCGAGCGCCTGTTTCGCGAACTCGAGGCCAAGCCCGCGGTTCGCGCCCGTCACGAAAACGACAGCACCTTCAATCTTCATAATCCTTCCTTTCGCATGATGAATCGCATGCGCGCCGGCTCGCCGCGCGCGTGAGATCCGGTGGAAACAAGGCTGCAATTGCGTACCGAACCGTTGCGCCGCCGAACGGCCGGCCACATCCGCCGCCCGCCGGCGCCAAAGACTGCGGCGGACTGCCATCCGTGTCGCGCCGGCGCTGCTTCGCGTTGTGCGCGAAATCGGCTACACTTGATGTCAATGTCGATCACCATTGTCTTTGCAGTGCATTCTGTCAGCGCGACTCAGACGTGTCAATGGTGATCGCCATTGTGTTTTCCAATCGACGCGATCATCAGAATCAGGGAGGAATCGATGGGCGTCTCAAGACAGCAGGCCGCCGAGAACCGGAACGCGATCGTCGCGGCCGCCGAGCGGCTGTTCCGGGTGCGCGGCGTCGACGCCGTGGGGCTGACGGAACTGATGAAGGAAGCCGGCTTCACGCAGGGCGGCTTCTACAACCACTTCAAGTCGAAGGACGCGCTGATCTCCGCGGTGATGGAAAAGGCGATGCAGGACCGCGCGGATTCGCCGAACGCCGGCAGCGTGGCGAAGCAGGCGGCGCTCTACCTGTCGGCCGCGCACCGCGACAACGTCGAGGCCGGGTGCGCGCTGTCCGGCTTCGCGGGCGACGCGCCCCGGATGGCCGACGCGGCGCGCGCGTGCTATGCGCGCGGCCTCGCCGCGTATCTCGACCAGCTGGAAAGCATGATCGCCACGAAAGGCGCGACGGCGGAACAAACCCGTCGCGACGCGATCGCGGTGTTCAGTCAGATGGTCGGGACGCTCGTGCTGTCGCGCGCGATCGCCAGCGCCGATCCAGCCTTCGCCGACGAAATCCTCGACGCGGGGCGGGGCACGCTCGTCGACGCGCTCGACGACCCGGCCACGCAGGCGTAACGGCCCGCCCGGACGCGACGCGCGCTACTCCACCACGCGCGCCGCATGCCACGCGTCGAAGCGCGTGCGCCACGATTCGAACGGCTCCTTGAGCGGATGGCGCGGATCGTCGACCAGGTTCTGTTCACAACTCACCTGCGCCCCGAATGCACAAGCAAGCGACGCAAAGGCAAGGTAGTTGCCCACGAGCTTGTCGTAACGAGTGGCGACACGACGAAAATGTTCGATGCGATTGAAGAAGCGTTCGACGATGTTCCAAGTTCGGTACAGCACTCGACTATATCGACGCCTGGTTGTTCGATTCGAGCGCGGCGGGATGATCACCTGAGCCTGGCCCGGATGGACCCGGCCGTGAAGCAGCTGGCCTTTGCGCGATATCCATGGGGTTGTCACGCACCTTTACGAAGGGTCACGAACAGCCGCGTTATGGCATGCTTCTCCATGACGCATTCTTTGCGTGGCGCAAGGACGATGCACATACCTGGACGGACGGCTAAGCGAGCAGTCAGGGGGCAGTTGTCCAGATTGCTCCGTCCCGAAGGCGTCGACCGGGGCGCCTCGGTCCTGCTTGTTGCCCGCGGTCTGCGCGGAACCTGCGATGGTTTTATTGCGGTGCTGCTGCCCGGCTATCTGCTGGCGCTCGGCTTTGGGCAACTGGCTGTCGGGCTCATCAGCACGACCACGTTGTTCGGGTCGGCCATCGCGACGGCCCTGGTGGGTCTCGTAGGCAATCGCTTTGCACAAAGGGGCCTGTTGCTCTTCGCGGGGGCGCTAATGACGGCTACAGGTCTTGCTTTCGCAGGCCTGTCTTCGCTGTGGCCGCTACTCGTCGTCGCGTTCATCGGCACGCTGAACCCGAGTTCCGGCGATGTCAGCCTGTTTCTACCGCTCGAGCATGCAAGGCTCGCCGAATCCGCAACGGGTGACGCACGAACCGCCCTGTTTGCGCGGTATAGCCTCGTCGGCGGGCTGTCCGCCGCAGTCGGCGCCCTCGCGGCCGGCCTGCCCGATTCGATCAGCGCCCACTCAGGTGCTTCGCCACTCACGGCGATACGCGTAATGTTCATCGTCTACGCGACGGCAGGATTCGTTATCTTGCTCCTTTACCGGCGTCTGCCGGCACGCGAGTCCAGGAACGACACGCCGCGTGTACCGCTTGGACCCTCACGCGGAATCGTCATCCGCCTTGCGCTGCTCTTTAGCGTTGACGCCTTCGCGGGCGGACTTCTCGTCAACTCGCTGCTGACCCTGTGGCTGATCCAGCGGTTCGGACTTTCGCTCGGCGCAGCCGGCCAGTTCTTTTTCTGGGCCGGGCTGCTCAGCGCCGGCTCTCAACTGGCCGCGGCTCCGTTATCGCGCCGGATCGGCCTGCTCAACACGATGGTGTTCACGCATATCCCCTCGAGCGTATGCCTGATTGCCGCAGCGTTTTCGCCTTCCCTCACGCTGACCCTCGCGCTGCTCCTCGCACGCAGTGCTCTTTCACAGATGGACGTGCCCACGCGCAGCGCCTACGTGATGTCGGTCGTCACGCCCGGGGAACGTCCTGCGGCGGCGAGCTTTACCGCGGTTCCGCGAAGCCTCGCTGCAGCGCTCGCGCCCACCCTTTCAGGGATATTGCTGGGCCTTGGGTGGCTCGGTGCTCCGCTAGTGGCGTGCGGTGTGCTGAAGATTGCATACGATCTTTCGCTACTCGCCGCATTTCGTCACGTCAGGCCCGACGGAGATTCGTCATGAAAGATCGTGTCGACTCGAACCGTCGCTGCGCTGCGATGTTGCTCGTCATTCTTTTGATGGTCGAAATCGCGGTACTGGTCATCCATCACAGCGCGACCGCTGCTGGCACTCCACTCACGGTCGAACTACCGCTGACGCACGTCGCCGACATCCCGCTGCCTGGTCGCGCCACCCGGCTCGATTACGAAAGCTACGACCCTGACCGGCATCTGCTGTTCATCGCACACCTGGGCGACAGCGAAGTCATCGTCTTCGACACGCAAAACTCACGTGTTGTCGCCCGCATTGGCAACATCGCCGCCGTTCATGGCGTCCTGGTGGTACCTGAACAGTCGCGGGTGTACGCGTCCGCGACCGGCACGAACGAAGTCATTGCTATCGACGAGGCCACCCTGAAAATCACCGCACGCATGCAGGGTGGTATTTATCCGGACGGGATGGCATATGCACCTGACACCCGGAAACTCTATGTATCGGACGAAACGGGCGGGACTGAAACCGTGATCGATACTCAATCCAATCGCCGCACCAACGTGATCCCGTTGGGCGGCGAAGTCGGCAACACCCAGTACGACGCTGCGTCGCATCATATCTTCGTCAATGTCCAGTCACGACGACAACTCGTCGAAATCGATCCATCAACCGACGCAATCGTCGCCCGGATCGATCTGCCGGGCGCAAGAGGCAACCACGGTCTATATATCGTTCCGCGACTACACCTTGCGTTTGTCGCGTGCGAAGGCAACGACAGACTGCTGACGCTGAGCCTGCTCACCAGGGAGGTCGTCCAGTCATTTGACGTTGGCGGTGATCCCGATGTGCTTGCATTCGATCCAGATCCGGGCACGCTTTATGTCGCTGGCGAAGCAGGCATCGTGTCGATGTTTACCGTGGGCCCCTCTACAGTGTCGAAAATCGGCGAAGGTCGCATCGGGCCCAACGCACATGTGGTTGGTGTCGATCCATCAACGCATCGCGCCTATTTCCCGCTGAAGAACGTCGACGGACGTCCGGTGCTGCGCGTCATGGCGCCCCAGTGAGTTTTGCCGTCTCTGTGAAACGATGACGGACATAGGAGGTTGGACATGCAAGCGCTCTTAATGCTTGCTGCCAGCGCGACATGGTGGATCGCAATGGGACTCGACTGTCCGTTCCTGGCCCGATCTCGGTCCCACGATGAACTTCCGTAGACGACCCCGGAGCAGACTGTCGAGATGCAGTGACTTCAATGGCTCTTTTTGTTAAGCGTTGTTCGACGCCTGCCCTTGTCTGCCGCCGCGTGAGCACGCGATAGGCCTGTTGGTGAGCCCGCTTTTCACGGCGACTGCGTCGAATTCGGCTAGCGACACACTGCGTCCGCCGGATGGCCTGGTCGAATCGCGCATTCCTGGCTCTTCCGACCAGGCCGTGCGCTGGGTATCGTAAGCGTCGTTCCTCGTGGAGACGCCCATGCCCGCCTCGCTTCGCTTCGTTCACCTCGACACGCCCGATTCGCTGCTGCCCGCATTCGACGTCATGCGTCAGTTGCGCCCGCATCTGATGGACGCGCACTCGTTCGCCGCGCAGGTGGCGAGGCAGCACGCCGAAGGCTATCGCCTGCTCGCTGCGTCCGACGTGGGCAGCGTCGTCGGCCTCGCCGGTTACCGCATGCTGACCAATCTGCTGTATGGCCGCTTCGTCTATGTCGACGATCTGGTTGTCGATGGCAGGCTGCAGCGTGGCGGCATCGGTGCGCAACTGCTCGACGCCGTACGGCAGATCGCGCGCGAAGCCGGCTGCGCGCAATTCGTGCTCGACACGGGCCTGCACATGCCGCTTGCGCAACGCTTCTATTTCCGCAATGGGCTGCTCGCCCGAGGCATGCACTTCGTCGAACCACTCGCCCCTCTTCCCCATCCTGCGGAGGTCACGTCATGAAAATTCTGCTGATCAACGCCAGCCCGCACGGCGAGGCGAGCCACGGCTACCGTTTCGCCGACGAGATCGTCGGCATGCTGCGCGAGCACGCGGCACCCGCTGCATCGGCCATCAAGGTGATCGAACGCGACCTGGCAGCCGCGCCACTGCCGCCGGTCGCCCGCGACTATGCGCGCGCCATCACGTCGCGCACGCCGGATAAGGCGCAGTTCGATGTCTCCGAGCAACTGATCGGTGAAATCGAAACGACGGATGCGCTCATTATTAACACGCCGATGCACAACTTCACGGTGCCGGCAGCGCTCAAGCTGTGGATCGATTACACGCTGCGCATCCATCGCACGTTCGCCGCGACACCGGAAGGCAAGGTTGGACGGATGCGCGACCGGCCGACCATCGTGATCGTCGGTTCGGGCGGTGTCCATAGCGGCGAACGCGCGCGGCAGCCGGATTTCCTGACGCCGTATCTGCGCTATGCACTCGGCTCGATCGGCATCCACAGCGTGCAGTTTCTTCTCCTGCAGGGGCTTGTGATGGGCGAAGCGACGGTAGCCGAGGCGCTCGATGCGGCGCGCGTCCAGCTTACCGGCGATGCGGTGTTCGCCTCACTCGCCGCACAGGCGGCCGGCACTGCAAGCATGGCGGCGGGTACGACTGCGCAGCGCGCATAAAGTACGCCGGACGGGATGCGTTCCGAAAGCGCTCTTGTCGCATCGTGCGAAGGCGTGCCGCGCTGCGCTTATTCGGGATCTGGACACATGCCTCGCGCGTCAGCCTTCCAGACACGCGCGCAACGTTCGCGCGAGACGGCCTGCCTCACCCGCATCGGCGATGTTCGCGAAGCCCATCACGAGGCCGCGCAGCGTGCGCCGCGCGCGGCCATTCGCGTACCAGATCGAAAGCGGCAGCACCGCGAGCCCCGCCTCGCGGGCGCGCGCGGCGACGGCGACGTCGTCGACCGGGCCATCGGGGCCTTCGGCGAACTGCACCGCGAACTGAATTCCACCTGGCGGCAAATCGACAATCAGCCGTTCGCCAAACGCCTGCTCTAACGCGTGCACGATCAGCACGCGCCGCTCGCCGTACAACGCACGCATCCGCTTCAGATGCCGCGCAAAATGCCCCTGCCCAATGAAATCCGCTACGGCCGCCTGCAATAGCGTCGGCGATCCTGCGTTCATGCTGCGCGCCACCCTCCCGACGCGCTCGACGGCTCGCTCTGGCACCACCACATACGCGAGCCGCAAACCGGGAAACATCACCTTGCTGAACGTGCCGCAATAGATCACGCGATCGCGCCGGTCGAGGCTTTTTAATGCCGGCAATGGCCGGCCCAGATAACGGAACTCGCTGTCGTAGTCGTCCTCGATGATCCAGCGGGACGCTTTCCCTGCCCAGTCCAGCAGCGCCATGCGTCTTGCGAGCGACAGCGTGTGCCCGAGCGGGCTCTGATGCGACGGCGTGACCACTGCGAAGCGCGCCTGCGCATCCAGCAGTGTGCCGCGCTCGACGTCGATCCCTTCGCCATCCACCGGCACCGGCACGAGCTGCACGCCGGTCTCGGCCAGAAAATCACGCGCGAGCAGATAGCCGGGATCCTCGAACCACACGCGATCGTTCGAGCGGGCGAGACTGCGCAACACGAGTTCGAGCGTCGCACGGTAGCCGCCGGTAACGAACACCTGTTCCGGCAGGCAGGTCACGCCGCGCGACAGCCCGAGATAGGTGGCGATATGTTCGCGCAGCGGCCAGTAGCCGGCCGGATCCGGGTACGCGAGCATCGCGCGTTCGCCGCTGCGCGCGCGCTGCGCAACGAGCCGGTTCCATACCTTGCCCGGAAATGCGTCGAGCGCGGGCAGCCCGGGTTGTAACGGCCGCGGCTCGCCGCTCATGGCGACGGTTACAGCCAGCTGGCGCGGCGCCGCTTGACCATCGCGCGATTCATCTGACGTCTGCGGCGTGCCCGCGCCTTCAGTGCTTTGCCTGCCGCACGCGTCCTGAACGCCTTGCGCACGCGACGAGCGCATCACCGATGCCGGCAGCGACGGCGATACGAACGTGCCCGCCGCGCCGCGCATCTGCAGGTAGCCCTCGTCGACGAGGATCGTGTAGGCGAGCTCGACCGTGCCGCGCGCCGTGTTCAGCTGCGTGGCGAGGCCGCGCAGCGCGGGCACGCGGTCGCCGGGACGCAGATGCCCGGCGGCGATCGCGGTCCTGAAACGCTCGCAGATCTGCAGATAGACCGGCAACTGCTGCTGCCGATCGATTTCGATGGTCAATGCGGGAATCGGTACGGTCATGAGGGTCTCGCGGGCAAGGGGAGCGGCAAACGGCATGGACTAGTCGGATCGACAATTCCTGGCACTTTTCGATAGCGCATGATTCTTCCACAATGGCCCCACGCGATGCGACGGCGGCGAACACTTTCACGCGATATGACACTTGCCGGGCGCCCCGCGCGTTCATTTACTCTCATCTGGAGAATCTGCCATGAAAATCGTCGTAATCGGTGGTTCCGGCCTGATCGGATCGCGTCTCGTCACGCTGCTTGGCGAGGCGGGCCATGAGGCGCTCGCCGCGTCGCCGCGTACCGGCGTGAACAGCGTTACGGGTGAAGGCCTGAGCAACGCGTTCGTGGGCGCGGACGTCGTAGTGGATGTGACGAACGCGCCGTCATGGGAGCCGCAGGCGGTACTCGACTTCTTCCGCACCTCGGCGCGCAACCTCGGCACGGCCGAAGTGGCCGCAGGGGTGCGCCATCACGTCGCGCTATCAATCGTCGGCTGCGACCGCACGCCGGAGAACGCGTATTTCGCTGCCAAGGTCGCGCAGGAAGAGGTGATCAAAGCGGCGGGCGTGCCGTACACGATCGTGCGCGCGACCCAGTTCATGGAGTTCATCGGCGGTATTGCGGATTTCGGCACGGAAGGCGGCACGGTGCGCATCGGCGACGGCCTGTTTCAACCGATCGCCGCGGACGACGTCGCGGCGAGCCTCGCGCAGATCGCGCTCGCCGCGCCGCTGAACGGCACGGTCGAGATCGCCGGCCCAGACCGCGCGCCCTTCGCGGAAATCGTCACGCGTTATCTGAAATCGGTAGGCGACGCGCGTCCGGTGGTGACGGATCGCGACGCGCTGTACTACGGCGGCCGTGTCGAGGAACAATCGCTCGTGCCGCTCGGCGACGCGCGGATCGGCCGCGTCAGTCTCGACCAGTGGCTGGCGCAGGCTAAAAAGGGGTGATTGCAGGTTGATGCGAAACCTGAATCAACGTGTCTACATTTGCCTTGATCGGAGCCGTCGGCCCGATCGGCGTCGAAGTCGAACAAAATTTTCTGGGTAAAACATGAGCACGTCACCTAAGGTTGTCGTCGTTACGGGCGCATCGCAAGGCATTGGCGCGGAAGTCGTCAAGGCGTTTCGCAAGCTCGACTACCGCATTGTTGCGACCGCACGTTCGATCAAGCCGTCCGACGACCCGAACATCCTTACGGTAGCGGGTGATATTGGCGATCCGGCGACTGCCCAGCGTGTCATTTCCGAAGGTGTTGCGAAGTTTGGCCGGATCGACACGCTGGTGAACAACGCCGGCATTTACATCGGGAAGCCTTTCACCCAACATACCGCCGAAGACTTCGCCGCCGTGGTCAACGTGAATGTCGCCGGTTTCTATTACGTGACGCAACTCGCCATCGCCGAAATGGAAAAGCAGTCGAGCGGCCACGTGGTTAGCGTGACCTCCAGCACCGTTGACGCTGCAATCAGCGGCGTGTATTCGGTACTGGCAGCCCTGACGAAGGGGGGGCTGAACGCCGCCACGAAGTCTCTGGCGATTGAGTACGCGAGGAAAGGTATTCGCGTGAATGCCGTCGCGCCGGGGATCATCAAGACGCCGATGCACGCGCCGGAAACCCATGAAGCCCTGGGCGCCTTCCATCCGCTCGGGCGCATGGGCGAGATGAGCGATATCGCCGACGCGATTCTGTTCCTTGATTCCGCACCGTTCATCACGGGAGAAATCCTGCACGTCGACGGCGGCCAGAGCGCCGGGCACTAAAATTCCTCGGGCACCGCAAGTCGGTGCCCTTTCGTATCCCTACAGCAATTACCTCATTCGAGCGTTCCTGGAATCACGCTTTGCACGCGTCAATCTGGTTGCGGCACTTGAGGTGTAGAGCCAGGATGCGGCCCTCTCACCCAACGGATCTCACGAAATCAAACGGGTAAGTTCGTCGTGAAGTTCCTTTGAGAGCGACACGCCGTGCTCAATGCTGCGCTGTCGCGCATCAAATCGTCTTTGGGACGGCAGACGCGCGCCTTGACCCACCATTCCGTCGAACAAAGTCTCGGCGCGTCGCAGGTTGTCCATAGGGTCCGCGCCGGCGAAGACTGCAGGATCGAAAGCGACGATGATTTCACCGTGACACGGTGCAGCTCCTGCGCCTTCATCAAAAGCCAGCGACTCCGGGCTGAGCATATCGCTGATTAGCGGGCCAGCCAGCAACTCAACCATCGCTGAAAGCGCGGAACCTTTATAGCCTCCAAACGTAAGCATGGCCCCTCTCAACGCTTTGTCGGGATCATCAGTGGCTTGACCGTTTTCGTCGATCGCCCAGTCGTTCGGAATCCTGGAGCCAGACCGCTTATGCAACTCGATGTCACCACGGGCGATTCTGCTTGTAGCCATGTCGAACACAAACGGAAAGGGGCCTGGACGCGGCCAGGCGAACGCGATCGGGTTGGTTCCAAATAGCGGCTTGTTTCCGCCTGCGGGTGCTACACAGCTATGCGTAGGCGTCATGGCCAGTGCGGCTACGCCTTCAGCAGCAATTGCCTCGACCTCCGGCCATAAAGCGCTGAAGTGAAAGCAGTTGTTGATTGCCAGCGCCGCGATGCCGGATTTCTTCACCTTTTCAACGAGTACCCGGCTCCCCAGTTCAAACGCGAGCGGAGAAAATCCGAACCGGGCGTCGACTTTAACGAGCGAAGGCGAGACATCGTTTATCTGCGGCTCGGCATCAGCATTGATTTTGCCTATCTTCAGCGTTTTGACGCACCCAATAAGGCGCCATACACCGTGTGAGTGGCAATCGTCCCGTTGGCCCGCAACGAGTACCTTCGCCATCGCGTCCGATTGACGCGCACTGAGCCCATTGGATGCCAATACGTCAAAGGCCAACTTGTGCAGGTGATCAAGTGAAAGAACTATTTCTGCCATGTCTTCTGAAGTCCGTCTCTCATTAGTAGCCGCGCGGCCACGCGCGTTCGATTTGTGTCCAGCGTCTGGTGATGTTCATCGGGGACATCGCTGCTGCGATCTCTTTGTCGACGATGGAGGCGTGTTCGCGGCCCGCTAATTGATCAAGCCGGCTCTACTTGGGCGCAATATCCCGTCGCACCCGCTTGATATGCTGCTCCACGTAGAACCCTGCTGCGTCAGCATCACCGCTCACGATCGACTCGTAAATAAGCCGATGCTCGGACGCATACAGGCGTATCCGTAGCGGATCGTAAATCGCGTCGTCCTTTAGCCGTTTCCACAACGGCTGATCCATTGTTTTCGCTACCTCGTCTGCGATCTTGACGAGCAAAGCGTCACCAGTCATGACCGCCAATTGCCGATGAAACAATCTATCGCTGTTATTCCACAGCGCACGCTCCTCGAGATTGGTGATATCGCGAATTGTTTCCATCTCCGCAAGGTATTGCTCAGCCAGGCGATCGCGCCTGGCTCGGGCGGCGGCTCGACGTGCAATTGCTGGCTCAAGAATGAATCGCGTTTCGAGCGTTCCCGTTGGACTGAAATCTGGCTCCGCGTTCTGGGCTCCATGATCGCCTTCGCCGTTAAGTAAGCGCTCAGAGGCCGCAGACGAGACGTAGGTACCAGAATTCCGTTTTGTCACAACGAGGCCTTCATTCTGAAGAGCCCCTATTGCCTCTCGAACCGCAGGTCGGCCGACACCATAGAGCGCTGCGAGTTCGCGCTCCGACGGCAGCCGGGACTCGGCCGCGAACCGTCCTGTGCGGATTTCCTCCTTGATCTTCTCCTCGACCTGCTCATAAATCTGCAGTGGTCTGAAATTCGATTCGAGGTCCTGCCGTGTCGTACCCATCTCACTTCCTTTCATTTTCCTGGCGCCCGATCCGGGAGACTTCACCTGTCATTGACGAATAATTATCATACGTCACGGCGAGATGATGCCACCTCCTGATTCGACCACGCTTTAAGTGTCTTCCGTGGCTCGCACATGGCAAAAAGCGCGGCTGCACCCCACTTCGGAATGCGCCGCGAAGGCTCCAGGGAGATGGGCCAAAAGGTGTCACGTCAGTGTGGCAGTTGCCGTCGAAGCAGCGCCTGGAATCTGCTCCCTCTACCGCACCAGGAACCCGTAGGTCAAAGGATCGCGTTCGTCGATCAACCATGTCCCGTAGCCGCAGATGAACGCATTCCCTTCGATCTCGGGAATCACTGCATCGAATTCACCGCATTTCGTCTCGCTAAGCACGCGGCCCTTGAAGATCGTCCCGATGATCGACTCGTTCACGAGCGATCCATCCTCGGGCAGCTTGCCACGCTGGTAGAGCTGCGCGACGCGCCCTGCGGTACCGGATCCCGTTGGCGATCGGTCAACCTCGCGATCGGCGAAGATGCAGCAGTTCGCCTGAGTCGATCCCGGATGACGGGGCGTATTCGAAATGATCGTGCCGTAGAGCCCTCTAATTTCCGGAATCTCCGGATGAACGATGTCAAACGCTGCGTTAGTCGCCTGGGTGATCTCGTCGCCGAACTGCTTCAGTCGGTCGACGTTGTTTTCGCCTACCGCCATATCGTACTGTTCACCATCGACGTAGAAATAGAACGCGCCGCCGTATGCGATGTCTCCGGACACGGGGCCGAACGTTGGAGTATCAACGGTGACGTCCTTTTTCCAGACGAATGACGGCACATTCACGAAACGCACATTCCCTGCATTTTCGCCGTCCCATTGGACGAAAGCTTCGAGGAATCCGCAGGGCGCGTCGATGCCTACGCGCGTCTCCGGCGACGTGCGCTCAATCCACCCCAGTTCAACCGCCGCGGTAGCCAGCGCAATGGTCCCGTGGCCACAATGGGGGCTGTAGTCCTTGTTCTGCGTAAAGATGATGCCGAAATCGGCGCCCTCGGTTACCGGTTCAGTGAGAAAGCCTCCATACATGTCTGCATGACCTCGAGGCTCCAGCATCATGGCGCTCCGTAACTCATCCGCGTGTTGCTGAATCCACTCCCTCCGCTCTACGATGGTCTTCCCGGCCAGGCGCGGGAAGCCGTTCGTGATAATGCGAAACGGCTCACCACCGGTGTGCATTTCGATTGTGTTAAGTGTCCTGGTAATTCGCATAGATACTCCGTCATGCTTACTATTTGAATGAGACCGTTAGTCGCCGTAAGTTACTACCGCTCCATCCTTGAATGTGTAGACGGTGGTCGCCGAGCTTTTCAGATCATGATGTGCGTCGAACGAGTATTCGCCAGCCACGCCCGCGTAGGTGGACCTGGCTAGTTGCGCAACGATTTTTGCGTGATCCGTTGTCGTGCCCGCCTTCACCATAGCGCCGGCCAGCAGCTTCATGCCGTCGTAATAGCTAACGCCATAAACCTGCGTATCGACGTTGAAGGTTGTCTTGTACTTCTTGAGGAATGCGCTACCCGCGGGCGTCTTGTCCAGCGAGACCCCGCCTTGTGAACAGTACGCATTCGCCGCTGCGGGACCTGCGATCCTGGCCATATCAGCCGTACAGATCCCGTCGCCGCCCAGCAGTTTCGCCCGCAACCCGAGCTGACGCATCTGCTTCACGAGCGGGCCGCTTTGTGAGGCGTAACCACCATAGAAGATGACGTCGGGGTTGTTTCCTTTGATCTGAGCCAGCACACCCTTGAAATCGACTGCCTGACCATTCGTGTATTGCTGGTCGATAATCTTGAGCCCGCGTGCCTTGGCCACGGTCATGAACTCTTCAGCCACGCCCTGGCCGTACGCCGACCGGTCATCCATGACCGCCGCTGTCTTTGCTTTAAGCGTATCGATGGCGAAATTAGCCATCGCTCCGCCGAGTTGTCCGTCACTGGCTCCGATACGAAATACCTCGTTAAAGCCTTGAAGGGTCAGTGCCGGGTTCGACGCAACCGAAAGCATCGGGATGCCAGCATTCTGGTAGAGCCGCGAGGCCGGGATCGCGACTCCGGAATTGTATGGACCAAGAACTGCGGCCACCTTGGCGTCGACCAGCTTTTGCGCGACTTGCACCCCAATCCGGGGATCCGCCTGGTCATCTTGCGATACCAATTTGAATGTTACGCTTTTACCGGCGATCGTCGTTCCGGCACTATTAAGTTCGTCAACCGCCATGCGCGCGCCATTCTCGTTGTCTTTCCCTTCCGACGCCTGGGGACCGGTCAACGGTCCGGAAACACCAACAAGAACAACCTCTTGGGCGCTTGCGCTACCGAAAGCAAGAAGTGCAGCAACCGTCATTACCGAAGAGATCAATTTTTTCATCGCACACCCCAAGTGGTTAAAGTACACTGGATTCTATAGTGACCACTTTTGGTTCTATTTTCAACCATTGCAAAATAAAATCTCATAGGGGTTTCCCTGGCCTAAACGGTCGCAGAGCAGCGCCTGGAACCATGACCAAGAACGATCGATCATTTGACTATGACTACTTCACACTTCAAAACTCCCGCGATCATCGGCTATGTGACCCCGTGGAGCGCGCATGCGGATCAGGAACTGGCGTTCAAAATCAGTTCGCGCGGCGGTCGCGCTTTTACGGCGACTGTTGAGCGAATAGATTGTTGTGACCCAAATCCTAACGGGCCCGGGATGAAGCTGGTCCCGATCGATGCCCAGCTGGAAAACACCTACCCGGGACAGGAGCAGCCGGTATTTCCCGGCTCCTGCGCTTACGGCCCGATGCCGGCTCTAAAAGACTCTCAGCGCGTCCAGCTCGACCTGACAGTTCAGCCCACGCTTGAAGCCGCTTCCCTCCAGACATTGGTCGCTCTTCAGAACCACGATGGGACGCATGGTGTAGCGATCGCTCTCACTCGCGGTGAACTTGTTTTTCAGAGCCTCGCGACCGGGGAACAGATCACAACAGGCGTACCCGTCGCCGCCGATCTGTGGACAAATTTGCAGATATCGATCGACCGTGACGGACACATTCGGGCGATTAGTTCCGGTATGGACGCGCGCGAAGAGGCATTCAGGAACGTGGCGGACTTTGAAGCACCGTTCTCAGCCGCGGCGTTCGACGCCACTTCCGTGTGCTTTGCGGCTATCTGGAAAGGACGCCCGGAGCATGCCTTCAACGGCTTCATCGAAAGTCCGGAATTGCGCGCGGCCCGCAACGACGCACGCGGCGACCAGCGTGAGGACACCCTGTTGGCGCATTGGGACTTCACGCCAACCCTGGTTCATACGAGCGTACCGAACCGGCTTGATAGCGACGCCCCGTTGACGCTTGTGAACGCACCAATGAGAGCAGTTCGATCGTCAGGATGGACTGGACGGGAGTTGGACTGGAAGCATGCACCCGATGAATACGCCGCGATTCGTTTCCACGCTGACGACCTGTCGGACTGTGGCTGGCAAACGTCGCTAAGTTTCAGAATTCCGGCTGACATGCCATCTGGAGTCTATGGACTCCGCGTGGACAATGGAGCAGGGGTCGACACGATTCCGTTTTACGTCACGGTTGCTTCGGGGGGAAAGCATGCGCGCATCGCGTTTCTTGCGCCCACATTGACTTACCTGGCCTACGCCAACAATGCTCGCGGAAATTTTTTGGGCGCGCTTGCTGATCGCGTGGACAAATGGGGCGGCTATCCTCACAACCCGGACGTCGTAACTGCATTTGGTACATCAACATACAACTACCACAGTGATGGTTCGGGTATAAGCCTCTCGTCCCGCTTGCGCCCGATTCTCACAATGCGCCCTGGCTACCTGACGTTCCTTGACGAGCATGGGTCTGGTCTGCGCCACTTTTCCGCGGACTCCCATCTGACCAGCTGGTTGAGGGAAAAAGGATTCGAATTTGATGTCGTTACCGATGAGGATCTCGATGATCGCGGTGTCGACGCGTTGAAGCACTACGACGTCGTCCTGACCGGATCGCACCCGGAATACCATACACGCCGAATGCTGGACGCGCTCCTGGCCTACCGGTCTGCTGGCGGAAGCCTGATGTATCTTGGTGGTAACGGGTTCTACTGGAAGATCGCGCGGGCCGCATCAGTGCCACATCTGCTCGAAATTCGTCGAGCCGAGGCGGGCATGCGGGTGTGGGAAAGTCAGCCCGGCGAGTACTACAACCAGTTGGACGGCGAGTATGGGGGTATGTGGCGTCGAAACGGATTGCCCCCGCAAAAAGTTGCGGGAGTCGGGTTTACAGCGGAGGGAGACTTTCGGGGCACATTCTATCGCCGCACGCCGGCCTCGTTTGCCACCGAACATGCCTGGCTGTTCGCGGGGGTTAAAGCAGGAGCAGGAGAACAACTTGGAAACTTCGGCTTGTCTGGCGGCGGTGCCGCGGGCTTCGAAATTGATCAAACTGCAACCGACCTCGGCACGCCCGCCTACGTGACAGTGGTTGCGTACTCCGACAATCACGACGCCAGTTTCGTGACCGTTCCCGAGGAGCTTCTCTTCAATCGAATGGTCGGCAAACCTAGAGTGCATAGCGGCATTCGAGCCCACATGATCTGCGGCTTCGGCCCGAGCGGCGGCGGATTATTCGCAGTCGGCTCAATCTCTTTTCTCGGAAGTCTTTACTGCGCCGGTTATGTCAACGACGTCTCACAAATCGTCGAGAACTGTTTGCGCCGCTTTCTAGCCGTCTCCCACACCTCCCGCAAGTTGCCCTTACAGCATTGACTGGAGGCGGGGTCAGCAAAGAAGGCCATTCCGGGGCAGGGGCGCGCACAAAGTCTGGGGGTCATCAATCCATAGAAAGCGTAGCCAGCGTGCAATGGGAACCAGAAACTACGCACCCGGAATGGCTGTTGCGCGCCCGGCTTCAGACATCCCGGCGTCAGTTGCGAAGGCGCCACCGGGTCGTTCGCGCGGTCTGCAGTCTGGTCGACCAGGAGCCGTCAGACAGTCAACGGCGAGGCTATCCGAAAATCCGCGCCCATGCGGCTCGAAGGCGTCGGGCGCGGCCTTCGAAGAGATACGAGCCAGCCAGCGCCAGTAGGCCCGAGATCACTCCCGTCACGACGGCCTCAGCAAAGGGGAAGCCGTAGTGGTTCACGTGCGAGTAGGCGTCGCCTAACATTGTCAGGAAGCCGACGACCAGCGCATTGCCATATCGGTTCGAGTAGAGCTTCGCTGCCGGTGTAAACGTCAAAAGAACGGCCAGAATTCCGGTGACCAGACCTGTCTGTAATGCAATCGTCCAGTGGACAAGACTCATGATATTGCCCCAGCTGCCCGGCATGCAGGTCATGCACGCGCTGGTCGGCTGCCAGAAGCGCTGGATAAACAAACTGACGCGGCGCTTCCAATCGCTTGACATCATGTATTTCCCCATGGATGCCCCTGTCAGGGTTCCGACGCAACTATACGTTTCCTTGGAGCTGTGTTCCAGGCCTCTTGTTCCGCCCGTCGGTTGAAACGAGGTTTCCGCCCTCTGAATGCGGCGGAACTGCTGTTCTCGACCTATGCTTGCTGCCAATCGCGAGGTTGAACATTGCGAGATCGCGGACCTGCGCCGGAAGCTGCAGACGGATGCGAACGGCCTAAATCTCCTTGAGCTTCAACAGGGGCTCCTGCCCGGTCAGCCTGCCCTTCCTCCAGAGCACTCGCTTTCCGGCATCGACTTTTTGGGCTTCCATGCCAATCTACTTTCAACGAAGGGAGACACAGTCTGCACCCTGGCGGATGGTCGCTGTTCGGACCCTGAACCGCCGTTCGGACTTTTGCCACCGCAACGACCGCTTCCGAAGTACAACGGCCGTTCCTTCTTCTGTTTCGTGAGTCGCATCATCGGCCATTCCCGTCATTCGCGACCGGTCAAATTTGTCAGTCTCGAAAGACACGACATGGCCGTTCGCTGCCGGCTTACGGTGAAGCTATGTTGTCGCGCGCATCAAACGCCTGACGTTGTTTCTGTATTACAGAAAACCCATCTTGCGTGATGTAGCGATGGCGAACTTGCGATAGAGGGATGGAGACAGCCGCTTGACGTAGTAGCACGGGCGCGCCGATGTGCCGACGACCACCATTTCACGTCCGGAAATGACGCCTTCGACAATCGCATCGGCAACCCGGTCGGGCGAGGTGCCCTGGTTCCGATAATAATCCTGCAAACGTACCTTCTGCGCCTCGGACACCGATGGCGCCGTTACGCCGGCACCGGTGGTGATGGCCGTATTGATCGCTCCTGGGCAGACCACGGTGACACCGACGTCGGTGTCTTCGAGTTCCATCGAGAGTGCTTCGGAAAATCCCAACGCGGCATACTTGCTCGCGCTATAGACCGCCAGCGTGGGCAACGGCGCGAAGCCGTTGGCCGATGCAATGTTGACCACGCGACGCACGCCGCCGCCGGCGATCATTTTTGGCAGGAACAGGTAACAACCGCTGAGCACGCCTTTGACATTGACGTCGTACAAGCGCTGCCACGACTCCGACGGGCTGTCCAGGAAGTTCCCGCAGTAGGCGATCCCTGCATTGTTGACCAACACATCCAGCGCACCGACCCTGGCATGCACTTCGTCGGCGAATACACGCATCGCGTTATCGTCGGCGACATTGACGGTCAATGCCAGGCAGGCGGCACCGAGGGACGTCACCTCGCGTTCCACAGTGGCGAGGTTGGTCGGATTGATGTCCGATAGCACCAGCTTGGCGCCGTGCCGGGCAAACGCCAATGCCGTACTACGGCCTATGCCGGAGCCGGCTCCGGTGATCAGAACATTCTTGCCGGCGAGGTTTTTCATGCTCATGTTGGCTGCCTTCTACGAAAAAGAGGTTGCTAAAAAATTGATCAAGGTCCGATTGACTGCCTCCGGTTCCTCAATCGGCAGGAAGTGGCCGGCGTCCGGGACTATCACCAGCTGCGATCCGGAAATGTTTGCATGCAAGCGCTGCGAATGCGCGGGCGTCGTCTGGCTGTCTTTGTCGTTGCTGCCCACCATGACCAGCGTTGGCACGGCGACACGGTACAGTTCGTGGCTCAGGTCGTCGCGTGCGTTCACTGCCTTGGCCGTGCGCAAAAGGGTGGCAACGTTATTGTCCAGAATGCGCTGACGTATTGCCCGTCGCAGCACCGCGCGGGCAGGATGGGCGAGGAATTTATCGCCGAGACAAATATCCATCAGCGTACCGATGACCGGTCTGATGCCAAACCAGCGGACGACAAAAACCAATATGCCGCTCATGCGAAGGTCAGCGGCCGTCGGCGCCTCGGCCGAACTGCCGATCAGGCTCAGCGATTTGACTAATGCGGGGTGTCGCAAAGCCAGCCGCAACGCGATAAAACTGCCCATCGATTGGCCGACGATATGGCAAGGTCCGTCGCCGAGCGCATGAATCAGCGCGGCAACGTCGTTGGTCTGCGTGTATAGCTCGTAGCCCGATTTGGTGACCGTGCTGTGCCCATGCCCGCGCAAATCCACGCAGACGCAACGGTAACGGTCTTGCAAAGTGGCGACCTGGGCGTCGAACAAATGCCAGTCCCACAGCATGCCGTGGAGGAAAACGATGGTCTCGGCGCCCGCGCCGTGGACTTCGTAGTGGAGTTGCCCGTCAGTGACTGGTAGGGTTGCCATAGGGTTCTCACTCGGAAGCGGCGCGTGCGTAGCGTGCGCCGCTTGTCGGCCTCTCGTCACGGGTTTGCTCGACGACGAATTCGTCGAAATTCGGACGCATCAGCCTGCGCCAGAAGCCGAAACCGGAGTCAGGGGTATTCGTCACGATGCGGCCGCCCTCGTTCTTGAACCAAACGGGACAGCTACCGCTCCAGACCATTCCCTTGAAACGTTGCTGCATCATTTCGTTGTAGTCGTGCTGCACGTCGCCCCGCACATCCATCGAACGCCAATCCTTGCGGCCGGCATGCCGAATGCAGCGCACGATATAGTTGACATGGCGTTCGATGACGAACAATGCGGATTGATGGCCGAATGCGCTGTTCGGTCCAAGCACGGTGAACAGATTGGGGAAGCCGGCGGTGACGACGCCGAGATAGGCGGCCGGTTCCTGACCCCAGACCTGCGCCAGCGTCTTGCCGTGTTTGCCGGTAATGGCGAAAGGCATGTCCCCGATATTCTTGAACCCGGTGGAATACACCAGCACATCGGCGCGATGGCGAGTGCCGTCGGCGCAAATCACTTCGTTTTCCGTCGCTCCGGTGATCGCTGTCGTCTGCAGGCTGACGTGCGGCAGCAGAAAGCTCGGATAATAGTCGTCCGACACCAGCACCCGCTTGCAGCCGACCGCGAAATTCGGCGTCAACTTCTGGCGTAAAACCGGATCGCCGATGGCGCGGTTGAGGTGGGTCGTCGCCAGCCATGTCAGCGCCTTATGCATGATTCCGCCGGGGTTTTTCAGTGCCGGGTAAATCAACTCTTGCGTCAGGAACAATTGCAGGCGGTGCAATCTCTGCGCACCTGGAAGCCAGCGGAACAGGACCTTTCTGAGGGCCGAATAGGCGCGGTCTTTCCTTGGCAAGACCCAACTCGGCGTGCGCTGAAACACGGTGACCGACGCCGCCACCTTGGCCAGTTGCGGGATCGCCTGGATGCCGCTGGCGCCGTTGCCGATCACGGCGACATGCTTGCCGCGAAAGTCGTAGTTGTCATCCCAGCAGGCGGTATGCATGGCAGCGCCGGCGAAGGCTTCGATACCCTCGATTTTCGGATATTGCGGCAGCGACAAGCCGCGCGACATCGAGATCAAGTACCTTGCGCGCGCCTGCTCGCCCGAGCGGAAATCCAGCACCCATAGTGCGGCTTGCTCGTCATAGGTCGCGGCCACGACCTCCATTCCATAGCTGATGAAACTGCCCATGCCAAATTGTTCGTGGCAGCGCTGTTGATAGGCCCAGATTTCACGGCCCGGCGCGTAGCGGCGCGACCAATCCGGATTGGGCGCAAACGAATAGGAATACAAATGCGAAGGGATATCGCAGCACAAGCCGGGATAGCGGTTGTCGCGCCAGACGCCACCGAGCGCGGCGGCCTGTTCAAAAATCCGGAAATTGGTGATGCCGGCACGCTTGAGCTGGATGCCGGCGCCCAGGCCAGTGAAGCCGGCGCCGACGATGGCCACTTCAAGGATCATTTCGCTGTGCTTGATATCCACTTTGCTCGTTCCCTTGCATATCGAATGCCCGTTGATGTTGCACCGATTGTATTTGCCCGAAAGCGAAAATTATTAACATTGGGCGACAAATATTGCACAATTGACGACAGGTAACCGACAAGGAATGCAATGGCGATCAAGCTGTCGCGTGCGGATGCACTACTCGGCTATGGCGAACTGGTCAGCGCGCTCGACGGTGACGCGGGCAAATTGCTGGCGGACGCAGGTTTGCCGGCAGAAGTGCTCGACGATCCCGATATGCTGATATCGAGAGCGGCGATCGCATCGCTACTCGAACGCAGTGCGACGGTGCTGCATTGTCCGGATTTCGGCATGCGCCTGGCGGCGCGCCAGGGTATCGACATACTGGGTCCCCTGGCCCTGGAAATACGCAATTGCCCGACCGTCGCGGACGCGCTTGCCAGCTTGAGCAAATACGTGGCTGTCATTAGGCCCGGCCTGGAGGTAACAACGGAAAGCGATCGCCGCGCCGGCACAACGTTTGTGCGCGTATCGTTAGTGACTGGCCATGCCGGCAATATCTCGCAGTTGCTGGAACTGACGATGAGCGTGGCACAAGGCATACTGACGCTGCTCTCGGGCGGGCAAGCCAAGGCGCTGCGGATTTCCTTCGAGCACGGAAGGGTTGCGGCGCTCGCCAGCTACCAGGCAATCTTCGGCGTCAATGTGCGTTTCAATTGCGAACACAGCGGATTCTTGTTCCGCTCCGCCGACCTCGCGCTGCCCATCGCGAACGGCAATCCTTTATTGCACAAGATCGCGCAAGCCTATCTCGACACCCATTTTGCCGCACCCGATACCGCCGTCACGGCCCGCATTCGCGCGCTGGTGTCGACACTACTGGCGCCCGGCATGTGCCATCACGTCCGCGTTGCCAAGACCATCGGCCTGCACCCACGCACCATGCAACGCCGCTTGAGCGAAGAAGGCACCTCGTTTGCGGCGATCGTCGACGAGGTCAGATATGAGCTGGCACAGCGTTATTTGAGCCAGCCTCACGTTCCGTTAAACCGGATTGCGGAATTGCTGGGCTACACCGAGCCGTCCGTGTTTTCGCGTAGCTGCAGGCGTTGGTTCAGCGCGACTCCGAGCGAGCTACGACGCAGGGCGCTGTCTAAAAATAACTGACGGCTCCGCGCTCGTCGAATCAGTGTTCAGGACGCCTACGAACGCAACCGGAACAGGGCGACCGCGGCATTGAGTTGGGCGGCCTGACCCTCGAGTGATTGGGCGGCAGCGGCCGCCTCTTGCACCAGAGCGGCATTTTGTTGAGTGACATCGTCCATTTGCGTGACCGCCTGCCCGACCTGGTCAATTCCTCGGCTCTGCTCGTCCGATGCCGACGCAATTTCGCGCATGATCTCGCTCACGTGGGACACGGCTTCGATAACTTCTCCCATCGTCTGCCCCGCCTGGTTGACGAGTTTCGTGCCGGCGGCCACGCGAACCACCGAAGTATCGATTAATTCCTTGATTTCCCTGGCGGCGGCAGACGACCGCTGGGCAAGCGCCCGCACCTCGCCCGCGACCACGGCGAAGCCGCGTCCCTGCTCGCCCGCGCGAGCCGCCTCGACGGCTGCGTTGAGCGCCAGAATATTGGTTTGAAACGCGATGCTGTCGATCATCCCGACAATTTCGCCGATCCTTGTGGAGCTCTCACCGATCGTGTCCATGGTCCCCATGACGCGCGCCACCACCTCGTGACCTCGATCGGCGATATCCGATGCTTGACCCGCCAACGTGCATGCATAGCGTGCGTTTTCAGCATTCTGGCGCACCGTGCCAGTCAACTGTTCCATGCTGGCTGCCGTTTCTTCGAGCGACGCCGCCTGTTGTTCCGTGCGGGAAGACAGGTCGAGGTTGCCGGCGGCTATCTGCTTCGTCGCGGATCCAATAGTTTCGCTGCTGGCGCGCACATTGCCGACGATATCCAGCAGACTATCGTTCATGCGTTTGAGCGCTGCCAGCAACTGGGCTGTCTCGTCGCTTCCCGTCGCTTCGATGTCGGAAGTCAAGTCGCCGGACGCCACCGTTTCCGCAACTCTGACTGCCTGCGCGAGTGGCTTCGTAATCGAGCCAATCAGTTTCCAGCAAATAAGCACAGCCGCTACGAGCACGAGCATCGTTTCGATTGGCTGTATCAACTTTGCCCGTTCATAGATTTTGTGAGACTTGGCGTATTCCTGCCGCGCAACATCCGACTGCAGCTGCATCAGTTTCCCGATCACCCCGGACAGTGGCTCGATGGCCGGATACATCTCGCTTACGACGAACCTCCGCAAGCCTTCGGTATCGTTTGTCCGCAACAGGTTTAGCAGTCGGTCGACGGCGCTGTTCGCGAGCTTCAAACGGGGTTCGGCCTGCGCTACCAGATTTTTTTCGTCATCGACCAGTTCGGTCGCGGTGTAGTCCTTCCAATCCCGGTCGATGACCGCACGCGCTGTAGTAATTGTCCGGATGGCGTCGGCCGACGTCATTGCGCCGTCGCGGACCTTGTGCGCAGTCCTCGCGATGATTACCGCATAGCCATCCGAGACAGCCTCGATCTGGTTGAGGCGCACGACACGATCGTTGTAAATGGTTTCGATCGACGCGTTCGCCTGACTCAGACGTAAAACGGTATTGACGGAAGAGCACGCGAGCAGCGCAAGTAGACCGGCCACCAGCAACGTCAACCGATTCCCAATGCTGAGGCGCGACAGCGAATTTCTTCTTATGTGCTTCAATTTACGATCCTTGTCTTTTCAATGCTGTCCGACCTCGCTCGTCAGTTCGCCCCGCTCAACCCGCCACTTCATACCCAATGCACGTCGACGTGCGCCCGGATTCAGGTGGGAACAGGCGCCACGTGCCGTCACCGTGCTGGAAAAAGTAGATTGCGACTGGGTCTTGCGATCTCAGCGCCTCGACACGCACACAACGACTCCGCATCGGATGCGCTCGAACGTATCGCGTAAGGCGTACCCTTGACGTCGCACTCGGCGCGAACCATTTCTCGATCAATGAACGCAACGATATCTGGGCGGCGCCCATCAGCAACTCCCATTCAACTCACGAAAGCCGATCGCCGTTCGAATCGACAACGGTATCGTCTCTTGACTTCCATTTTGCTCAGGCCCAAGTACGAAAACGCGCAATAGCGCATGCACATGTCGCCATCATCCCGTGCCTCACCTCGTCGAACGATATCCGCAGTCGACATCGGCATGTCACTTCGAGACACCCCAGGGATATTCCCAAGCGGGGTTCGCCATGTTCATATCAGGCTCGGGATCAAAGCAAAGGACAGGCGACCCGGCGAGCGGCGGGCCAGCCCGGCTCCGCCCTCGAACACGAGTCGCATCAATCTGCCGCACGCCTGGTATGGCCTGAAGACTGGTGCCGACGCATTGCGGATCTAGCTGCCTTCATGCTTCAATCCGCCCATTGCTCGTTGCGCAGGTCAGCCTGGCGTTCGGGTCGCTCTTGCCGATGAACAGCCTCAGCGCGAGACGTTGTACCCTGTTGCCGTACGGCGGATAGAACAAGTCGATGGGGAAGAACCGGTGCCGTTTAAAGACAGTGCGTGCGTGCGATAGCTCTCGGAACCCCTCTTCGCCATGGTAGTTACCCATGCCGGAGTTGCCGACCCCGCCGAATGGCGCGGCATGATTGAGCGCGTGCCAGCCCCAATCGTTAATTGTTACGCCACCCGAGTGCGTCCGGCGCAGCAGTCGCTGCCGTGCGTCGGCGTTATGACTAAAGCAGTACAGCGCCAGCGGCCGCGGTTGGCTTTGGATGTAGCTCACGACCTCCTCTTCGGAATCGTAGGGAATGACCGGCAGGATCGGGCCGAAAATCTCCTCCTGCATCACGGCCATCTCGGCGGTACAGTCTGTGACGATATGCAATGGGATGCGGCTTCCGGATCCCTCGCCGCCGCATGACACGATGGTCGCGCCTTTTCTCCCGGCATCTTCGAGCAAGCTTCTGATGCGGCCGGCCTGGCGCTCGTTCACCACCGAGGTGTACTCCGCGTTGTCTTGTGGCTTGTCGCCCCAGAAACGGATTGCGGACTTTTTCACCGCTTCAATGAAGGCCCCCACAGACTCGCGCGGCACCATCGCGTAGTCCGGCGAAACGCAGATCTGCCCGCAGTTGACACCCTTGCCGTGCGCGATGCGCTTCGCGGCGTCGGCGATGGAATAGTCACGCAGCACCACGGCCGGAGATTTGCCGCCTAGTTCCAGCGTCACCGGCGTCAGGTTTCGCGCAGCCTCACGCATGATCACTTTGCCGATGTCCGGTGAGCCCGTGAAGACGATATGATCAAACGGCAACGAAGTGAAGATGTTCCGGTCTTTCAACTCTCCGCCAATGACGGCGACCAGGTGTTCCGGAAAGATTTCCGTAAGCAGGTGCCTGAGCACAGCCGTGGATGCCGACATATTTCTGGGCATCAGGATCATCGCGCGGTTGCCGGCCGCAAGTGCCGTCACCAGTGGCCCCAGCGACAGATAGACCGGAAAGTTCCAGGTCCCGATGATGCCGACTACGCCCTTGGGCTGGTACGTCACGCGCAGGCTGTTGGTCGCGAACAGCAACTCGGTCGCACGCCGGCTGCTGCGCATCCAGCGCTTGAGATGCAGCAGGCAGTGATTGATCTCCAGCGTCGTGGGCAGGATATCGAGCATCAGTGTCTCGGAGTGAGCCCGCCCGCTGAAGTCACTGTCGATGGCTTCCGCGAGCGCATCCTGATAGCGGCGCAGCTGAATCTTCAGCTTGCGCAAATTTCGCTGCCGCTCGTCGGCACTCAGATAAGGGGCGCTTGTGAACGCTTCTTTCTGGACGCCAAACACAGCGTGTAACCCGGCAATTTCGTCTTGATAATCTCGTTGCATGTCTGCCCTTCTTCAGGTTGGATCTGCACCACGCCTCAGGCGTGGCGCCTGGCCAGCACGCGGCCGATTCGGTGAGCCAGCGCCGTCACCACGATCCACGTGACAAGGAATGAGGCCAGCATGAACGGACCGCTCACCTCGGCGCCGTCGAGCAAGCGCGCGTAGATCGGCACCGGCGACTTGTAGACGTCGTACGAGGGCGCGATGCCCAGCGCGGCAATGGCGGATGCGATGACGAAGCGTGAGCGTTCACCCAGCCACAGTTGCGCGAAGTAGCTGACGCCGCGGGCGCCAGCGATGAACGGTAACCCGTAGACCATTAGCAGCGGTGCCATCAGAACGGTAATGGCCGCATACATCGATAAGGATTGAAGGTCCATGATTGACTTCCCCGTCAGTGCTTGTTGTTGCTTGCGCTTATGGAAGCGAGGGCGGATTGGGTCGCCCCAGCAGATTGCATCGGCGTCGCCGTCTTCGTGCCGGGCTCGCCGTCCGGGTACAGACAGATGAACGACGCCAGGCCCCCCTCGATGCCGTAGGCCGGCAGGTTCGATGAACTCGAGCAGACTGCGTTGTCCCTGGTGAAGACCATGTCACGCAGCCAGGTGACGCGCGTGGGCAGCGGATAGGTCACGAAAGTCTTCGTGCCGGGTATGAACCGGAAGATGCGGTCCGACATGTTCGACGTGATCCAGACATCACCCGTCTTCGGGTTGACGTTCAACGCATACGGCACTTCATACTCGTTGTGTGCCAGCAGAGGCAGTTTGAAGGTCTCGAAACGATGGCTCCTCGTGTCGAACTTCATCAGACCGCTTTCGTCGAACGCCGGTATCCACAAATTGCCTTGCGGGTCGAAACGCAGGCGGCGCGGGCCCTTCAGCGGGGTGTCGAACTCGGTCACCTCGCGAGTTACCGGATCGATGCGGCCGATCTTGTTGGCGTAGAGCTTCGCGTACCAGATCGAGCCGTCGACCGGATTGACGTCGATGCCGTAGGGGAACGGAAAGGCGTCACGACCCTGGAAGGCCCACTTCGCGTGCGTCACGGCAAGCGGCATGTTCTGCTGCTGGAACCAGGATGCAATCTTGAGTACGGTCGGGAACAGGTAGTGCGAGACCGCGCGCCAGAAGCCGCCGTCTGGCAGATGGATGATCTCGAACTGCTCGGTCTTCGGATCAAAGCGGGCTACCTCGTTGGAAGCGACGATCGTGAACCAGATGATCCCCTGCCTGTCGATGCGGATCGTGTGCGGGTAGAGGTGGTTGTGGCCAAGCTCGTAGAGCTTGAACTTCTTCGTTGCCGGGTCAAAGGAAGCGAGCGAGGACGACAGGGCGTTGGTAATCCAGAGTCGGCCGTCAGGCGACTGCGCGATGCTGTGCGGACCATGCTTGCCGCTGAAAACGCCAATGGGCAATTGCATACCGGAAAAGACGCCGCCCACCGGCAGATCGATGTCGGGCTCCTTCCACTCGTCGATCTTGCCAGTCTTGCGGTCGAGCTCCCAGATCACATCGTGGCCTTCGTCAGCACCGTAGAGATGCTCGTCGAAGCCGACGTCCGCATCGTGGACGAAGGTCAGGCCGTCGCCGACGACCCATTCCTTAATCTTGGCGTGCACGAGGTCCGTGTCGAACAGATACTTTTCTACGGCGGCCACCTCCTTGCCGTCAAAGCCCCGGTACAAGGCCCTGGTGATGTCCTGGGCCTGCCTGTTGGTCAGCACCGCAAAGTAGCCTTCCATGCGATGCACGGTGGCAGCCCAGCCGGCCTCGTCGCGCGGCGTACGTGTCAGCGCATTGCCCACCTGGTGACAATAGTTGCATTGACTGACGAAGGCGGCGCGCGAGTCCCGACTGGACCACGGCAGTGTGCTCAGGTGCGCCGAGGCCGGCAGACTCTCCGACAGTTCGACTGCAACGGAATGACGCTCTTGCACGAAGTCAAGGCTTTTCTGTGCATCTAAAGACAGATCGACGTTCTGAGTGACATCCTTGAAGTACGGTGTGCGCGCGCGGACCTGCAATTTGCCGACAAAGTCGACCGTAGTGCTGTAGTGTCCATTCGGGTCGGTGTAGACAGTATCGCGGCGCTTTCCGGCTGCGTCGAAGACCGTGACCATGATGCCAGCAAGGGGCTTGCCCCCACTGGAGACCGAACCGGTAAGTGTCCCGGCTTTGGCGCTCAGGCTGAAAGCCTGAACGCCCAACAGCAGCAGACAGAACAGCAGTTTCGAGGGCCTATTTATCATTAAAGACTCCGGTGAACCAATTTGATCGAATTACATGGCGGCGAACGTCTCGCTCGCTCCATCGACGATCGCTCCATCATCCGGGGTCCCAGTCCGCGGGGCGATATCCGCGATCGACATACGCATATCAATTTGCGACAGGTCAGGGTTATCCCTCCCGATCCGGTCCACCCCTGCTGTTGCCTGTTTGCGGCGAACTTGCGCGTGCGTTGCAGCTTTAACGTTGATTCTGGGCATGTCGTCGCTGCGACTGCCGCTCCCATCGCGAATGAACTGCCTGCGACGTATCTGACACGTAACCCGTCACATGCCTCGAAAATTTATTTAGTTAGGATATTGAGTTAATATCATTGGCAACATAACGTCATTTCAATTCTGACCCGCCTGCTTACTTATTCTCTCTCGGGGGTTGCCTCGAGCGGAATGATCAACGGTCCCTTGAAGGCCTGCATGATGGCCGACGCCGGCAAACCATGACCCAGGAGCTTCGCCATCGCATTCATGTACTGCGTCACGTGCCGGAAGTATTTCTTGTAGCCGGCGCATAGATAGTTCAGGCCCGGCTCCCCGTCCGGGGTCGCCATGAAGCGATTCTTTGGGCATTCGCCATGACAGGCGAAACGGTAATCGCACTTTCGGCAATAGTCCGGCAGCGATTCCTCCTTTGCAAGGCCGAAAGCCTGCTGGGCGGGCGACGTTATCATCGCCGCAGGTTCGTCGTGCTGTATGTTCCCGAGCTTGTATTGCGGATACACGAAGTGATCGCACGAGTACACGTCGCCGTTGTGCTCCACGATGGCAGCCTTGCCACAGCGTGGGGAAAACAGGCACACGCCAGCCGGAACCTGGCACCAGGCGGCTAGCGCCCACTCGAAGTTCATTACATGTACTCGTCCGACGTCGTTACGAACCCATTCGTCGAAGATAGCGATCAGAAAATCGCCGTAAGCTTCGGGCTCGACGCTTTGAGCCGTCACGGCACTGGCCGGGTCCGTCTCGCTGTGCCCGTGACGAGACAGCTTCGGGGGAATTGCATGGGACAAGCCGAAGCGAATTTCCTGTGGACGCGGCGCTCGCTCCACGACGGGATTGAACTGTATGTGCCGCACGCCGCTTTCTTTCAAAAAGCGATAGATCTCAAGCGGGTATTTAGCCACGTCGCGTGCCACCGTCACCAGCACGTTGAACTCGACTCCGTGGCGCTTCATGCACGCGAGGCCACGCATGACATCGTCGAAGCTCGAGCGGCCCTGCTTGTCGGGCCGGTACAGATCGTGCACCTCGCGCGGCCCATCCAGGCTCAACCCTACCAGGAAGCGCTCACGCGCAAGGAACTCGCACCAGGTGTCATCCAGCAAGGTGCCGTTGGTCTGGAGGGTGTTGCGGATCGCCTTGTCACCGGCAAATTCGCGCTGGTAAGCGACGGCGCGCTCAAAGAAATCAAGCCCCATCAGCGTTGGCTCCCCGCCTTGCCACGTGAATTCCACCTCGGGTGTCGTCTGCGCCGCGATGTAACGCTGCACGTAGCTGCGGAGCACCGAATCGGACATCCGGAAGCGCTCGCGCGCCGGGAACAGATTTTCCTTCTCCAGGTAAAAGCAATAGCTGCAATCGAGATTGCAGAGCGGTCCAATGGGCTTGGCCATCAGATGCAGGCCTTGGGGAGATTCGGTAGATTCTTGCATTTCGCTTCCTGCACGCTGTGGTACCCGCATGGCTGGGCTTTGTAGCCGCAGCCATCCGAACACCAGGCAAACTGGCCAGCGCACAGTCCGTGCGCCGGCCAGCGGATTCACTATCGAGTCACGCTGTGAGCCTATTCGGTATAGTGGATATGAACGTCATGAATCGTGCCGTTGAAGGCAAAAGGCGTCTTGTCGAAAAAGTCCAGCGACACCGGCGAACCATGATCCGCGCCGACTTCGAAAGCTGCGTTCGCGCTAAACGCGAACGGCACCGTGTAGGGAACGCGCCCCTTTGCAACAGGCTTGCCATTGACGCTCAACGCGACGTCGGCTGCCGCAGCCCGCCCGCCGCCCGCCATCGTGAAATCAATCTCGATGACGTTGTGTCCCGCCTGCAGCTTCTCCGGCGCCTGGATGCGCGTGCGCACCAGTGACTCTCCGTTGTATTCGTACACGAGGTGACCGTCCTTCACATAGAGCGCGACACCGCCGCCTGTATCGCCGAGCGAGAAGAGCACGCCATTGGCTTGAGGTGGAACGTCCACGTCCACAGTCACACGGTGATTGCGCGAACGAATATTGGGTGCGGCGAACTCCGGGAGGCTGCCGATGTCGGGAGTGAAATGAAAGTCCGTCCTGCCGTCTTCGCCCGGGCGATCGTTGGGATGCAGCAAGGCATAAAACGCCGCTCCGATCGGGTAGACGTGGTTGTCCCTGGCATCCTGGTCAAACAGCTTCTTCAGTTCGGCCAGTTTTTCAGGATGCGCGTCGGCCACATCCGTCGACTGCGAATAATCCTTGCCCAGATCGAACAGCGCCCATTTGTCTTTGTCGGGATTCCACTTCAGCCAACCGAGTTTGTCCCCAATTGCAGGCTTGCCGAGCAGGAATGCCAGCTTTCCCTGCGGGGTCAGCAAATCGGCAAAGTCCGCTTTCCAGGGTGTACGCGGCCCAAAGACCGAAGCGATCCAACCGTCCGCGTATTCGGCGCGACTGCCAAGTACCTCGAAGTATTGGTGCTTCTTGTGGGTCGGCGCATCGGCATGGGTCAAACTGTCGGCGAAACTCATACCGTCGAGCGGTTCCTGCTTGCGGCCATTCACGACTTCGGGCGGAGCAATCCCGTCCACGTCATAGATGGTGGGCGCGATGTCGTTGACGTGCAGAAACTGGCTGCGCACCACGGTATCGTGCCGGAACCCCTTGGGCCAGGACACGGCCAGGGGCACTCGCGTTCCTCCGAAATATCCCGCCACCAGCTTGGTGCCGACAAAGGGTGTTTCGCTGGCCCATGCCCAGGCAGCGCTGTAGTGCTCGTGGAGCTTCGGACCGCCAAGCGCATCCAGGCCGCCGTAGTACTTGTTCAGCGCGTCCATGTGCTGCCGGACCGTTGTCGGAATACCGTTTGTCGCAATTAACTCGTTGATCGAGCCTTGCATGCCCTCGGCCGAGGCGCCGTTGTCGGAGAACACATAGAAGATCAGCGTGTTGTCCCGCAGGCCCAACCGTTCAAGTTCGTCGACGACCTTGCCCGCCTGGGTATCCGTGTGTTCCAGGAATCCGGCATAAACCTCCATCAGTCGTGCCTGAAACTTCTTCTCTTCCGGGCTCAGGCTGTCCCACGCCGGCAGATCGGCCGGCCGCGGTGTCTGCTTCGTATCGGCCGGAATCCAGCCAAGCTGTTTCTGCCGTTCGAAGGCACGCGCTCGATACGCGTCCCACCCACTGTCGAACTTGCCCTTGTACCTGTCGGCCCATTCCTTCCAGACCTGGTGCGGGGCATGCACGCCGCCCGGCGCCCAGTACATGAAAAACGGCTTGTTCGGCTCGAGGGCCTGATGTTGATCAAGCCAGCTGACGGCCTGCCTGGCCAGGTCTTCCGACAAGTGGTATTTGGGATCGTTCGGCACCGGCAAGGGCGTGGTATCGCTGTACAGGTGCGGGTGATACTGGTCGCTTTCGCCTCCGATGAATCCATAGAAGTGCTCGAAACCGTAGCTGGTGGGCCAGTGGCTGAACGGCCCCATCGTCGAGGTTTCTCGAGGCGGGGTGTTATGCCATTTCCCGAACGCCGCCGTGTTATAGCCATAGTCCTTCAGCACCTCCGCCACTGTGGCGGCACTCTTGGGCATGACGCCGGTATAGCCGTCGAAGTCGGTCATCAATTCGCTGATGCTTCCGTTCCCGACGCGATGATGATTGCGGCCGGTCAGCAACGCGGCTCGCGTCGCCGAGCTGATGGCGGTGGCGTGAAAGCGGTTGTACATGATGCCTGTTTGCGCGATCCGGGCGAAAGTCGGGGTGTGAATTTCGCCACCGACCACATCAGATTGGGCAAAGCCGGCATCGTCGAGCATGATGACGAGCACATTCGGCGCTCCGGCACGCAGATGCGACGGCTCTTGCCGCCAATGGTGCGTCGAGTTGTCCAGCGATGTGCCCGCCACGCTCGCGCTGGGGGGACGGGGAAACGGCAGTTCGCCGCCCGTGGCGCCGGCCTGCGCAGTAAGACTGCCGCCGAGAGCCAGCACGCCCATCGACAGCATGCTGAAGCGAGGGAGATAGTTGCGCGGAGAGCGCTCGTTCATTGCGCGATTCTCCATTTGTTCAGCGTTAGTCATCCGTCTTGATCTCCAAAAACACTTCCACTTCAGCACGCCGGTCCGGCAACGCCCTCGGCACGCGCGGCTCATCTTCGTCGGTTCATCATGGTTAGAGAATTGCCCGGGTCGGCAACATGCTCGATGCGCTCGACCCGTCTCGTTCCGCGCCGTACCTGCGCCTGACGAAAAGGCTCGAGGTGCAAGACGCATCGTAGAATACTGCGTGTTCGTTCGTTGCGAAATCAGTCGGGCGTGCAACCACACACGCCCGACTTTCAAGCGACATTGCGTGCGTCAGAACGTGTGACGCATGCCGATGTTCGCGGCGGTAGTTGACGTTCCGGCAGGCACGAACTGGCCGTAGCTGATCATCGAGCCCATATTCCCCTTGTTGTCGACGTAGCCCACTTGAGCATAGAGCGTCGTCGATTTCGACAGACTGTAGGAGCCACCGCCGGCGACCGTGGTGGACTTGTTGGCCGAGTTGTTCCGGTCTTTCAGGTAGTACACGCCGGTCGTGACCTGAAACGCGGGGGAGAACTGATAGCCAAGGCCGGCCGAATACAGGTCGAGGTTGACCAGGTTCGAATGCGCCGGGTTCTTGCCGTTGGCATACGAAGCGGACACGGAGAAATCGTGAATCGTGTACAGCGCGCCAAAATAGGCGTAGCGATTGTTGTTGAGTCCGGTCGGCGGCGTCGTTGCTGCAGGACTGGGATTCGTATCGTGGCCGTTGTAGTAGAGCGCCGTAAGGTGGAGCCCGTAGTTCGCGTACTTCAACACGGCCGACTCTCGCGTGCCGCCCTGGAAGCTGCCAGCCACGCCTCCTGGAGCGTATTCCAAAGCAGCGCTTGCACCGTGAAAATTGGGCGACTCGTAGACGATCGCGTTGCTGTCGTACAAGGCGCCGATCGGCCCGTTAGTGCTGGCGAAGTTGAAGCCCGCGGCCTGGTTCATGCCGATCCAGGCGGTGAAGATACTGCCGAAGTAGTTGCCTCGACGAACGTCAGTCTCCGCCATCGCCAGGGCCATCGGCGCGAATTGCCGGCCCATGGTGACCGTTCCAAACGGACCGGAGAGGCCGACGGACGACACCATGTTGAAAATCGAGGCAGCGCCGGCCGTGTCGGCAAGACCTGACTTCCCGTTGCCGTTCATGAACGAACTTTGCAGACGGAAGTTGACGTGATATCCGCCGCCGATATCCTCGGTCCCTTTCATGCCCCAAAAGCTCGCGTAGATCCCTCCGTTGTTGAAGGCAAAAACACTTCCCTGGTTTTTCGCCCTTGGGATGGGCGCGGCAATCGACTTATTCTGATACAGCAGGCCCGAATCGATTGCGCCGAACAGCGTCACGGAGGACTGCGCGTGCGCAGCCCCTGCGAATGACAGAAGTGCCGCCGCACCCACCAACTTCATCTTCATTTCGTCTCCTCTACTGGTTTTTGCTTGATATGAACTGCAAGTCTTGCTGCTCGAAACTGCATCGAAGACGTTGTCGCGCCGCACTATGCCGTCAAAAAGTAGTCCTGAAATTGATCACGCAACCTGTTCTTCAACACCTTTCCTGTGGCGCCGAGCGGCACGGTGTCGATGAATACGACCGCATCCGGCCGGGCCCATCTGGCGACCTTGCCTTCGAAGAACGCCAGCAACTCGTCAGCAGCAACGGCACTGCCAGGCTTTCTCACGACGAGGAGCAGTGGGCGCTCATCCCATTTGCTGTGCCGCGCGCCGATACAGACGGCGCTGGCCACGTCCGGGTGCTGGCTTGCGACGTTCTCGATAGCGATCGAACTGATCCATTCGCCTCCTGATTTGATGACGTCCTTTGCGCGGTCAGTGATATGCATGAAGCCGTCGGCGTCGATCTTCGCGATGTCGCCGGTCGGGAACCAGCCATCACGATGGGCAGGTGCATCGGTGCTCCGGAAATAGGAATCGACGACCCACGGACCGCGCACCAACAGTTCGCCGGTGGAAACGTCATCCCACGGCATCTCACGACTGTCGTCGCCGACGATCTTCATGTCGATGCCGAACACAGCGCGGCCCTGCCTCGCCTGTATCGCCACCCGCTCATCGGGCGACATCGAAATTTGATGCGGCTTGAGCGAACAGACTGTGCCCAGCGGACTCAATTCGGTCATGCCCCACGCGTGGAGCACGTCGACGCAGTGAGCTTCCTGGAACTCCGCAATCATGGCCGGGGGGCACGGAGCGCCGCCGATCACCGTGCGCCTCATCGAGGAGAAGCTGTGTTGATGTTCATTGACGTACGCAAGCAGGCCCTGCCAGACCGTCGGCACCCCGGCTGACATCGTGACGCCCTCGGTTTCGATCAACTCATATAGCGAATCGCCTTTCAGCCAGGGACCCGGGAACACCAGCTTTGCGCCAACCATGCAGGCGACATACGGCAAGCCCCACGCGTTCACGTGGAACATCGGCACGACCGGCAGGATCGTGTCCCATGCCGAGCAGTTCAGCGCGTCAGGCAGCGCGACGGCGAAGGTGTGCAACACCGTAGAACGGTGGCTGTACAGCACACCTTTCGGATTGCCTGTCGTGCCGGAGGTATAACAAAGCGACGAGGCATCGTTCTCGTCGAGATCTGGCCACTCGAAGTCGTCGTCGCAAGCGTCGATTAGATCCTCGTAGCACAGCACCGGCTCCGGCAATTCGGAAGGCGGCATATGTGCGCGGTCCGTCATCGCCACGAACACCATCGGTTTCGTCAAACGCGGGGCAATCGCCTGCGCGACCGGCAGCAGATCGACGTCGAAGAAAAGGATGCGATCTTCTGCGTGTTCGATCATGTAGACGATCTGATCGAGATGCAGCCTCGGGTTGAGCGTATGCAACACAGCACCCGAGCCGGATACCGCGTAGTACAGCTCCATGTGCCGATAACCGTTCCACGCCAGCGTGGCGACCCGGTCGCCGGAGAGTACGCCAAGTCCCGCCAGTGCATTCGCCATGCGCCGCGCACGTTGCGCAAGATCGCGATAGCGATAGCGATGAATGTCTCCCTCTACACGCCTCGAGACAATTTCCTGCTCCCCGTGATGCCGCTCGGCGTGCGTAAGCAACGTCGAGACAAGCAACGGCTGCTGCATCATCAGGCCCTTCATCTGATATTCCCGGTCAGTGACTATGACCGTCATCATCTGCTGACTCACGGCGTCAAACGACATCCGGAGTCGACATCGGCAGGTCACTTCGAGACACGTCAGGGATATTCCTGAGACGAGCCTGCGACCTCGCCCCGTTCTCCCGACCGACAGAGTTGGCCAGCGCCGATACGTGGCTGGGAGCCGCTCGCCGGCCAGGGTGAGCAAAACGGGGCGGGGATATACATGCGGCGCTGACGTGCGTGAGCGCGAGCGGAGCGACATCTCTAAGAGCAGCGCGTTACGTAGACGACTGGAGATGCGGGCAAGCGGCGAGCGATACCCTCACGACCCAATATTCTTCCCTACCCTGAAAGACTCGTTCGCATCGTTGACGATCCGGCTATGATCTTCAGTTGTGGCTCGCCAGGCGATATCCGCGGTTGACATACCCATATCACTTCCGGACACCCAGGGACTTCCCTGATTTCGTCTGCCATGTCGCTACCGGTTCTTGCTCAGGGACATCCCCAATCTTTCACAAGCGGGATTCATCGAATACCATTTCCAAAATGGGGATGAAGCAACAAATGACTTCGGCACCGCAACGGCGCATTCCAGCGCGTTATTTCGTATTACTTTTTAATGCCCTGCGCGCACAGGGCGTGGAGACGGCGCGCCTGCTATCCGCCGCCGGGATCGATGAAACAGCTTTCAATCGGCGCGACAACACGCTGTCAACGACCGAGGTAAATGCCTTTGTCCGGGTAGCCAATGAACTTACGGGCCGGGAAGATCTCGGTTTTGAACTCGGTCGGCTCATCAAGATGAACTCGCACGACCTGCTTGGCTACGGACTGCTCAGTTGCCATACCGCGCACGAAGTAATGTGCATGACGAGCCGGCATTACCACTTGATGACGGAGACCTTTGCTATGCACTACCAGCGTCGGCCCGGATCGCCAGGCGAAACGACCTTCACGCCGACGATCGCGATGCCCGAAGCGACCCTACGTTTCATCCTTGAAGTGATAGCCATCGCACATCAGAATCAGGTGCGATTGCTGCTTGGCGCCGACCTTCCGGCCTATGATATTTACCTGTCGATGCCGGAACCCGCACACGTCCAACGCTATCGGGCATTGGCGCCCATACGGTTTCATTTTTGCGAGAATGCGCTGCCCGGCGTCCGCGCCGTGATGAGTGCCGAGCTGCTGGATAGACCTCTGCCGATGGGCAACGCGCTGGTCGTCCAGCAAGTCGATGAGCAGTGCAGCCTGATGAGCACGCGCCCCGCAACCGGCCATTTTGGCTGGGGGGAATACGTGGAGATGGTGCTGCGCGCAGCCGAGGGCGAGCAAGTAACGCTGGAAGATCTCGCACGCCGCCTCAATGTATCCGCGCGAACGATAGACCGCCATCTGAGGTCAGAAGACCTGGCATTTCGCGACCTGTCGGACAAAGTGCGGTTTGAAAGAGCCTGTGAACTGCTCCGCACCCCCGGTGTGACGATCAAGCAAGTGGCGTTGAAGCTCGGCTTCAGCGACACGGGTAATTTCAGGCGCGCGTTTCGACGCGTGGTCGGCGTCACTCCAACCGAATACTTGAATAGCAACGGACAACCGTTCGCGGCATAGTCGACCTCCGCATTCCACTCACAGCATCTCTGGTTGCCCCCGCTTGACCGCGGCCTCGACTCGCAATGCGGGAGCCGCGCGGCAGTTAACCCGGTTTGTAGCGTAGGAAAGCTTGCTCCACGCGCACTGAGCGGACGTTCGGCGCGGGCGGCAATGTGATTCCGCGAATGACCGCAAGGGCCGAGGAAGGAGCGTTCGCCTTCAACGGTCGGATGGCCGGTTACCGGGCAGAGCCGACGCCCGAACGTCCGACCCGCCGACGCATGTGAACGGCGGGTTGTGGCCAACTTCAGAAGTCCGGCAGCGAAAGCGGGCGAAACCACGCAGACCTTGATCAGAGCAGAAGCGTGTGCAAAAGAACTTCGGCCGCTACGCCTGTCGACGCACCCTCACTAGTGAAAGTCGGAGATGGCGCGCCACTCGCCCTTCTCACGTCCAGTCGCTTTTTTTACCTACGCGGCTTTCCCGGGAGCACAGTGGCCAAGCCGTTCTCAGATTCGTGGCAGCGCGCATCGGTGGCGAGGACTTCGTCCTGCTGCTAGAGCACAAGTGTCGTCTGGCGTAGCCAGCGGGAACGACGGCGTTGCGCCCGTCGTGCGTCAATCACGCGTAGCACGCGAGAAACATATCGGCGGCGGATTCTGCGACGTCTTTCTGTTCGTCCTTGCTGAGGGGCGGTTGCCCCATCGTCACCTGTGGCCAGAACGCGAACGCCTTCACGAGACCCTGCAACTGCTGCGCCGCGAACGTCGGATCCGGCGTCCTGAGGCGGCCATCCGCGGCGGCTGCACGTATCCAGACCGTCAGGTCTTCTTCGCGCTCGCCCATACGCGCCACCATGTCGCGCGCACGTTCAGGCGAATGGATGCCCGCCGCGATCGCGACACGTGCGAGCGACAGGAATGCCTCGTCATTCAGCAGGCTCAGCTTCCGTGACAGCAGTTGGAGCAACTGCGCGCGCAAGGGCTGGTCGGCGCGATAAGCGGGCGCCTCTGCCGCGTGACTCGCATTCCACAACTGCTGCAGGATCGCAGCGAACAGCGCTTCCTTGCCTGGGAAGTGGTTGTAGACCGTACGCTTTGACACGCCCGCGCGGGCTGCAATGCGATCCATGCTGGTCGCCTCGAAGCCGGCGGCGCGAAATTCCTCGATAGCCGCGGCGATGATGGCCGCGCGCTTGCGATCGGTCAGGCGCTGATGGGAGGCGTTGTCGTCCATCGTTAAATTTTACACTGGACGGTTTACTTTTCTTGAAAATAAATTACACTGACTAGTCTACTTTCTGTAGCTGGACGCCTGACATGACATCGATTACCGGCTTCATCCACCGTGCCCTGGGCCTGACCGCCGCGCGACGCGGGCGTGAATTGTCCCGCTCCTCGGCGCAGCATGACGGCGAGCGCTTTCGCAACGTCAAGGCGCGTCCGGCCGAAGGCATCGGAAAGACGTTGGGCATCGCATGGAACGTGCTGTTCAGAAAGCCCGCCGGGACTGTCCCGGCGGGCACCCTGCCCGTCGACGCGCTGACGCGCGAACAGCTCGACGCCGCGCCCGACCGCAGCCTGTACCGTCTTGGGCATTCGACCATGCTGCTCAAGCTGCGCGGTCAGTTCTGGCTGACCGACCCGGTATTCGCCGAACGTGCATCGCCGTTCCGCCGGTTCGGTCCCAAGCGCTTTCATGCACCGCCCATCGCGCTTGAGGATTTGCCGCCGCTACGCGGCGTGATTCTGTCGCATGACCATTACGACCATCTGGACCGCGAGACCGTGCTCGCGCTCGCCGCGACGACGAGCGTGTTCCTGACGCCGCTAGGTGTCGGCGACCGGCTGATCGAGTGGGGTATCGATGCGTCGAAAGTACGCCAGTTCGACTGGTGGCAGAGTGTCGACATCGACGGCCTCGCGTTCACGGCGACACCCGCCCAGCATTTCTCCGGGCGCAGCATTTTCGACGGCAACAGCACGTTGTGGGCCTCATGGGTCATTGTCGACAGCGACCTGCGCGTGTTCTTCAGCGGCGACACGGGTTACTTCGACGGTTTCAGGACCATCGGCGAGCGGCTTGGCCCGTTCGACGTCACGCTGATCGAAACCGGCGCGTACGACGCTCAATGGCCCTACGTACACATGCAGCCGGACGACACAGTACAGGCGCACGTGGACCTGCGCGGACGCTGGCTCGTGCCGGTTCATAACGGCACGTTCGATCTGGCGATGCATCGCTGGCAGGAGCCGTTCGAGCGTGTGATGGGGCTCGCCGCTGCGCGCGGCATTGCCCTCTCGACGCCCCGCATGGGCGAGCGGCTGGAACTGGCCGCCCCGCACCGCGGAGAGCGGTGGTGGCGCGAGGTCGTCGAAACCGTGGACGCGACCAGGACGCCACGCCGATGGCTCTCCTGTCGCAATGCTGGCCACGCGGACCTTCAGGACCCGCCACGTGCCTAAGCCACCTGCGACGCACTCATCCGAATGTCGAACGGCAGCAGCAGACTCAAGCCGGCTATCCGCTAACCTCCACGGGCGGTAGAAGATGGGGATCAGCGACGTTGCGATAAATTTTCTATCATGAACCTGTGAGTTGTAAAAACGTTGCCATCCGCGCGGCCGACAGGCAGGACCACCGGACCGGCTTCCGGACGCGGTGTTGGGATGCTTTTCATCTGACCCTCTGCGTCTCGCGACGGGCATCGCCGCCCAGTGTTTAGCCGGCACATCGATCTCCCGCTCCCGCGCCACGCGGTTCGTGACAGGTTCGCCTCAACGCGGCGCCGGGACCCATCCCGCGCTGCATGGTTCGCAAGGCTCAGGCAACCCGATCAGGTACCTCCCGTTTGCGGAGGTCTGGCACAAGGACTGCTGAAATCGGAAAGGACGGTTGAAATCGGAGTATCCAGGCGCGTGCTTTCGCAGCAGCCTCCCCGATCGGGTTCGCCTGACAGGCGTACGTAAGTTGCCGCCCCAAACGGCGATCCCGACGAGTGCAGATCCTCATCGAACAGGAGCCTCGCACGAAATACCCCGGGTGCCCGCGACGGAGCCCGTGGGCCGTCCGCCATGTACGGCAAGGGAGTCGAGATGTCTCACGAACTCTACATCCAGGCACTTAGCGCGATGTTCCTGTTCTGGAATGGGGCGCGCATCCTCACGTACCTTCCGACGATCGGCAAACTCCTCGCGCGGGAAGCCGACGTGCGCAGCCACAGTCTGCTGAGCTGGGGAAGCTGGACTTTCAGCAATGGCACGTTCGCGCTCATGCTTCTCGAAATGAGCCGGGGGATCCCAAATGGGATGTTCTGGATGAATCTGACCAATACGGTGATGTGCGTCATCGTTTCGCTCATCATCCTTTTCAGGCGGTTCCCGCAGCTGCAAGCAAGTGTGGGCAAAGTCTATCGAAAGATCACACGAAATGAGTCAAAGCCTGGCGCCGAATCCGGACAGCCGGAGTTGCTGCATCTGGGTGCAGGTAGCCTGGCTGTGGGCGCCAGTCTTGCAGCTGATCCGGTACCGGCCGCACCGCCTGCGTGGTTCGGCCGCCCTGCGCTCTGGGTTGCGCCGGTAAGCGCATTGGCCCTCGGGGTCGTGGCTACCGCCACGTATGCTGTCTGGTCCAACCATGATCAGCCCGCCTACCTCGAAGCGAAGGCGAGCACACCGCAGGTGCCTGGGATAACCGAACCGGCATCGTCGACGCAACAAGTCTCCTTGTCTGGTCAGGTCACGCCATCGACCGCGCCTCCTGCTCGCGCAACCGCAATCGCCCGTGCCGAACTCGCCCCGCCTGTGCCTTCCGGGTCGTTCGAGCGCCGCGCGGCACCTTCCAGGGATTCTGCTGCACCGCGGCCGGCTACAGGACGACCTGGCAAAGCGAGCAACGTCGCAACCCAGAATCGCGGGAATTGGGCGTCGCGCTTTGTGGCGAGCGTGCGGCAGGCGTTCGGCATCACCCAATCGACATCGTCAAAGCGACCGACGTCTTCGTCCGGTCATGGCGCGCCATCATCGTCAGCTTCCGCTCGTGGAACTGCGGCTGCCCGTGCTGAGATCGCCCGGCATGCGCCTTCCGCTCCGTTCGATCACGGCGCTGCACCGTCCCGGGATTTTGCTGCACCGCAGCTGGCTACGGGGCGGCCTGGTCATGCGGGTGATTTCACCACGCAGGATCGCCGCCATTCGGCACGGCACGTTCCTGTGCAAGAAGCGCCGCCAACCGTCGTCTTCGAAGCGGCTCCGGTCGTGTACCAGGGGCCTCCAGCCGGGTATCCGGAGCCTCCGGTCGTGTACGCGAGATGACCGGTTGCGGGCGACCACAGATATGAAGGCGACTACAGGGACCGCCCGCACTGGCACGACAACGGCTGGCACAAGAGCGGAAAACATCATCAGCACGAGGAGGACAACGATTAAGGTCCACGTGCGCGCAGCACGATCCGGCCCGAACGCCGGGTTACAACAGTTCCGACATCGAGGCCACCTGGCTTCCGGGAGCGGGCGAACGCAACGCCTGACGGCGCTTCACCAGCTCCATCAACGATCTGCACATGGCTCTCGAACTCCGCGGCCTTCGCTGTGGCGAATGATTACGGTGCCGAAAACGCCCGCCGCAGTCAGCACAACCTGAATTGCCCCATGTTCCAGCGCGAGTTCAGCAGGAAGTAAAACGCGTAGTCGGCGTCGCACGCGCGAACAAATGGGGATGCCGACACGTGACATAATTCGCTCGCTGTTTTGCAAACGCAAAAATTGCTTTCTCGCCCCCAGAACAAGGAGATTCAAATGAGCAAAGGATATTGGGTGACCGCATACCGCGAGATCAGGGACCCGTCGAAGCTGGCAGCGTACGCACAACTGGCAGCCCCCGCTGTGGCGGCCGCCGGCGGCAAATTCATCGTGCGCGGTTTAGCCGACGAGGTTCGTGAGCACGGCTTGAAGGAGCGGACTGTCGTGATTGAGTTTCCGACCTACGAGCAGGCAGTTGCCGCATACGAAAGCGATGCATACAAGAAAGCGCTTGGGGCCTTGGGCGACGCCGTCGAGCGCGATCTGCGAATCGTTCGCGGCGCCGAATGACGCGCAAGACGCGACGGCTGCGACCGGCGTGAGATGGCGCTTCATGGTCGCGTCGCGGGGATTCGAGCGCGACAAGGCGCGCAGACGAGAGTCTGAAAGTGAGGGCCTGCCGAAAGCAATGATTGAAGCGAACAGTGCCCAGCGCTAAACCGGAGAAAAGACCACGGCTCCGCTATCCTCGATTTGCGTGAAGCTGCGAACAAACTGGTACGTCTGTTCGCCGATTGCTATTCGGTTTGCGCCGGCATTTGTTATCGTAAGTATCTCGTCGGCCATGCCTGCCGAAATCGTTCCCCGGCGAGTCAAATCGTCCTGAGTGCCCGCCGGGTCGCCGACATAAACAGCGCAGACGTCCGTACTGTGGCGCAGCATCACGACGCACGCTCCTGCGTCGAGCGAGAGTTCGAGATACTCGGCCAGAGTCAGCAGCGACTCCGATATGTGTCCCTGCGGACTATGGGCCGAACCAATATCTGTCGCCATCCTGTGGACCCTCCGTAAAACCTGCATTGCCTGAACAGGACGCTCGCCCCCGCAGCCATAACTTCACTATAACCGTCGACGGACAAATCCGGAACGAGAAGACATCAGTATTCTTCGCGGCTTCAGTTGCTTAACCGGCGCCAGGCGCTCAAATGGCGTACAAAGCCCTGCTTGTCACCAAGTTTGTCGCGAAGAATGGCAAGGTTGTGATGCGCATCGGCGTAGGACGGATTGAGCTCAAGACATTGCTCGTAGCTCTGCGCAGCTTCATCCAGTCGACCGAGCCCGTCGAGTGCGACAGCCCGGTTGAAATGCAATACCGCGTCATCAGGGAAATGCGACAACGCTTCGTCGAAGACGCGAAGCGAGTCTTCGCATCGCGCTTCGTCTTCGCACAGCAGCGCACCCAGGTCGACGTAGGCGGCGTAAAACGGCTCGGGTGCGAGCTCCAACGCCTTCCTGTACGCCTCCTCGGCACCTTTGACATCAGATTCCCTCAACTGCTCGCCGAGGTCGTACCATTCCCCCGCTTGAAGCGCCGCTTCCTTCTGCCCCGGCATCGTGTCGAGGAACACGACATCTCCCCTGATGTCGGCGACTTCGATATCAAGCAAAAACTGTCCAGTGTTTGCGTCCCATTGCGACGGTCCAGTCCTGACTGCAATCGTGTCGCCCACAGCCGTGACGCGGATGCCCGAGAGAGGCAGTTCATCCGGCAACTCAGCCTTCAGTCTCAACAGAGCGTTGACTATCTTTCGCGGAGGTATCTTCGCCATACGCAACTGCAATGCAGTACGCAGCAGAACGACATCCTGGAACGTGAACTGTAGCCGGTTGCGTGGCCCGCGCGACGGCGTAACAAAGCCGGCGGCAACCAGGCTGGAAACCACACGCCGGGAAACGCCCAGCATCGACTGCAACCGGGTTAGCGAAATGTCGTACGCGGTGTGTCGTCGCGTCACTTCCGGGCCCGCACCTTTGCTGGAACTTCGGCCGGTGTCTTCGGAGAGCGGGCCGCGGGCTTCCGCACCTTGGGCACAGCGGCAATTTCCGTATCGGGCGCAGCACTCTTGCGCCTGGGCGCAGAAGTGGTTTTGGCCTTTGCACCTCCCCTACCAAGACTGGCGCGCAACGCTTCCATCAGGTCGATGACCTCGCCACTCGAAACCGCCTCTTCCGGCTCCGTCGAGATGATTTCCTTGCCCTCGATCTTTCTGTCGATGGCCGCAAGAATGCGCTTCTTCTCTTCGTCCTCGTAGGCCGCCGGGTCGTAGTTGTCTTCCATACCCTGCTCGATGATTTGAAGCGCCAGCTTAAGTTCAGCAGCCGACACCGGAACGTGTTCGATGTTCAAATCCGTGAGCGATCGAACCTCATTCGCATAGAGCAACTGCTGGAAAACAAGCCCGTTATCGTTCGGCCGCACCTGGACGATCCGGGTCTTGCCCTTGAAAGACCATCTGGCAAGCGCGCAACGGCCGCTTTCAGCCAGCGCCTGTTGCAGCAGACTGTACGGCTTGCCGCCCCGTTTGTCGGGCGCGATGAAATACGCCTTGTCGTAATAGACCGGGTCGACCGCTTTCTCTGGTATGAAAGCCAGTATCTCGACGACATGACTGGCGCTTTCCTCCAGCGCCTTGAGCTCGTCACCGGTAAATACGACGAATTTGTCTTTCTCGAACTCGTAGCCTTTCTTCATCGAAGCGCGTTCGATGACAGCCCCTGTCGACTCGGAGACATACTGCTGTTTCACGCGGGAGCCGTCAGGCGCCAGCAGGTTAAACCGGACGTCGGAGGCGCTCTCGGTCGCGGAGTAGAGCCTGACGGGAATGGAGACAAGACCGAAGGACAGGGATAAGGAGGCAATTGAGCGCGCCGGCATGAGCTTCTCCTCTCGAGCCAGCGCGAGCGCCAGCTCGTAACGGCCGGCTCCCCGGAGCCCGCCAGGTGTCGATGCAACCCAGAATGGGCCGAACGATAGCGGAAGCTTATCATCCCGCTGCATCGAAGTCCCGGCTGTGCGGGAACACCGTAGCATTCAGTGCGCGGCGTCCTCGTTTCCCTGGACGCCGCCGGGGAACGGCTGACCGTCTGCGTCAACGATGGCAGCGAGCCTGGGAGGCAGCTTGTGACAGTGCCGGGCGTCTCAAGCGCCGTCCCATCCGTGGCAATATGCAACTGTCAGCACCTTGTTCGAGCGGCGCTTGTGCCTCTAACGCACCAGGAAGTCTGTTCATGGACAACGACGCACATGCCTTTAACGGGCTCCGCCCCCGATTGCAGAAGATTGCCTATCGAATGCTGGGGTCTGTTGCCGAAGCCGAAGATATCGTGCAGGACGTCTGGCTGCGTTGGCACGCGGCGGCCCGCGAAGGCATCGACAACGCGGAAGCGTGGCTCGTCGCGGTCACGACGCGGATGTCCATCGACCGTCTGCGCGCGGCGAAGATTCAACGCGAACACTACACGGGCATGTGGTTGCCCGAACCCCAGATAACCGACTCGCCGGCTACGCCCGAGGAATTCACGGAGCGCGCCGACGACGTCTCCGTGGCTTTTCTGTTGCTGCTCGAGCGGCTGACGCCGGAAGCACGGGCAGCGTTCCTGCTGCGCGAGGTCTTCGACGCGGACTATGGCGAAGTCGCTGAAGCGATCGGCAAGACAGAGGCGGCGTGCCGTCAACTGGTCAGCCGTGCAAAAGCGCAACTACGCGACGAACGCCCGCGTTACGAAGTGCCGCGCGAGACGCATCTTCGACTGCTGCAGACCTTCGCCCAGGCGCTGCAGCGCGGCGACTTCCATGCGATCAATGCATTGCTGGCCGAAGACGCGATGCTGATTGGCGACGGCGGCGGCAAAGTCCCGAGCTTCTCACAACCGATGGTGGGCGGCCAGCGCATCGCACAACTGTTCTACGCGTCGTCGCGACGTTACGGCAGCGAACTCGGCGTCAAGCTCGTGGTGCTGAACGGTCAGTGGGCGCTGCTGCGCTTTATCGAAGGCAAGCTCGAATCGGCGCAGTCGTTCGAAACGGACGGCGAGCGCATCGTCCGCATCCACGTGCAGCGCAACCCCGACAAGCTGGCGCGCATCGCAGCGGCATGCGCCAACGGTTGAACACTGATATCTCTCCGGCGCGCACGCGCGGCGCATGTCGTGGATTGGTGCCGCGCGGGCAACACCGTGAGCCCGTTCGTATGCCTACCGCGACACGCCCCGTCCGTCTACGATGACTTGTTGCGGCTCTTGCCGCTAACGGCACTCGATAAACACGGGTGTTCACTCATCGTCGCCAGGAGAAATCATGACGCAGCGTATCAACTATTTTCAGCAATCACCGGCACTGGTCAAGAAGTTCGTCGAGCTCAGCGAGCTGCTGAAGGACAGCGCAATCGAAGAATCGATCCGGGACCTCGTGTCGATCCGGGCGTCGCAGATCAATGGCTGTGGATTTTGCCTCGACATGCACGTGAAGGAAGCGCGCATCCACGGCGAGCGGGAACTGCGCATCCATCATCTCGCGACGTGGCGCGAGTCGACGCTCTTCGCACCGCGCGAACGCGCCGCGCTTGCCTGGGCGGAAGTGCTGACGAAGCTTCCCGAACACGGCGTACCCGACGATATCTACGAACGCGTACGTACCCAGTTCTCAGAAAAGGAACTGTCGGACCTGACGTTCGAAGTGATGGCCATCAACGGATGGAACCGTGCGAACGTCGCGTTCAAGACGGTGCCGGGCTCGTCCGACAAGGCATTCGGTCTGGACAAGGCGAACCTTTCCTGAGCGGACGGCTTCTGCTGTCCTTCTTTATCGTCGGCCCGCGCGTGCGGGCCGCGTCATTAGGGGTACACACCATGCTTCGCTTGAAAAACACTGCACTGGCCATGCTCGTCGTCGGAGGCGCGTTGACGGGCGAGGCTTACGCCGAGGCGCCCGCCGCAATCGTCACGCCGCTGATGACGAAACCGCTCGACGATTATCCGGGCAAGGAAGCCCTGATGATCACCGTGACCTATCCACCGGGTTCCGTCGATCCCGTCCATCGGCATCATGCACACGCCTTTGTCTACGTGCTGGAGGGATCGATCGTGATGCAGGTCAAGGGCGGCAAGGAAGTCACGCTGACGCCCGGACAGACCTTCTATGAAGGTCCGAACGATATTCACACGGTCGGACGCAACGCGAGCCAGACCCAGCCGGCAAAGTTCATCGTGCTGCTGCTGAAGGACAAGGGCGCGCCCGTTCTCGTGCCGGAGAAGTAAGGCCGTCAGCACGCCCACACATCCGCCGCAAAAAAATCGGTGGACGATGTCACAAATGGAAGCGCTCGTACGTCTAGTCGCGTATGGACTCCACGACTTGCACTTCCATGTCAGATTACACATCACGCCCATCCGTCTGCGGCGCCGACGATCCGTTCGCCAGCAGCTTTGCGACCAGTTACGCAGGCGTCGTTTCTTTTCTGGCCGTTGCCAACGAAGGCAGCTTTGCCCGCGCGGGCGATCGCCTCGGCATCGGCCGTTCCGCGGTTAGCCGCAACGTGCAGAAGCTCGAGGTTCAGCTCGACGCGCGCCTCTTTCTGCGCACGACACGCAGCACGTCGCTGACGCGCGAGGGCGAACTCTTCTACGAAAACTGCCAGCCGGGCGTGGAGCGAATCGTCCAGGCGCTGGAAGACATGCGCGAGCTGCGCAACGGGCCACCGCGCGGCCATCTGCGCATCGGCTCGACGCCCGGCTTCGGCCGCAAGATTGTCGCGCCGCTGCTGCGGGGCTTTCATACGCAATATCCCGAGATCGCACTGGAGTTGCTGCTGAGCGACCGTCCCGCCGACTTCACCGTCGATCGCATCGACGTATCGTTTCGCGATGGACGCATGGAAGGCAGCGGGATCGTCGCGCGGCAACTGATTCCGATGCAGATGATTGTCTGCGCATCGCCTGCCTATGCACGGGCTCATGGTTTGCCGCGCCATGTCGACGAACTGGGCGATCATCGCTGCATCAATTTCCAGACGCCGTCGGGCCGCGTCAGGGAGTGGGAGTTCAAGGTCCACGGTCTTGTACAGCGGCGCCAGCCCGTCGCGCTGCACACGTTCAACGACGCGGATCTGATCCTGCAGGCGGTACTTGACGGGCTGGGTATCGCGCAGTTGCCGGCCTATCAGGTTTGCGATCTGCTTGGCGGCGGGCAGTTGATCAGTAGTCTCGCGCAGCACGCGCCCGACGACGGCGGTCACTACCTCTGCTATCTCAGCCGCAAGCATCTTCCTGCCCGAATCCGTGTGTTCGTCGACTACATGACTGAACACACCAGAGCGCTCGACTTGCAGTGTCTGACGACCATGACGATGTTATCGACAGTCGATTGACGATACCCAGATCGACGATGCCTTGATTGATGCTCCCGATGCAACACGGTGGGTCCCTCGGCGACTCTACCGCGAGTCGAAGTGCATGCCTATGATGCTTCCTGTACGGACGCCGTGCGAATCGCGGCGAGTCCGGCAAAGCGCCGGCAGTCCCACACGTAGTGATGTGATGTAAGCCGGATGCGACAAACTGGCCGCGGTTTGACAGCCGCGCACAAGCTCTTGGAGAAAGATCATGAAGATCGTTGTGATCGGTGGCACGGGACTCATCGGCAGTAAAGTCGTCAAGGACCTGCGCGCACGCGGTCATGCCGTCGTTGCGGCCTCGCCCGCGTCGGGCGTCAACACGATGACGGGCGAAGGTCTGAACGAAGCGCTGGCGGGCGCAAACGTCGTGGTCGATCTGGCCAACTCACCCTCGTTCGAAGATGCCGCTGTGCTCGAGTTCTTCGAGACATCGGGCCGGAATCTGTTTGCTGCGGAGACTGCCGCGGGCATAGAGCATCACGTGGCGCTGTCCGTCGTCGGTACCGACCGCCTCGCACAAAGCGGCTATTTCCGCGGCAAGATCGCCCAGGAAAAGCTGATCCGCGAATCGGGTGTGCCGTACACGATCGTCCATTCGACCCAGTTCTTCGAGTTTCTCGGCGGCATTGTTCAATCGGGTAGCGACGGCCAGACCATACGGCTGTCACCTGCGCTTTTCCAGCCGATTGCATCGGACGATGTGGCGGCCGCCGTCGCGGACTTTGCAGTCGGCGAGCCGCGCAACGGCGTCGTGGAGATCGCGGGTCCGGAACGTGTGCGGCTTGCCGAAATGGTGCAGCGTTTCCTCTCGGCGAGTCACGATTCGCGCAGGGCCGTCGAAGATGCAACCGCACGTTACTTCGGTGCAGAGTTGCAGGACGACACGCTCGTCCCAGGCGCCAACCCACGTCTCGGTACCGTGAACTTCGACGCGTGGTTTGCCGAGGCACAGGCCGCGAAATAAGCGGCAGCCACAGACGACGCGCGCCATGACCACCTTGCGTCCACCGCCGCTGACGCTGCTCGACAGGTATCACGGGCAAGACACCCAGACGCTGTATTCGACTACTGTCACCGTGACGGGCGGCCACGCGGGTCACGGGCGCGCGTCGTGCATCGCGCGTTCCGACGACGGCCAGCTCGCAGTCGATCTGCGATTGCCGAAGGCGCTGGGCGGGCCTGGCGGCGGCACCAATCCGGAGCAACTGTTCGCCGCGGGTTACGCGGCCTGCTTCCACGGCGCGCTGAGTCTGCTTGCGGCACGTTCGGGCATTCCGGTTCCAGGCGCTTCGGTCGAAGTTACGGTCGATTTCGGCCGCGACCCGATCGATGGCCTGTTCATGCTGACGGCGTACACCCGCATCCGTCTGCCCGGTGTCGAGCGCGCCGTCGCCGAGGAACTGGTTCGCAACACCGAGCGCTTTTGCCCTTACACCAAGATGGCACGGCAGGGAATCGTGAACGTGGTTACGCTCGTGCCGCCGGACAACGCCGGCGAAGCGTAACGCCGTCTGTCTGCGTCCATAGAAGGAGCTTGAACATGAGCAGAACCGACCCCTGGTTTCAGATCGTCAACTGGTTGCGCGGATGTACTCCCGATACAACGCGCCTGACTCGCAGGCCAGCGCTTCATGCATCGCGAAACTTCCGCAATCCGAAGCCGTGCGCGATGGCCAATGCTTCGTCCATCAGCCACATCGAGTGGCAGACGGCACGCACGATCCTCATTTCGTGGAGCGATTCGACGCTCGGCCGGTATCAGGATCAGACGTGGCGGGCCGGCTTCGCGCGCACCTCGGGCGTTTGCGGGCTGACGGGTGTTCCGGTGCGTCGGGGCGACGCCGTTTTCCGGCCGCTCATACGTGCAGCCATCAAGCCGACGAACGCCTTCGACATGATTCTCGCGGAAACGTTGTTGCAGGAAGAGCAGAGCGTTGCGCGATAAAACCCTGGACGCCGCCAGCCTCGAGCGGTGGCCATCTGCGCCGATGGCCACCCGTCGGTCAACGCTCCCGGACCCCAGTCACCTGGCCGAAACACCCCTTCCAGTGATGCGTGAGGCCCTCTCCCAGAAAGTGTCCGGTTCTGTCGGGTGTCGTCATGCGCTCGCCGGCGACAGCTCGGGCGCGGCCCAGTTCTGCCTGCTGGGTTCCCCGGCGGACGGCTTGTCTGTTTCACGCAGCCTGAACACCGCCACCGCGTCGTCGAGCGCGCGCGCCTGATCTTCCAGCGACGCCGCCGCAGCTGCAGCTTGCTCGACCAGCGCAGCGTTCTGTTGCGTCGCGTTGTCCATCTGCGTCATCGCACGATTGATCTGATCAATGCTCAGCGACTGTCCTTCGGAGGCCACGCTAATTTCGCTGACGATACCGGTGACGTTGCGGGCCGCTGTGACGATTTCGGCCATTGTCTTGCCGGCGCGAGCCGCCAGTTCGGCACCGTTGCGCACCTTCGCAACCGAATCGCCGATCAGCTCCCTGATCTCTTTCGCCGCAGCGGCCGAACGTTGCGCGAGCGCGCGCACTTCGCCCGCGACCACCGCGAATCCGCGTCCCTCCTCGCCTGCACGTGCTGCTTCGACAGCCGCATTCAAAGCGAGTATGTTGGTCTGGAACGCGATGCCCTCGATCGCGCCGATGATATCGACGATCTGGTTTGAACTCGACGACATGTCCGCGATCACGTCGACAACCTCGCCGACGACGTCGCCGCCGCGTGCCGCGATCTCCGACGCGTTTTCCGCGAGCGCACTGGCCTGCCGCGCGTTATCGGCATTTTGCCGGACCGTCGCCGTCAACTCATCCATGCTCGATACGGTTTCCTCCAGCGTCGCCGCCTGGTGCTCGGTGCGCGTCGACAGGTCGGCATTGCCGCTCGCGATCTCGCGCACGCCGTGCGTAATTGCCGCCGTTCCCTGACGCACCTGACTCACGGCAGCAACGAGCCCCACCTGCATACGGGCGAGTGCCGCCATCAACCGTCCCATCTCGTTGACGCGCAGCGTTTTGATTTCACTTGCCAGATCACCCGCGGCAATGCGCTCGAAATGACGAATCGCGGCATCGATAGGCCGCACGATCGAATTCGTCAACGCGAATCGCGCGACGAGGCCGAGGACCATCGCGGCAGACCCGATCGCGCCGAAGAGCCAGAGCAGCATATAAAAATGCTGTTGCGCGGACGCAAAGCGTGCTTTTTGCTGCCCGGCCTGAAAATCCTCGAGCGCGAGCGCGGCGCTCCCGTAGTCACTGAACAATGTGTCGGGCGCCTGCCGCTGCGTTGTCCGGAACAACATGAAATCGTTCTGGTCGAGCGCCGTGATTTCAGGGGCTAGCGCCTGTTTCATCAATTGCTCGCGCTTCGTGCGCAGCGTGTCAGTCAGCTTCCGTTCAACCTCATTCGCCGGCGGCTGCGCGGCATAGGCAGCCAGCTCACGATCGCTGGCCGTCTGCTCGGCATGCACTCGCGCGAGTACCGCATCGGTTGGCTTTCCCTGCGTGACGAGCGTCTCGTACGCGCCGAGATCCACCCGCACCTGCAGAAGCGCTTCGCTGCTGGCGGTAAGGTGCCGCAGCGCGGCCGTCTCTTCGCTGTACATCTTGTCGAGCGCCGTGTTGGCCGTTTTCAGACCCGCGATCGATGTTGCGATCACGAGCATCAGCGCTGCCGTGTAGCCGGCGATCGTGATCGTCAGAGCTGCCCGGATAGTGGTATTTCTGAACATGGCTGTCTTCCTCGACCCGCTGAGCAGAAAAAAAGCGGCCGACGGACAGGTCCGCGGCCGCAAGCAGGAGAACATCGTTGGACGGAACCGCTGCGAGGCTCCGATTCCGGATCAGAAGCGCGTGCGCACGCCCGTCGTCAGTTCGAGCTGATTGTTCGAGCCGAACGTGCCTCCGACTGTATAGCCGCCATGCAGCTTCATGTAATCGCCGGCCAGATACAATTCAGTGCGCTTGGACACATGATAGAAGATCGAACCGTAAAGCGTTTCCTTGAAGCCATTGTGGAGTCCTGACGCCGGATCGAAAGCGCCGATGTTCGCGTTCGGGATATTGCCGTCGGCGTTGTATGCGGCGTTATGCACGCGCATCTGCTGATAGCCGAGTTCGTAGTCGAGCGGACCTTTCGGAGCCAGCTTGAACGACACCGTCCATGCGTTGTCCTGACGCTGGCCGAGCGAACCCTGATTGCCCAGGTAACGGAAATAACCCGCATTGACGCGCACAATATCGAAGTTATAGTTGCCACCCACCGACCACGTCTGGTTCGTAAAGCCAACGCGGTTGACGTGGTTGTAGAAACCCGACACGTCGAACGAGCCACCGTTGTACCCAAGCGCTGCCTGGTAGTTGGAGTTGGAGCTGAAAGTCGTTGTGTTGCCGAATGCGTAGCCTGCGCTGGCAAAGATGCCGTTGCTGAACAGCTTCTTCCATGCGAGGCCGTTGGTATAACGGGTGCCGGTGGCACTGGCCGCGTAGAAAATCATCTGCTTGAAGTTGTTGGAGTTCGTCCAGCCGCCCTCCTCCGTCGTCAGCCTGGCGCTGCCGTAGGCATCGCCGTAGATCGTCGATGCGTCGCGTGCAATGGTGTTCTGGAACCCTGCCGTGATCTTGCCGAATGTGCCATTTTCAATACCGACCCATGCGTCACGATCGAAGATCTGACCCGGATCTTCCATCTGGCCGTTGGCGACTACGAATTCACTCTCCAGCCGGAAAATGATCTTCGAGCCTCCGCCGATGTCTTCCGCGCCCTTCAAGCCCCAGCGGCTGCCGCTGAACCACGGTTCACCGTCGTTGCCCATGCCGATGACATGATTGCCGTTCGCGTCCGCGTGCGTCCGATAGGTGGGAACGCTCAGGTCCATCAGGCCATAAAGCTGGACGCTCGACTGTGCGTGCGCGCCGGTCGCCGCGAAAGCGCCTGCCGTGACGGCCAAAGCCAGATACTTTTTCTTCAAGATCGTCTCCTCAAATTACTACGTCAAAATTTTCGTTCTCGTCGTCTGCCGTGACTGCCGCCAGATTTCCAGACGACGCCCCCTCGGCCGATGAACGCAATCCTAGTTACCCCAATCCTTCAAGCACCTTTCCCGTATCTTTTGCACAACTACGTGTATTCACTGATGTACGTCACAAAATCGGCGTTCGCTATGGGGCATCGTTGCTGCGCAGGATGTAACCGGACCACGCGACGTCGTGATCTGCGCGCTCGAGATGCAAGGATGCTTGCGCAAACGGGGAAAAAATGGATGTCGATGGCGCCTGCGCCCGGTTCGTCGCCGACGAGCGCAAGGCCTCGGGTGGCGGTATCCTCCCCCGCCAGGTGAAGTTCAGAATGCCGCGGGTCTCCACTTCAGCAAGCGCTTTTCCAGCGCGGTGAGCAGATAGTCCGCGGTGAGCGCCACCACCGCCAGCACGATCATTGCTGCGAATACACCACTCGCATTAAATGCACCTTGCGCTGTCGAGATCAGCAGGCCGATGCCCTGCTTCGAACCGAGGAACTCGCCAACCACCGCACCGACAAGCGCAAATCCGAAGCTCACGTGCAAACTCGCGAGAATCCACGACAGCGCCGATGGAATCACCACCGAAGTAGTCAACTGACGCCTGGAGGCACCGAGGATCTGCGCATTCGCAATCATGTAGCGGTCGGCTTCACGCACGCCCTGGAAGGCATTGCCGAATACCACAAAGAACACCATCACGACCGCCAGCGCGACCTTCGAAGCCATGCCGAGGCCAAGCGCGATCACGAACACCGAGCCGAGCACGACGCGCGGGATGGAATTCGCGATCTGGATATAGAGACTGAACACATCGGACAACAGCTTGTTGCGGCCAAGCGCTACGCCGCACACGATGCCGCCGATCGACCCGATCAGGAAACCGAGGAAAGTTTCTTCGAGCGTGACCCAAACCTGCTGTAGCAGCGGGCCTTGAGAGGTACCGTTCACGAACCAGTCGACGATCTGCGCGAAGATCGCCGACGGCATCGAGAAGAAAAATGGATCGATCCATTTCAGCCGCCCGCCGGTTTCCCATCCACCCAGCACGACTACCAGCACCAGTACCCGCAGGCCGATGACCAGTGCATGTCGCTGGCGCAGCCGGCGCTGGGCGAGTTTTTCAACATTTGCCAGCGACGCGCGGTCGAAGCCCGCCTGCAGCGCGTATTCAGGGGTTGCCATCAGTGTTTTCCAGTGTCAGGTTGTGTCAGGCGATCTGCACTTCTTCGCGCAGGTCATGCCAGATATCGCGCGAGATTTCGATGAAGCGCGGCTCGTAGCGGATCTCCGATGTGATACGCGGACGTGGCAGATCGATCTCGTACACCTTCTTCAGCGTGGCGGGCCGTGCAGTCAACACGAACACTCGATCGGCCAGGGCGATCGCCTCCTCGAGATCGTGCGTGACGAACACCACCGATCCCGCATTGCCCGACCACAACTGCAGCAACTCGTCCTGCATCAGCGTGCGGGTCTGCATGTCGAGCGCGGAGAACGGCTCGTCCATCAGCAGGATTTCCGGCTTGTTGATGAAGGTCTGCGCGAGCGCGACGCGCTTTCGCATCCCGCCCGATAGCTGATGCGGATAGTGCCTGCCGAACTTCTCGAGGCCCACGCGACGCAGCCATTCGTTCGCTTCGTCGTGCGCGGCCGATTTCGAACGGCCGCGATACAGCGGCCCGGCTGCGACGTTATCGAGCACCGAACGCCACGGAAATACGGCATCGGCCTGGAACACAAAGCCGATGCGCGGATCGATGCCGTCCACCGGCGCGCCCATCACGCGCACCTCGCCGGTGGTCGGCTTCAGGAGCCCGGTAATCATGCTGAGCGTGGTGGATTTGCCGCAGCCGGTCGGCCCGACCACCGCCACGAACTCGCCTTTCGCGACCGACATGCTGAAATCGCGCAACGCAATCGTCGCCTTGCCGTCCGGAGAAATAAAGCGACATGAGACCGACTGGAACTCGATCACCGGGGCGTCGCTGGAAACAGCGTGGTTCATCGGGAACGTCCATGGTAGTGGCCGGTGCCGCGAAGGCGGCACCGGAGGCGCAACGAAATCAGGCTGCAACAGATAGACAACCGCAGCCGGCAGGCGCCGATTTATTTCGAACTGACGAACTCGTTGGTGTAGGTTTTTGCCAGTTCGATATGCTTGCCTTTGACCGACGGATTGAATGCCGACAGCACCTTCAGCACCATCTCCGGACCGTCCGCAGGCATCTTTCCGTCCGCCGTGAACATCGGCAGCGACGCTTTCAGCGCGCTCACATAAAGCGGCTTGTCTTTCTGATAGTCGTCAGGCATCTTCGCTGCAATTTCTTCCGCGCTATGCGTGTGGATAAATTGCATCGTGCGAACGAACGCGTGCGCAAGCTTTGCTGCTTCAGCCTTGTGAGAATCGGCCCATGCCGCCTGGACGTAGAGGCTCGAGGCCGGGTAGGTGCCGCCCAGTGCCGCCTTCGTGCCTTCAACCGAGCGCATGTCGACGAGCACCTTCGCGTCGCCGGACTTTTGCAGTGCCGAGACGGTCGGCTCGGTCGTCATGCCGGCGTCGATGCGACCTTGTTTAATCGCCGCGATAAAGCTGGCGTCAGCGCCCACCGGCAGCATCGTGTATTCCGTCGACTGGATGCCGTGCTGTCCGGCAAGGTATTGCGTAAGGAAGCTTGTCGAGGAACCGAGGCCAGTGACACCGAGCGTCTTGCCCTTGACGTCGGCCATCGATTTGACCGTTTCGGCCGCTTTGGTCGACACCATTTCGACCTCGCCCGGCACCTGGCCGAACACGACGATCGCCTTGACGTCCTTGCCTTTGGTTTGCAGATCGATCGTATGGTCGTAGAAACCGACGACAGCCTGAACGGCGCCGGCCAGCAGTTCGTTTTCAGCGTCGACGCCGGCCGGCTGCGACAGCAGTTCGACGTCGAGCCCTTCATCCTTGAAATAGCCGAGCTGTTCGGTCAGGCGCGCCGGCAAATAAATCAGCTTCGTGATGCCGCCGACCATGATCGTAATCTTCCCGCCATCGGCTGCCGTCGCGTTCTGCGACGCAAGGCCGAACAGCAAACTGGAAGCAATGGCGACATGGCGCAGCGTGCGAAAGCTAGGGGTCATCGATAGTCTCCGTTATTGTCTGGCGCGGCGGAATGCCGCCTGTCTGCATCGATGGGGCGATTCTAGGGGAGCGAATCCTTCTTTCGCCTTTCACGGCGATACAAGTTCCATGCGGGATTTCCATGAGAGACAAGCGCGCCGCCGGGCATGAGCCCGGCCCGTGCTGAACCAACGGTTCACCTCGCGTCCTTGACGCGATGTGCGAAGCCCGCGCCGAACCTGTCTACAACAACGGATGCATCAGGGCGTTTCTCCCTCCTGCGGCTTTTCGTCAAGATTGCTTTTGAACTCGGCCTTCCTGTGTGAACCGTCGCAGAATGGCTTGTTCTGCGAGTGGCCACATCGACATAGCCAGACCTCATCCTTATCCACCTCGATATTTTTTCCGCCCTGGGTGGTAATCTTGAAGTCACCCTTGATGTAGTACGGGCCGTCGTTCCGGGGGGTGATAATTGCAGTTGCCATTTGCGCCTCCGATGATTGTGAATCGCGCGGACCCGCCCATGTACGGGTCACTCGATGCCGCAACCCGGATACAGGTCCTGTTTCAGTCTATATCTGATACCGCGCCAGGGCGCGGCGCGCATCGCGGCATCGCACAAAAACCAGTCTGAAGTTCGCCGCGGATGGTGTGAGGACATCATGATCTGGCTCGCCGATGCGGTGCTCGTGATGCACGCGCTGCTCGCGCTTTTTATCGTGGGCGGACTCGCGGCGATCTGGGTTGGCTCGAGCCTCGATTGGGAATGGGTACGCCATCGGCTGTTCCGGCTCGCTCATCTGTTCGCGATCGGCCTGGTGTCGACCTTGTCGCTGCTGGGTGTAGCCTGCCCCCTGACCGTGCTGGAAGACTGGCTGCGCAACAGCTCGGTTGGGCCGCAAGGTTTCATCCAGCGCTGGGTGAGCCGCCTGCTCTATTACGATGTGCCGGTCTGGGTGTTTACGCTCTCTTATGTGATGTTCGCTCTGGTGGTGCTGCTGACCTGGCGCAGGGTGCCGCCCCGAAAACGCACGTAACCCAAAGGCGGTTTGCCGGGCGATCTACGGCGCTTCCGTTGTGTCGAGAAGACGGGCTGCTTCACGCCTCGCCTGCTCGGCCTCACGCGGTCGCTGGATCTGGCTGAGGAGCGAACTCAGATTGCCGAGTGTCCGCGCTTCATCCTGACGGTAGGCCCGAGGACTATCTCGCGACAGGGTACGGTAAAGGTCCAGTGCGTGCCGGTAGGCGTCTTCCGCCTCGTGTGGGTGCCCGCTGTGACTGAAAAGGACACCCAGATTGTTCAGCGTCCGTGCTTCGTCCGGCTGGTACGCAGTGACGTTTTCCCGCGCGAGCGCACGATAGATCTGCAACGCATCCTGATAAGCCTGCTGTGCCTCCTTAGGCCGTTGCGTGGCACGATAGAGCGCGCCAAGATTGGTGAGCGTGCGTGCCACGTCGGGCCGATAGAGTGCTGGACTCTCCCGGGCAAGCTGCTGCCGGATCGTTAGCGCTTCCTTATAGGCGTGCTCTGCTTCGTGGCGTTGCTGCGTCGCGCTATAGAGGTTCCCGAGGTTGTTGAGCGTACGCGCGAGCGCCGGGCGCCAGGCCGCGGGATTGCCTCGCACGAGAGCCCGCTGGATGTCCAGCGCCTCGCGATACGCCTGCTCCGCATCGCTCATGCGTTGTGTGGCGCCGTACAGGATGCCGAGATCGTTGAGCGTCGTCGCGATATCGGGCTTGTAGGTCGCGGGGGCACGCGAGGCCAATGCACGATCGATATCCAGCGCTTCGCGGTAGGCATCCGCCGCCTCCTTCAGGCGCTGTGTGTCGCGATACAGGGCGCCGAGGTTGTCGAAGGTTTCTGCCACAGCGGGCCCGTAGGCCACCGGGTTCTGTTGCGCCAGTAGCCAATAGATATCCAGCGCCCGCAGCCAGGCGACCTCCGCCTCTTTCGGCCTTTGCATCCCGACGTAGAGGTTGCCAAGCTTGTCGAGCGTGCTCGCAATCTGGGGTTGCCAGGCTGCGGGCTTCTCCTGCGCAAGCACCTGATAGCGCGACAGCAGCGCGCGGTAAACCGGTTCCGCACGTTCAAACTCGCGTTGCTCTTGCAAAGTGTCGGAAAATGCAGTCGCAGTGTCGGTGTCTTCCGGTTGCAACGCGTAGGCCTTTTCCAGATACGGCAGTGCATCCTGCGGCGTAAAGCGCAGCAACCCGATTTCGCCAGCCTCATAACAACGCGCCGCGAACACCTGCGCGGCCTCCTGTTTTTCGGCAAGCAGCCTCGTCAGTAGCTGCGATGCACCATCCAGATCGAAGCGCTCGAGCGCTTCGTATATCTGCAGTTCAAGAGGATCGGAACTCCGTGCGATCGAAGCTCTGCGCAGCAGATCCTCATAACGTGCGGCCCATTTCCGGGCTTCGGCTACCACGTCTGCGTCAGGCCGCGCCGTGATTTGCCCGGCAAGGCGCTCGATTAGCGGTTCGATGTTGGCGAACGCGGCATCGGTCCTGCGCCCGATGCGGCCCGATTGCGCCTGTACGGCACCCAGTATTACGTTGGCGGCTCTCGCGAGCGAGACCATCTGGGCACTGGAGAGTCTGGCGCCCTTCACCGCGCGGTTCAACCCAGTGGTCATGCGGTTGAGGGTTCGGACGGGGATCCCGCAATCGGCCTGTACCTTGAGGCCGTCTTTGACATCGACCTCGGACAACGCCGGAGAACACGAACTCGCCGCATCCGCAGCCAGGCATCCTCCGGACAACACGGCCATCACCACGCCAGACAGAATCTTGCGCGCACTCATTGCCCTGCGCGGGTCTGCAGCCAGATCAGGCCCGCACCTGGATGCGATTGACGACGCCCTCGATAGCATCCAGACACCAGGCGTCCTGTTCCGCCTGCCGTCTTTCGGCTTCGGTCGGCACCCAGCCTGCTAGCGTGATTCTGTGGTTTTCCACATTGATGGTGATCTGCTCGGCGCGCACACGCTGATCGGTTTCGAGCACCAGGTGTAAGGCCTCGGAAATTTCATCGTCGCCGTCCGCTTCGGCGGGCACCAGCTCCAGCAGGTTCACCACGTCGCGGCAGCCGCCGACCCACCAGGCCGTCACACTCGCGAGGCGCCTGTGAGACAGGCTGATCACCTGCCCCGTCAACGTCACCACACCGTCCTCGACCGTCACTTCGACGACGCCGCTGCCGTCGTTGCCCGCCTGGTCCATGGTGCCGCGCAGCACTTCGAGCTGGCCCTTGACGCGCGCACAGATCACGCAGTTGCGGAAATCCACCGCCTGCGCCAGCCGTTCACAGATACGTGTGCGCAGCTCGCCATCGGCGACCGGCGGGTTGACGGTGACACGCAACTGGTCAACCAGACGCTTTCCTTCGCTGTGTATCTGGGTCAACTGGAGAAGGCGTTTCTTGGAGGCGATATCCGGCACCTCGCCTGCCACGGTCAAGGCATCGCCGTCGAAACTCATATGAATGGGATGATTTGGGAGCTTCAGGTGTGATTCGTGTTCGAAGGCTGCCAGCACCTGCTTCAAGACCGTATCGCTGCGTTGCATGATCTGCCTCGCGCATAGGTTGGGTGACGCAGCGCCATTTATGCCGCACTGCGCAAGCCTTGCCGCATCAGGCGGGCGCCGGTCAAGCGGGTGAACCGTGCATGCGACGGGCGAAGTGTGCCCGCTCGGCCCGGTCCATCAGATCCAGGAATTGATCCGTACCCATGTGAATCAGCGCTTCATGATCGCCGGCCTCGAAATAGACGTCCGGCTGCCGGGCGAGGCTCTCATCAAGATAAGTTCGCATGCCATAGGCCGTGCATACCGGCGGAAGCGCTCCCGCGTCGCAATCCTTGAACAGTTCCCGCAGATCGACCTCTTTGGCCAGCAGGAGGCGGCGTCCGGTCTTTGCCCAAAGCTCGGACAGGCGCACGGCGTAGGTCGATGGCAGCACAGCCGCCACATAGCCGTACTCGTCTTCAAGAAGCACTGTCTTGGCGAGGCGGTCGCCGGGAATATGCGCTGCCGCCGCGGTCTCGATGCTTGAATGGCTGTGCGGATGATGCACGATTTCGTACTGGGAGCCCTTGCTGAGCAGGCAGTCCTGGAGAGTGGCAGACATTGACATGACGCACCTCCTCTGGAAGGAAGGAAACGGGAGATTATTGCGCAAGATTCCTTAAGGATAGTTCGCTTTCGCTCGCGTGTGAAAAACATGCTGACGGCAGCGCTGTGACTGCGCAAGCGTGACAGCGAGTGGGACGATTACCCGGTATGGCACGCAGGTCCGTTTTCGCGAATAATGGCCCCACATCCACTACTGGACGAGGGCGGCCATGCGTTACAGCCCCGACGCCATCCGTACCATCGCTCTGGTCGGGCATGCCAGATGCGGCAAGACATCGCTTATTGAAGCGCTGCTGCACCAGGGCGGCGCGTTACACGCGCCCGGCAGCGTGGAGCGCGGCACCACGGTCTGCGATTTCGACCCGCTCGAGCGCAAATATCACCACTCGCTGAACTCCGCCGTCGTCCACCTGCATCACCGGGAGACACGCATCTATCTGCTGGATACGCCCGGCTATCCGGACTTTTCCGGACTTTCGATCAGTGTCCTGCCTGCCGTGGAGACTGCCGCCATCGTCATCAATGCACAGACCGGCATCGAACTGACCACCCGGCGCATGATGGCGTGGGCGGAGGAACGCAAGCTCTGCAGAATGATCATCGTGAACGGTATCGATGGCGAGAAGGTCGACCTTCCGGGGCTTCTGACGCAAATCCAGGAGACCTTCGGCATGGGATGCCTGCCGATCAACCTGCCGGCGCAGAGCGGCCGCCAGGTGGTGGATTGCTTTTTCAACCCTGCGGGCGAGGCCGATTTCCTGTCTGTTGCTGCTGCGCACAATGCGCTGGTCGATCAAGTGATCGAGATCGACCCCGCCCTGATGGAACTTTACCTGGAGCAAGGCGAGGCCATCAACCCGGAACAGTTGCACGAGCCCTTCGAGCGGGCGCTGCGCGAAGGTCATCTGGTGCCGATCTGCTTCACGTCAGCGGCCAACGGCGCCGGCATCGCGGAATTGCTCGATGTGTTCGCCCGGCTTCTGCCGAATCCCATGGAAGGCAACCCGCCGCTGTTCTACCGTGATGCGGGCGGCCGCCAGGAAATCGTGCGCGCCGAACCGGTCGCCGACAAGCATGTACTGGCCCACGCCTTCAAGATCGTCATGGACCCTTACATCGGCAAGATGGCCGTGTTTCGCATCCATCAGGGCACGATCAGGCGCGATAGCCAGCTCTATATCGGTGACGGGCGCCAGCCATTCAGGGTCGCCCATCTGATGATGCTGCAGGGCAAAGAGCACGTGGACGTCCAGCAAGCGGGTCCAGGCGATATCTGCGCCACGGCCAAGGTCGACGAGATCGGCTTCGACGCCGTGCTGCATGACGCCCCCGAGGACGGCGACATCCACCTGACCCCGCTCGACTTCCCCACGCCCATCTATGGGCTGGCGATCGAGCCTGCGCGCCGGGGCAACGAGCAGCGCCTCTGGGAGATTCTGCAAAAGCTGAGTGCGGAAGACCCGTGCCTGCGCATCGAACACCCGGTCGGCACCAACGAGACGGTGGTACGAGGCCTGGGCGAGTTGCACCTGCGCCTCATGCTGGAGCGACTATCCGAGCAGTACAAGCTCGAGGTCGTGACGCGGCCACCGAAGATCGCCTATCGGGAAACCATCGGCGCCAAAGCCGAGGGGCATTGTCGTCACAAGAAGCAAACCGGCGGCGCCGGGCAATTCGGCGAAGTGATGCTGCGCGTGGAGCCATTGCCGCGAGGCACGGGTTTCGAGTTCGTCGACGCCGTCAAGGGCGGCGCCATCCCCGGCCAGTTCATGCCCGCCGTGGAAAAAGGCATCCTGCAGGTCATCGACAGCGGGCCGCTTGCCGGCTTCCCGATGCAGGACGTGCGAGTCACCGTCTTCGACGGCAAGAGCCATTCAGTCGACTCCAAGGAAGTGGCATTCGTCTCCGCCGGGCGCAAGGCCTTCATCGATGCGGTGCTGAAAGCCCAACCCATCCTGCTCGAGCCCATCGTGGACATCGAGGTGATGACGCCGGAAGCCGTGATGGGTGACGTTATCGGCGACCTGTCCGCGAAGCGCGGGCAGGTCCATGGCACACGTACGGCCGCCGGCAACGCTGTGGTCGTCGCGGGGCAGGTGCCCTTGTCCGAACTCAACGACTATCAGTCGCGTCTGAACGCCATCGCTGGCGGGCACGGCAACTACAGCATCCAGCTCAGCCACTACGATCCGGTGCCCCCCGCCCAGCAGGAGCGGATGGCGTCGCAGCACAAAAAACAGGGCGACGGGGCGGCGCCATGAGTGGCATGCCGGTCGCGTCAACGCCTTCTCGCCTTCGAACCCGGCAAGCGACGACTCCTGCAGGCAATCGAGAAAATGCGAATTCCGGACGGCGGGGAGAGCATCACCCTTTCCCTGGAGCAATCGTGAATCCGGCGGGTCGTAGCGGCGTTCGCATCTGCGACGGCGCCTCCCTGGAGAGTCGGGCAGATTCGCCAGGCGGCTGCACGCCACAGTAATTTGTCCGTCACCTTCCAGCAATATGGCGATGTGAGGATGATGGCTCGTACCCGCCCGCGCGGCTCGAGAATTGTAGCCGGATGTGCTGCAGTCCGACACCGCCCGGGTGGGTACGATACTCACGCAGGGCTTGCGCAAGGCGCGGCGTATCGGACTTTTTCCGTGCCTTGCGCACTTCGCGTATAGGCGGCGTCCCTTCGCTGGCTTCAGCATTTCGCGAAACGCTTACCGCTTTCTGAAGATGCTCGTCCGTGTGGTGGCACGAAATCCTGGCCACAAGTTGGCGCGAACGTCACTCAAGTGTCATACCCCCTGCCTACCCTGAGTCCAGCGCTCTCGTATTGACCGCCGCGTCATCGATCGTTTCGACAAGCTGTTTGCCAGAATCTTTCCCCCCGTGATTGCCAATCGATCCAGGAGAATCCGCACATGGAAACGCTGAAGCCCCGGTATGTTACGTCGGCCAGGATACTGGCGGTCATTGTGAGCGCTGGACTGCTGGCGTCCATTCCCGCCAGAGCCGATGGAGACCTGCCCACCCGGACGCCTGTTAAACACATTGTTGTGATCTTTCAGGAGAACGTTTCCTTCGATCACTACTTCGGCACCTATCCTTATGCACATCCAAACAACGATGGCTCGCGCTTCTTCGAAAAGGCGCGGGACGACACGCCGAGGGCCAACACGCTGTTGAGCGCAGGTTTGCTTGCTCACAACCCCAATGGGGCGAATCCGTTTCGCATTGACCGCAGCGTGCCGGTGACCTGCGATCAGGATCACGGCTACGCGGACGAGCAGTACGCATTTCACAGCGGACTCATGGACCGATTCCTCGCGCACAGCTGCAAGGACGCAAACATCGGGGCAAACAGCACGCTCGGTTACTACGACGGCAACACGGTGACTGCGCTGTGGAACTACGCCCAGCACTACGCCATGAGCGACAACTCGTTCGGAACGAGCTTCGGTCCGTCAACCCCTGGCCTCCTGAATCTCGTCGCAGGCACGACATGGATGGGAACAGTCACCAATGGCATGTCGGCGAGCGGCAATATAGCCAACGGGTCCACGAGTGGAGCAGTCATCGGCGATCCGGATCCGGCAGGCGATGTCTGCTCAAATCCCAAGCGAGCTCAGATCGTCATGTCTGGCGAGAACATTGGCGACCGCCTGAACGCATCAGGCATCACCTGGGGCGCGTTCATGGGCGGCTTTGACAACTGCACGCTTGCCCATAACAACGTATCGGGCAGTAGCGCCGGCGCCGACTACATACCGCACCACGCATTCTTTCAGTATTGGAAGAGCACGCAGAACGCGGGCCACCTGCCGCCGGGGTCCGATGCAGCGATCGGCAAGACTGACCAGGCAAACCATCAGTACGACCTGAGCCGGTTTCACACTGCGCTCGCGAATCACAACCTGCCGGCGGTGAGCTTCCTGAAGGCGCGGGCATTCCAGGACGGGCACGCCGGATATTCCGATCCACTGGACGAGCAAACCTTTATCGTGAGCGTCGTCAACGACGTCATGCGCTCACCGGAGTGGCGCGAGACGGTGATCGTCATTGCTTACGACGATTCCGACGGCTGGTACGACCACGTGATGGGGCCGGTGGTTTACCAGTCCAGCACGGTTGACGATCAACTGCTGGCCCCGGGAAGCTGTGGTCAGCCACAGCAGAGCGACCCTGCGGGCGGCGCACAGAATGGACGCTGCGGCTACGGCCCGCGGCTGCCGTTGCTGGTGATCTCTCCGTGGGCGAAGACCAACTACATCGACCATCAGGTGACCGACCAGTCCTCCATCATCCGCTTCATCGAGGACAACTGGGGCGTGCCGCGCATCGGCAATGGCTCTGCCGATGCGGTTGCAGGGTCGCTGAATGGATTCCTCGATCTTGACGGTGGTCCACGTGCAGGCCGACTGCTTCTCGATGAGCGCACGGGCCTCATTGCCGCATTCGATCGTTGACCGGCGCCTTGTCGGAGGGCGACGCGCGAAATCAAAGACCATCAACCGACAGGTCCGGATGCGACCCGTCGATGATCGACCGCCCTTCGGCAAACCCCGCTTGCTCCGCGGCCTCCGCATCGGGCAGGTCAGGTATCGCGTGAGAGAAATTCACCCTGCTAGGCGAATAGCGAATATCGGCGCTGGGGCGACAAACGTATCCGACATACCCGAACCGGATGTCTGGTAGGTGCGGCGCATACTCCGGAACAACCAGGACCCGGATAGTGAAACCTTTGTGCTCTTCAAATCGCTCGTTCCCTTCGGCCATATCAGTCTCCACCGGGATTCTCGATGAATCATGGCGCGCGGCCTAAGCCGGGTTCTCGTCGCACCACTTGATCGCCCAGCGCTTCGCCGCCTCAATAGCATCCGCGTCGGAGGGATAATCGCCGAGGTCGCCCGAATACTTCACCTCGACGGCCTCGCCGCCCACCGGGGCGCGCCGGTAGATCTTTGCGCGGGCATAGTAGTGGCCGCCTTCATCAAGCGGCGACGCGTTGATGTGGAACTGCTGGTAGTCGAAATGCATGGCTGTCTCCAAACGATTGCGCTATTCGTCGTCGCGTTGGACAAGCTGGAGATTCCCGTTCGCGTCCCGGCCGAGGCTCACGACCTTATTTCTGTAGTCACATGCTGGACAGAGGAAGAAAAATCCTTGCTCATCGACTTCCGCCTCGACCTGATCCAAGGTGAATCCCGCATTGCAGTTTCGACAGGTCCACATCGTGGCCTCCGTCGGTATCCTGGAGGAATCCTGGCATGCACGCCCTTGAAACGGCGGACTCGAGTCAGCGAGACACACGCGAGAAAAAGCTATAGCTTCATGTTCTTTTACTTTTGGGTACTTTCGCTTGAGTACTCGCAGAGGCTTTCTTCTTCAACTTGATCTGATTGTAGTCAACAGCGGCACGGACGAGATTTTTTAGAGCAAGCTCATTAAGCTTATCACCCTCGAAAAAATCGATCGCTCGTCTCGCGTTGCCTTCGAGGCCCGCGTTGAACAGCTTGTCAGGATCCGGCAGGCTCGCCCCGTGGGCAAAGGTAAGCTTCACCTTGTTCTTGTGGGCGTTGGCGACCGCGATCATTCCGTCGTGAGACCACACCGGGCTTCCCATCCACTTCCATTCTTCGATTATCTCCCGGTCGGCCGCAAGGATGCTTTTGCGGATGCTGGCAAACGTTTTGCCACGCCAGTCTGTGAGTGCTGCGATCAGCTCGTCAATACGTTCCGATGGATTCATTGGATCCTTATGCCTCGAATTCTGGTCCGCTTCATGCGACCAAATAGTAATGTAGCGACCACCTTACTATATGAGACGCAAGCAGCAAGATTAAGTGGATTTTGGCGATTTATATCCTAGACTGATAACTTCGATCTTACATCCATCGCTCATCGCGCAGCATTCGCTCGCCTTCCTGAATACACCACGCCAGTCCCGCACCATCTGTTAATGATCCTTCTAACAATCAATCAGAAGGAGTGCGTATGTCATGGTTTACAGCGACATTGCGTAGTTACCCGGAAATAGCCATCTTTCTTTCACTGGGAGTCGGATACTGGGTCGGCGGCAAGAGTTATCGCGGCTTCAGCCTCGGGGCGGTGACGGCAACCCTCCTTGCTGCCATTGCAATTGGTCAGTTGGGCATCGTCATTTCCTCAAACGTCAAGTCTGTGTTCTTCCTTATGTTCCTGTTCGCCGTTGGATATGGCGTCGGGCCACAGTTCGTACGTGGCATTGCGAAGGACGGTTTGCCACAAGCGATCTTTTCGGTCGTTCAATGTGTACTGTGTCTGGCGGCGCCCTATGTTGCGGCAAAAATCGCGGGATATGACGTCGGCTCAGCGGCAGGACTATTTGCGGGATCCCAGACCATCTCTGCGTCAATGGGCCTTGCCACGGACGCCATCAATCGCGTGGGCCTGCCGGCCGACGAGACAAAGCGTCTGCTGGACGCAATGCCAACCGCCTATGCCGTGACCTACATATTCGGCACTATCGGATCCGCGTTGATCCTTGCGACGCTCGGCCCCAAACTGCTTGGCATCGACCTGGTTGCGGCATGCAAGGAATACGAGTCTAGGTTCGGCGGAGAGAAGGAGCTGGGTGGCACAGGTCAGGCGTGGCACCAGTACGCGTTACGTGCCTATCGGATCGCGGACCAGGGTGCCGTCGTTGGCATGACCGTGGCGCAAGCGGAAGCGACGTCACCCGAGGGGATGCGGCTGTACGTTGAGCGCATCAGGCGCGGCGGCGTCGTGCAGGAGGCAAAGATCGACGATGTGCTGCAGCCGGGGGACGTGGTTGCCATCATCGGGCGCCGCGAGCAGCTCGTCCAGGTACTGGGATCGCGGGGCGCCGAGGTTGACGATCCCGAACTGCTTGCGGTGCCTGCCGAAGGCGTCGACGTCTACGTGACGAACAAGGAAGTAGAAGGCAAGACACTCAGGGAACTTGGGACGCTGCCGGCCGCGCGCGGGGTATTCCTTCGCAAGATCAAACGCGGCGCGACCGAAACGCCAATCCCGGTGTTGCCTAACACCCAGTTGCATCGTGGCGATACCGTGACGCTCGTGGGGCGCACGCAGGACACCACTGCAGCAGCAAAGACACTCGGTGTGCTCGACCGGCCGACAAATGCCGCGGACATCGCCTTCGTCGGCTTTGCCATTACGCTTGGGGCATTGATCGGTGCCGTCGTGATCAAGGTGGGCGCTGTTCCGATCACGTTGTCGACGGCGGGCGGTGCACTGATCGCGGGTATCGTGTTCGGCTGGCTGCGGGCGATCCATCCGACCTTCGGGCGCATTCCTGAGCCGACTATCTGGTTCATGAACTCCGTCGGCCTGAACGTCTTCATCGCGGTAGTGGGCGTAACGGCTGGCCCTGGCTTCGTTCGAGGCCTTCAGCAATTGGGCATCAGCCTGTTTCTCTGGGGCATCTTCGCGACGGCTGTACCGCTGATCCTCGGGATGTTCATCGCGAAGTACGTCTTCAAATTTCATCCGGCGCTGCTACTCGGCATCTGCGCCGGGGCGAGAACGACGACAGCCGCACTGGGCATGATCTGCGACGCTGCAAAGAGTCAGGTACCGGGACTGGGCTACACCGTCACCTACGCGGTCGGCAATACGTTGCTGACGATCTGGGGGATGGTCATCATCATGTTGTTGACCTGACTCCCCGATTCAGCTTCTTTACTTTGCCCGCACCTGGCGCTCAATGAGCGCGACTGCACGTCGAACGCTATAACGAATCTTCCGGCAAAAAACTCGATAAGAACAAAGTCCTTTGACAAGACTCTTGTTCCACTTATCCATGGATAGGAGAAGGTAATGGCCACACCAGTCGAGAAAATTACGCCTTACGACGAGTTTAACTTCGAAATTCCCGAACACGAGTTCCCGAGGTCCGGCATGTCCGCGCGGGCTGCCGCGGCACTTGTGTCTAGTGACGAATGGACCGATGCCAACCCGATGCTGAACATGTCGTCGTTCGTGACGACTTATGCCGAGCCTGAAGCAATCGCAACGGGGGCTCGCAATATGTACAAGAACTACATCGACCATGACATGTATCCGCAAACCTTCGCGATGGAAACACGCATGGTGAGATGGCTGCATCAGCTGTGGAATGGTCCTGAAGGTGTCGAGCCGTATGGCACCGCGACGATCGGTTCATCCGAGGCCTGCATGCTGGCTGGTCTGGCACACAAGTGGAACTGGCGTCAGGCGCGCGAAAAAGCAGGCAAGGACGCGACGCGCCCGAACATGGTCACGGGCGGCAACGTGCAGATCGTGTGGAAGAAGTTTCTGCGCTACTTCGATGTCGAACCGCGCATCGTACCGCTCAAGCCCGGTAACTATCGGTTGACTGCGGAGCACCTCGACAAGTACGTCGACGAGAATACGATTGCAGTCGTTGCGATCGCGGGCCAGACCTTCACCGGCGAGGACGACGACATTCAGGAGATTCACGACTGGCTGGACGCCTACGAAAAGAAGACGGGCATCTCGATTCCGATGCATATCGACGGCGCCTCGGGCGGTTTTGTGAATCCGTTCCTCTACCCCGACTACAAGTGGGATTTCCGCCTGCCTCGCGTACAGTCGATCAATGCGTCAGGCCACAAGTTCGGATTGACGCCACCGGGCCTCGGCTGGGTCGTGTTCCGCGAACGGAAGGTATTCAACGAAGACCTGATCTTCTACGTGAACTATCTTGGCGGCGAAATGCCCACGGCGACCCTGAATTTCAGCCGCAATGCCGCACCGATTGCCGTTCAGTTCTACCAGTTCCTGCGTCTCGGGTTTGACGGCTACAAGCGCGTGATGACTCACACGCTGAACAACGCGATTGCACTGCGCGATCTTCTGGTAAACAGCGGCTTTTTCACGATCATGAACGAGACTCAGCGCATTCCGGTCGTGGCAGTCACGCTCGACTCGAAGGTCAAGAATTTCAACGAGTTCGACGTTTCGAACAAGGTGCGTGAGAAGGGCTGGGTGCTGTCGGCCTATTCGATGCCGGCGAATGCGCAGGAAGTGAAGAGCCTGCGCGTAGTGGTCCGTCCGCACATCAATCACAATGCCGCAATGCTGCTCGGGAAAGACATCGTCAACGCATGCAAATTCCTGGAGCAGCACGGCGGTAACGCGACACCACCTGAACTCCATGGGCACGCGGAAGAGAAGACGACGCCAGCTAAGTGTTGACGAAGCCTGAAGCGCCTTCCTCCACGAGGTATTTCACCAACTGAAGCAGGGGCGCTATGAGGTCGACGGGCCATACTTCAAGCGTTATGCCGTCCTCCCACCTACTGACTGGAGAAGTGCCGCCATGAAGCTATTTACCATTGCTGTCCTGGCAGTCATGCTCACTGGATGCGCCGCGAACCAGGGCATGTCAAACAATGCGCCGTTGTCGCGCACGGAAAGCTGTAAGGTCACGTCAGAGCAAGAGATTGCGGCGTTGTTTGATCGATGGAATCAGTCGCTGCAAACCGGTGATCCGCACAAGGTGGTCGCCAACTATGCGGAGCGGTCAATTCTTCTTCCAACGGTATCCAACAAGCCGCGCTTGACGGTCGCTGACAAAGAGGATTACTTCCATCACTTTCTACAAGATCGTCCGTCCGGAAAGATTGATTTCCGCTACGTGGAACTGGGGTGCAATTCTGCCGTGGACGCCGGGCTTTACACATTCACCTTCGCAAGAACTGGAGCGGTTGTTAAGGCCCGTTACACCTACACCTATCACTGGGATGGGGCGCAATGGCTAATTACAAGTCATCACTCATCGGTCATGCCGGAGAAGCAGTAACAGGGGTATAAGCTCGTCGGCCCCCTTCACTGTAAGCCGCCTTCGATTGGCGAAGACCCTCATCCAAACCGGACACAATAAACAGGCGGCAAATGCGCTGAAATCAATTGCCAGCTCTCGCCGCCGTCGTCGGACGTCCATAGCGAGCCGGTAGTCGACCCCATCGCGAGGCGCGTGCCGGAGTCATCGACAGCGAGGCCGTGCCGATACACGAGGTCATACGCCGGTACAGGCGGTAAGCCATTCGAGAAACGGTCGAACGTGCGGCCGCCGTCGCGTGTGCGCGTGACGACAAACCGGCCATCCACGGGGATCCGGCACTGGTCTTTCACGGCGGGCACAAACCACGCTGTGTCCGGTTCGTACGGATGCACGGCAACCGCGAAGCCGAAGCTCGATGGCTGCGCTTCGATCCGCTGCCAGTGTGCCGCGCCATCGGTCGAGCGGAAGATTGCGCAGTGATGCTGCGTCCACAGCGCATCTGGATTTGCCGCGCATTGTACGACCCGGTGCGGGTCTTGCACGTTGGCATCGCCGCGCCGCTCCGGCGGCATGTAGTCGGCCTCCATGCCCTCGGCAGTCACGCGCCAGGTCGCGCCGCCGTCGGCGGTTTGCCAGACGCCGCCGCACGATACGCCGATTGTCACATGCCGGCTGTCGCGCGGATCAACCATCACGGAATGGATGCCCGGCGCGTCGTAGCCGCCTCCGAACCATTCGGGGCGCTCCGGGCGATCCCACAGCGCACGGTTGAGCACCCATGTGTCGCCGCCATCGCCGGAACGGAAGAGCCCGCCGGGAATCGTGCCGGCCCACAAGACGCCCGGCTCGTCCGGGCCACCGGTTTCGAGCGACCAGATTTGTTGAAGCGTCCAGGCAGGGGGTGGCGGGCTGAGCGTGGCAGCGCTCGCATTGTCCGCGCTCGTGTCAGCGCCGGTGTCTGCATTCGCGCTTACGCCGTCACCGGCACGCGTCTCGTCGGCAGGCTGCGGCGGGTAGACGGGAACCGCGCACTCGTCCCAATCCGCCATGCCCGCGCGCCGGCGATGCAGTTTCACGCCGAAGTGGCCGAGAGTGAGCGCCGCATACAGCGATCCGTCGCGCGCATCAGGCAGCACCATGCTCACCGGCTCGCCGGCGAAATGCAACTCATCGAACGCCCAGCCGCCCTCGCCATTGGCTTTCAGAACGAACAGACCCTTGCGGGTCGCGACAAGCAAGCGATCGCTCATGTCGAGTGTCTCCTGTGTCGACCAGAGTTAGCGCTTTAGCGCTTATGTCGACCGGAGTTAGTGCTTCAGCACTTACTCCGGTCCCATGCTTCGCACTCTGGTCCCATGCAAAGCTCGACCAGAGTTGGCGCTTCAGCGCTTCTGGTCCCATGCAAAGCTCGAGTACGGATGGCCCCTTACCCGCCCGACAGCGCCTGTACGACGTAAACCCGGCTTTGCTCGCCGAGCGCATCGGACAGATGTTGCCGGTCGCGCACCCGCCGGCCGTCGACAAACACTGCGAGATGCCGCCGCAGTGAGCCCTGATCGTCAAGAATGTAGCCGCGTAGTCGAGGTTGCGCGGCGAAGACGGCCTCGAGCGCTTCGCCCAGCGTGCGCGCGTCGATCTCGCGCTCGGGCGTTGTGATATGTCGCTGAATCGAAGCAGCGAAGAAGATATGCGCCATGGCGGAGTAGCGTCGCGGGGATGGCAGTGTCCGTTGGTTCTGTAGTTTAGGCGATTCGCCGGCTGCTTCGGGGCATCGCCATTCACCAGACGATAAGCGGCATGATTCACCGCCCTTCACGTATCGACATCTAGCTTCTCACCGATGACAGCTGGAAGCGCTTGCGCTGCAGGAACCGGCGCACGGCCGGATCGCGCTCGAGTCCGATCGCGAGATCGTACGCGCCGAGCGCTTCGGCCGTCGCGCCGGCACGCGCGAGCAGATCGGCACGCGCGGCCCAGTACGGCTGGTAGTCGGCCAGCCGCGGATCGTCCGCATACGGCTCGAGCGCGTCGAGCGCCGCCTGCGGGCCGTCTCGTTCCGCCAGCGCGAGCGCGCGGTTCACCGCGACCACCGGCGACGCTGCAATCGCGAGCAGCGCATCGTAGAGCGGCACGATCTCGTCCCAGTTCGGGCGATGCGTCCGGCAGCGGTAGATGTGCGCCGACTGCAGCGCGGCCTCGAGCTGAAAGCGTCCGATTGCGTTGAATGCGCTTGCGCGCCGCAGCAATGCGTTGGCTGTGTCGATCATCGGCGCGTCCCATGACGCCGGATCCTGCGCCGACAGCGGCACGTAGTCGCCGGCCGCATCGCGTCGCGCATCGCGCCGCGCCTGCGCATACAGCATCAGCGCGAGCAGCCCCAGCGTCTCTGGCTCCTCGGGCAGCAGCTCGACGAGCAGTTGTGCAAGAAACAGCGCCTCGCCGGCGAGATCGCGCCGCTCGGTATCGCCGCCGACCGGATCGGTCCACCCTTCCGCATACGCCGCATAGACCGCTTCCAGCACCGCGGCGAGCCGGCTGGGCAATTCCTCGCGCTCTGGTACGCTGAACGGAATGCCCGCTACGCGGATCTTGTTCTTCGCCCGCACGAGGCGCTTGCTCATCGCGGCGGGCGACATCAGGAACGCGGACGCAATCGTCTTCGCTTCGAGCCCCAGCACCACCTGCAGCATCAGCGGCGTGCGAATCGCGGCCTCGAGCGCAGGGTGCGTGCACGCGAACAGCAGCGCAAGCCGCCGGTCGGGCAACATGCCTGCTTCACGCTCATCGATCTCGTCGGCGAGGATCGCAAGCTGGTTCGCCACTTCGTCGCCGACACGGCGATGACGCGCGCCATCGACCGCCCGGCGGCGCGCAACCGTCATCAGCCACGCTTCGGGATTCGCGGGGCAGCCGCGCTCCGGCCAGTCCGCGAGCGCGGCCGCAAACGCGTCGGCCAGCGCGTCCTCGGCCGCGGCGACGTCGCGCGTGCGCATCGCCAGCAGTGCGACGAGCTTGCCGTAACTGCGGCGAGCGACCGCCTCGGCAATCGAATGCGCGGCGCCGTCAGCGTCACGGCCGCCGCCGGACGGATTCATGCAGCAGATGGCGCGTCGTAGGGGGCAGTCCAGACCGGGCGCACTTCCATGAGGCCGTGCGCCGCGCCTGGACAACGCGATGCCCACGCGATCGCCGCGTCCAGGTTGGGCACGTCGATCAGGTAGTAGCCGGCGAGCTGCTCCTTCGAATCGGAATACGGTCCGTCAAGCACCTGCGGCTTGCCGTCGACGAGCCGCACCGTGGTGGCCGTGTTCGTGTTCTGCAGCCGGTTGGCGCCCACCAGCGCCTCCGCTTTTTTCAACGATTCGGTGTACGCCTGATATGCGGCAACCCCCTGCTGCCGCTCGCTGTCGGTCATCTGGTTCCAGCCGTTTTCTTCCGAATAGATCATCAACAGGTATTGCATATGAGCCTCCGTCATGGGGTTAAGGCGGGTGAATTACATCGGGCCGCCATTACAATGACGCTCGGGCCGCATGCTGACAGACAGGCGGCGTCGAAAAAATCGCGGACGGCGCACCCGCCTTAATCGTTCGCCTCCGTCGAGGCCCTGCGCGTGGTCACTTCGCGCGAGCCCGCCATCCCCTCCGCGCGGCTATCAATTTCACCAGATTGTCGAGGGCGTACGTACTCGGCCCGCCCCTCGCCGGCCTGCTCAAATTCGATGATACGTCGGCCCACGAGCCAGTATGCGGCAGTCGTGACCGTATCGACGTGTCGCACAGCGGCTTGGCGCGCGGACCCCCACGCGCGCCGACGGGCACCGCAACACCTGGCCGGGAGATCAGGCCTTGTAGCTTCCGCCATCCCGATCAAGAAGCCGCAGCAATGCCGTCCATTCCCGGTCGAGGTGCACCGTGTCGAGATATGCATAGTCATCATGCTGCCTGGCTGCGTGCTCGCAAACCTCCGGCGAAGGAATGACGACTTTCTGTCCCGCCGACAACGTTGCGACCTGAATTTCGCAGGCCTTGTTCAGGTAATACATACGCGTGAACGCTTCGGCAACCGAGCGGCCGGTCGTCAACAGGCCGTGGTTACGCAAGATCAGGTAATCCTTGTTGCCGATCGACTTCACGATGCGCTTACGCTCGTCAAGCTCAAGCGAAATGCCTTCGTATTCGTGATAGGCGACGCGGTTATAGAACTGCATGCTGATCTGATTCAGCGGCAGGAGGCCGCACTCCATCGCAGCGACGGCCATGCCGTAGGTCGTGTGCAGATGCACGACGCATTCGACATCGTGACGCGCCTGGTGCAACGCACTATGAATCGTGAATCCTGCGGCGTTGACTTCGAACCGGTCGTCATCAATCGGATTGCCGTTCACATCAATCTTGACGAGAGACGACGCCGTGATTTCGTCGAAAAACCAGCCGTGCGGGTTGATCAGGAACTGGTCGTCTGTTCCAGGCACCCGGGCCGAGATGTGGGTGTAGATCAGATCGGTGAGTTCGAATTTGGCCGCCAACCGGTACGCGGCGGCGAGCTGGACACGGGTGTCCCACTCTGGCTGGGAAATGTTTCGGGGTTTACGATTGACGTGCGGATCAGTAGTGGAAATCATGCTGAAATCTCTCTGTGTTTAAAATTAACAACTAGTCGCGAGCAATTCACTAACTGGGGAGCGACGCATCCAGCTGTTGTTCGGGTTGGTTAGTTGAGGAGGCTTTGCAGTTCGGCGACAAGAAGCGGCAATGCTTCAAACAGGTCGCCCACCAGACCGTAATCGGCGACGCTAAAAATCGGCGCTTCCGGATCCTTGTTGATCGCCACGATCACCTTCGAGTCCTTCATGCCGGCCAGATGCTGGATCGCACCCGAGATGCCGACTGCCACATACAGTTGCGGCGCGACGATCTTGCCGGTCTGGCCGACCTGATAGTCGTTCGGAACAAACCCTGCATCGACCGCTGCGCGCGAGGCGCCCAGCGCGGCGTTCAGCTTCTCCGCGAGCGGCTCCAGCACCTTCGTGTAGTTTTCGCCGTTACCGAGACCGCGACCACCCGAGACGATGATCTTCGCCGAGGTCAGCTCCGGACGGTCCAGCTTCGTCACTTCGCGGCTCACGAACTGCGACAGGCCGCTGTCTGCCGCCGCTTCGATCTTCTCCACTGCTGCGCTGCCGCCTTCGGCCGCCACCGGGTCGAAGCCGGTCGTGCGCACCGTGATCACCTTGATTGCATCTTGTGACTGGACGGTGGCGATGGCGTTGCCCGCGTAGATCGGGCGTTCGAACGTGTCGGCGCTGTCCACTGCCGTGATGTCGCTGATCTGCGCGACGTCGAGCTTTGCGGCGATGCGCGGCGCGAGGTTCTTGCCGTAAGCAGTGGCCGGCGCCAGGATGTGCGTATAGTCCTTCGCGATGTTCAGCACCGTCGCTTCGACGTTTTCTGCCAGACCCGCTTCGAGTTGTGCAGCATCGGCCAGCAAGACCTTGCTCACGCCGGCGATCTTCGCTGCGGCTTCAGCAGCAGCCTGCGCGTTGTGGCCCGCAACCAGCACGTGAATGTCACCGCCAATCTTCTGTGCGGCTGCGATCGTGTTCAGCGTCGCCGCCTTGATCGATGCGTTATCGTGTTCTGCTATTACCAGATTAACCAGATTCGTCATTTCGTCCGTCTCCGCGTATTTCTTCAAAGCACCTTGGCTTCGGTCTTCAGCTTCTCGACCAGCGTCTTCACATCGGCGACCTTCACGCCGGCGCTGCGCTTGGGCGGCTCGACCACTTTCAGCGTCTTCAGGCGTGGCGTGACATCGACGCCGAGGTCTTCGGGCTTGAGCGTCTCCAGCGGCTTCTTCTTCGCCTTCATGATGTTCGGCAGCGTCACGTAACGCGGCTCGTTCAGGCGCAGGTCGGTCGTCACGACAGCGGGCAGCGTCAGCGACAGCGTTTCCGCACCGCCATCCACTTCGCGCGACACCGTGGCCTTGCCGTCCGCAACGATGATCTTTGAAGCGAACGTCGCCTGCGGCAATCCAGCCAGCGCAGCCAGCATCTGGCCGGTCTGGTTCGAATCGTCGTCGATCGCCTGCTTGCCGAGGATCACGAGCGAAGGCTGTTCCTTGTCGACCAGCGCCTTCAGCAGCTTCGCCACTGCAAGCGGCTGCAACTCTTCGTTCGACTCGATCAGCACAGCGCGATCCGCGCCGATCGCCAGCGCCGTGCGCAGCGTTTCCTGACATTGCGTCACGCCGCACGACACCGCGATCACTTCGGTCGCCACGCCCGCCTCGCGCAGACGCACCGCTTCTTCCACAGCGATCTCGTCGAACGGATTCATCGACATCTTCACGTTCGCGATGTCGACGCCCGTGTTGTCCGACTTGACCCGGACTTTCACGTTGTAATCGACCACTCTCTTCACCGGCACCAATACCTTCATCATCGTCCCTTTGCGTTGCTGTCATTGCGCCAGTCGGAAGCAAACACTCTGTTCACCACGACAGCCCACTCCCTCAAAAAATCCTCTAAAAATATAATTTCTTGCAGAATTACCGTCTGCGGATATAGTGGTTTACCGGTATCACCCGGCACGGAAGCGTCATGCAGAAAGTCACGCTAACACCTTATAAAACAATGCTTTACAAGAACAACGCCAGAGAGAAGAATGACCGGAGCCACGAAATTTAATTTGTTCAAGTTGACATCACTGTAGGACGTCACTCATCATATGTCAACGGGCGAAAATAAAGGCTTCGATGCTCAACGGGATGGGCGGCGAAGGGTCAGGCAGGACGGCGCAGCGTGCCCCGCGCGTACGCCTTCTGATGTTCATCAACGGGATTTTTCGCCAGGCGTTTGCCCAGCGCATGTGATGGTTTTAAACAGGAGAGTCATGGTGGCCAGTCACGACAAGGCACGGGTTGGTGTGGACATTGGTGGGACGTTCACCGACGTCGCGCTCGAACTCGGTGGAAAGCTCTTTTCCACCAAGGTCCTAACTGATTACACGGCGCCCGAACGCGCCATCATCAAAGGCATCGGCATCGTCGCAGACAAGGCCGGGATCGAGCTGAAGGATATTGGCGTCATCATCCATGGCACTACCCTCGCCACGAATGCGCTGATTGAACGACGCGGCGCGAAGACGGCGTTCGTCACGACCGAAGGGTTTCGTGACACGATCGAAATGCGAACCGAAAACCGGTTCGAACAATACGATCTGAACATCAAGCTCCCCCCTCCCCTCATCGAGCGCTGCGACCGGTTCACCCTCGGTGAGCGCGTCGACGCGCAGGGCGGCGTGCTGCTGGCGCCGACGGAAGCCCAGATCGCGGCCATCGTTCAGCGTATCGAACAGGGCGGCTATGAGAGTGTCGCTGTGGGCTTCATTCACGCGTATGTGAACGGCGTGCACGAACGCATGGTGCGCGATGCGATCGAAATGCGCCTGCCGGATGTCTCAGTGTCCATCTCGAGCGAGGTGTCGCCTCAGATCCGCGAATTCGAGCGTTTCAACACGGTCTGTGCGAACGCCTATGTTCGTCCGATCATGAAGTCCTATCTGGACCGCCTGCTCGGAAAGGTTCGGGAAGCCGGCGCGACCTGCCCGATCTTCATCATCCACTCGGGCGGCGGTATTGTCTCGGTCGAAAGCGCGTCCGAGTTCCCTGTGCGTCTGGTGGAATCGGGGCCGGCCGGCGGTGCAATTTTCGCCGCGCATATTGCCGCGCGCTATGACCTGAACACCGTTCTTTCGTTCGATATGGGCGGCACCACCGCCAAGATTTGCCTGATCGACGATCTCACGCCGAAAACCGCCAACACCTTCGAAGTGGCCCGCACCTACCGTTTCAAGAAAGGCAGCGGTATGCCGATCTCCATTCCCGTCGTGGAAATGGTCGAAATCGGTGCCGGCGGCGGTTCGATTGCCTCTCTCGATGTCATGCGCCAGATCCGGGTGGGTCCGCACAGCGCCGCCTCGGAACCGGGTCCCGCGTGCTATCAGCGTGGCGGCACGCAGCCGACAGTGACCGACGCCGATCTGCTGCTCGGACGCCTCGACCCCGCGAACTTCGCAGGCGGATCGATCCCGCTGTCGACCGACGATGCAGCCAGCGCAATGGTCAAGCAGGTAGGCGGTGCGATCAACCTCAGCCCGGAAGAAACGGCCTATGGTGTCGCTGAAGTCGTCGACGAGAACATGAGTAACGCCGCGCGTGTGCATGCAGTCGAAAGCGGCAAGGATATCGGCGACTACACGATGATCACGTTTGGCGGCGCTGGCCCACTTCACGCGGCACGCCTGTGCGAGAAAAGCGGCATCAAGAAATTTATCGTGCCGCCGGGCGCTGGTGTCGGCTCCGCGATCGGTTTTCTGCGCGCACCGTTCGGCTATGAAAGCGTTCGAAGCGCCAGCATGCGGTTTAACGAGTTTGATGCCGACGCACTCAACGAGATCGTCGATCACCTAAGCGAAGAAGCAGTGCACTTCGCGCGCCAGGGCTCAGGTGACGCAGAGCCGATTGTCGAAATCAAGACCTTCATGCGCTATGTCGGCCAAGGCTGGGAAATTCCTGTCGCCGTCCCGTATCGGCGCTTTGCCGCTGAAGATCGTGTCACATTCGCTGAGTCGTTCACGAAGGCGTACACGCAGTTCTTCGGCCGCCCGATCGACGGTCTCGACATCGAAATCGTCAGTTGGGCCGTGAAGGCAAGCTCACCGCTGCCGCCCGTCGAGCGTCTGCAGTTTGTGACGTCCCGCGACGCTGTCGTCCCGCCGAAAACCCGCAAGATTTTCGATGCGGCATTGCATCGTTTTGTGGATGCAGCCATTGTCGAGCGCGGTTCGTTAAAGTTCGGCGAGAGCGTAACGGGCCCGGCCATCATCGTCGAGCCCGAAACGTCAACACTAGTCACGTCTTCCTTCGATGCCATGGTGCAGCCTGATGGCTGCCTGCTCGTGGTCGCCAAAGAACTGAACGCCGCCAGGTAATCAGGAGTAGAACCATGTCTCTCAGTAACCTTGACACCATCCACATGCAGGTCATGTGGAATCGCCTGATCTCCGTCGTCGAAGAACAGGCGATGGCCCTGATCCGTACGGCGTTCAGCACCAGTGTTCGCGAAGCGGGCGACCTCTCCGCCGGCATCTTCGACAAACGCGGCCGTATGCTGGCGCAGGCGGTCACGGGCACGCCGGGTCACGTGAACACAATGGCCGAAGCCGTCGAGCATTTCATGAACGCGATCGGCACGGACAACATGTACGAAGGTGATGTCTACCTGACCAACGATCCGTGGAAAGGCACCGGTCACCTGCACGACTTCACCGTCGTCTCCCCTTCGTTCCACAACGGCGAACTGATCGGCTACTTCGCCAGCACAGCGCACGTGGTGGACATCGGCGGCCGCGGCTTTGGTCCCGACTCGCGTGAGATCTACGAAGAGGGGCTGTTCGTTCCGATCATGAAGCTGATCGAGCGTGGAGAAGTCAATCGCGATCTGATCAATATCCTGCGCAACAATGTGCGCGAAGCCGACAAGGTCGTGGGCGATCTATATGCACTCGCCTCGTGCAACGAAACGGGTCATAAGCGCCTGCTCGAGATGCTGAGGGAATTCGACCTGAAGGACGTCGAAGGCATCGGAGAATTCATCCTGGCGCGCAGCCGCGAAGCGACGCTCGAGCGCATTGCCGCGCTGCCCAAGCAGACCGGGACCAACCAGATGACGCTTGACGGCTATGACACGCCTGTCACGCTAAACGTCACGCTGACAGTCAGCGACGATCACCTGATGGCGGACTTTGCGGGTACTTCACCGGCCAGCCCGTACGGCATCAACGTGCCCCTGCTGTATGCGAAAGCCTACGCCTGCTATGGCCTGAAATGCATCATCGCACCCGAGGTGCCCAACAACGCAGCGTCGCTCGAACCGTTCCGCGTGCAGGCGCCTGAGGGCTGCATCCTGAACGCTCAGCGCCCGAGCCCGGTAGCAGTTCGCCATGTGTTGGGCCACTTCGTGCCCGATCTTGTGCTGGGCGCATTGCACAAGATCCTGCCGGGCCACGTACCTGCCGAAGGCTCGGGTGCACTGTGGAATCTGCATGTGAGTGCGCGTCCAGTTCGCGAAGGTTCTGGCCTGAGGGGTAGCGAAATCCTGATGTTCAACAGCGGCGGGACGGGCGCGCGTTCGGAGCTCGACGGCCTGTCCGCCACCGCTTTCCCCAGCGGCGTTCACGCCATGTCGGTCGAGGCCACCGAGCAGGTCGGTCCGATCGTCGTCTGGCGCAAGGAAATGCGCTCGGGTTCCGGTGGCGCCGGCAAGCTGCGCGGCGGCCTCGGGCAGATCGTCGAAATCGGACCGCGCGCCGGCTACCAGTTCCGCTTCAACGCCATGTTCGATCGTATCGACCATCCGGCACGCGGACAATCTGGCGGCAAGTCTGGCGCCGCTGGCCAGGTCACGCTGTCCGACGGCACGAAGATGAAGGGTAAAGGAACGCAGATGGTCGCGGAACATCAGCGCGTCACGCTCTCCCTGCCCGGCGGGGGTGGTGTCGGCTCGCCGGCGGAACGCGACAGGGAAGCACTGCTGCGCGATATCCGCAACGATTACATCTCTGAAGAGCAACTGTGTGACGACTACGGCGTCACGCTCGATGCCTTAAAGACATCGGCTGGACAGTAAGGAGCAGACATGACCGACATCACTACGCCCCCGTTCAAGAACATCCTGATCACGGGCGCGGCCGGCGCGCTCGGCGCCGTGCTGCGCGACTCGCTGCGACCCTACGCCGAAACGCTGACGCTCAGCGATCGTCAGCCGCTGGGTGAGGCGCGCGAGAACGAAAAGCTCGTTGTCTGCGACCTGGCTGACCGGGACGCCGTTTTCGACATGATGAAAGGCGTCGACATGGTCGTCCACCTCGGTGGCGCACCGCGCGAGAACACCTTCCAGGTCATTCTCGATTCGAACATCATCGGCAGCTACAACATCTACGAAGCGGCACGCCAGTTTGGTGTGAAGCGAGTGATCTACGCGAGTTCCGTTCACGCGATCGGCTTCTATGAATGCACGCAGACCATCGACGCAAACGTGCCTCAACGGCCGGACAGCCTGTATGGAGTCAGCAAGACATTCGTGGAGAACCTGTCGCGCTACTACTTCGACAAGTTTGGTCTTGAATCGGTATGTGTCCGGATCGGCTCCTGCTTCCCGAAGCCCGTCGACCGGCGCATGCTGGCCACGTGGCTTTCTTACGACGACTTCTCGCACCTGTGCATCCGCGCGGTGATGGCATCCAGTGTCGGCCACATGATCGTGTACGGCAATTCGAAAAACAGCGCCAACTTCTGGGACAACACGGAGGCGGCATACCTCGGCTATTCACCGCGGGATTCCGCTGACTCGTATCGCGCGGAGGTTTACGCGAATACGCCGGTACCTGACCCGCGACACCCCGCCGTGCGCTATCAGGGTGGCCAGTTCGCAGCAGACGGCCACTACGAAGATCCGAAAGCCAACTAGGCGATTCGGTCCAGAACGTCTTTTCGGAAAGCACCAAGATGGCACAGCAAGCATCAAAGACCCACTACGACGTGGTGATCGTGGGCGGCGCGGTCGTAGGCAGCGCCACCGCCTATTTTCTGGCGAAGAACCCCGATTTCAACGGCTCGGTCCTGGTGGTGGAGCGTGACTGGTCATACGCGCAGTCTGCGACTGCCCTGTCGAGCGCGTCGATCCGGCATCAGTTCTCCAACCCGTTGAACATCAAGATTTCGCAATTCGGCACTGAATTCATTCGCCATTTCCATGAACTCGTCGAGGTCGATGGCGATGCGCCGGAACTCGGTTTCAAGGAGAACGGCTACCTGTATCTCGGCGACGCGGCCGGAGCGCCGATGTTCGAGCGCAACTACGCGACGCAGAGAGAAAACGGCGCCGATGTCGTGTTGCTCGATCAGGAGAAGCTCAAGGCCCGCTTCCCCTGGCTCAACACCGATGGACTGGTAAACGGCGTCTGCGGCCAGACCGGCGAAGGCTGGTTCGACAGCTATGGATTGCTACAAGGCATGCGACGCAAGGCACGCGCGCTCGGCATCGAATACATCGAGAACGAGGTCGTCGACATTCGTCGCGAAGGCTCGAAGGTCACGGGCGTCGTACTCAAGAGCGGCGAAACCATCAGCTGCGGGACGATGGTCAACGCCGCCGGCACACGCGGCCCTGCGATGGCCCGGCTGGCCGGCCTGGATATTCCTGTCGAACCGCGCAAGCGTTGCCTGTTCGTATTCGATTGCCGTACACCGCTGCAGGGCACGGTACCGCTCACAATCGACACAACAGGAATCTTTTTCAGACCCGAAGGAAAATACTATCTGACGGGCTGCTATCCCGATCCGGATCCGCTCGCTGACGTGAACGATTTCGATGTCATCCATTCGGAGTTCGACGAAATGATCTGGCCGGCTCTCGCTGAACGGGTTCCCGCATTCGAAGCCATCAAGGTCGTCAATGCATGGGCGGGACACTACGACTTTTGCATGCTCGACCACAACGCGGTCGTTGGACCTCACTCCGAGGTAACGAACTTCCTGTTTGCAAACGGCTTCAGCGGTCATGGTCTGCAGCAGTCGCCTGCCGTGGGTCGCGGGCTGAGTGAACTCATCACTTACGGCGAATACCGTGCACTCGATCTCGCGCCGCTAGGTTATCAACGTGTGGTTGAAAACAGGCCTTTCCTCGAAGAAGGCGTGATCTGACGCCGCCCTTTATCCGTTAAATCGACACATCAATGAACTCTCATCCCTACCGTGCAGCACTGGTGACTGGCGCTTCGAGTGGTATTGGTCGAGCGGTCGCAAGTCGGCTCGTGAAAGAAGGCTTGCACGTCTACGCGCTGGGCCGTGACGCGGGCGCGCTCGACAGCCTGGCGCAGGAAGGCAATGTCACGCCAATCGCCATTGATCTGCGTGACACGTCGCCGCTGCGCGAACTCTTCGAGCGCGTCGAGATCGACGTCGTCGTCAACAATGCCGGGCTTCTGCCGGCAATCGTCAGATTCGACGAATGCGCGACCCATGATATCGACGACATGGTCGACATCAACCTTCGCGCGCCACTGCGTCTCGCACACATGGCCCTCAACGGCATGCTGAAAAGAAAGCGTGGGCATCTGTTCTTCATCGGTTCGAGTGCGGGCCGCTTCCCGCATCCGAACACGGCTGTATACGGCGCGACCAAAGCTGCAATCAGCATGTTCTGTGATTCGTTGCGTTGCGACCTGCTGGGCAGCAAAGTCCGCGTGACCGAGATCGCCCCGGGGCGGGTGCAGACGAACCTGTATCGCACCGCGCTTGGCGAGCAAGGCGCCAACGAGAAACTCTACGAGGCTTATCGCTCGATACAGCCTGAGGACATCGCGGAACTGGTCGCGACGGCGATCAGACTTCCGGACTCTGTCGACCTGTCGCGTATGGAAGTCTTTCCAACCGATCAGGCACCCGGTGGGTCGCAGATTGTCTCGGTAAAGTAACTTCTAACTGGAATAACCGAACCATGAAGAATCAAAGAGCGGTAATCGTTGGCGGCGCCTCCGGGCTTGGTCTGTCTGTCGCAAGACTCATGCTGTCGGACGGCGCGGAAAGTATTGCGCTGATCGACAAGAATGGGCCCCTGCTCGAAGAGACCGTCAGTCAGCTGAAGCAAGAAGGCCACAACGTCTTCGGAGCGGAAGGTGACATTACGCGCAAAGCGTCCGCGCACGAAGTTTTCCGGCGGACCGTTGCAGCGCTCGGCCGTGTCGACTGCCTGATAAACAGCGCCGCGATTTATCCGCGCCGGCCAATCCTGGAGATTTCGGACGACGACTGGGATCTGGAAAACGCGGTCAATATCAAGGGCACTTATCACATGATGGTCGCGGCGATCGAACACATGCGTAACCGCCCCAAGGTGGAGGCTCACGTAGCTGGCCGCATCGTCAACATCACATCGGTCGACGCTTTCAAGGCACACCCGCAGAACGCTCACTACGCGGCGACGAAAGCCGCCGTTGTGAGCCTGACGAAGTCGTTTGCGGCCGAAGTTGCAAAGGATGGCATTCTCGTCAATTCGGTCGCACCGGCCGGCTTTGCAACTGAAAAGGCAAAGAAAGCGGGTTTCCTCGGCGAGCTTGCGGCGGCAAATCCGCTGGGACGTGCGGCCGAACCTGAGGAAATCGCGCAGTGGGTCGTCATGATGGCAAGCGCCCGTAACACCTACGCAACGGGCGAGAATGTCATCGTGAGCGGTGGCTACATCTACGCTTGAGCAGCATCAATATCTCACCCCATGCCGTCCGTGGGGTGAGCCGCGGCCATAGCATGACTGTGGTAAAGTCATAATATGTCATACGGCGCAGGTCAGACATTTTCTACCCGCGTCGGCGCGGTATGTCTGCATCCGTGAATTGCAGAGCTCTCCTGACCCGGTGTGGAGCATTAGGAATGACTCTGGACGCTGAAACTTTACTAAAGAATGCTGCCAGTTCTGGAAAACGCCGCAGCCTGACCGAGTTGGTCATCCAGGCACTGAACGACAAGATGGAACGGGGCGAATACGCTCCAGGCGCGAAGCTCCCAACTGAACCCGAACTCTGTAGCGAATTTGGCGTGAGCCGCACCGTGGTTCGCGAAGCAGTGGCCTCGCTTAAGCTGGGTCGCCGGCTGATTGCGCGTCACGGCGTTGGCGTTTTCGTTGCGGATGGCAAGGGACCGTCGGCAGAGCCCGGCTATCTTGACACGGCCACGCTGAACAATTCAATGCATGTGCTTGAATTGCGCACTGGCGTTGAAACGGAATGCGCGGCCTACGCTGCCCAGCGCCGGTCCGAGGCACACCTTCGAGCGCTGAAGGAAATCTATGCGCGAATGGAAATCGTCGCCGTGGATGATGATGCAGAATGTGCACGAGCCGACTTCGAGTTTCATCTGGCGGTTGCCACGTGTTCGGAGAATCCGCACTTTGCGTCAATCCTGCGCACGCTGGGTCAGGAAATCATTATCGACCTGCGTCTGAAACACGCCAAAGCCAATCCCAAAGAGCGCAAGACGTATATCAGGCGTATCCAGCGGGAGCATGGCGATATTCTCGACGCTATCGAACGCAAGGATGAGACTGCGGCGCGTCGGGCCATGCGGCGCCATCTGAACGAAAGTCTCGAACGCTACCATCACCTGTCGAGCACGCGTTCTGAATGACGCTCAGGTCCTCGTGTTAATTCGAGGACCTGCTGCTCCGGCTCACGTTCCCGTCGAACCAGCGACGCTCGCTGGCGCGTGAGTACGCATTTCTCTAGCTTTATCCTTCATTTTCCACTCGCCAGATCTCCTCGCGTCTGAATCAGACACGAATCGATCATCAGCGCCGTGCCAGAAAAAAGGGGAACGGAGACGTTGTGGGCGACCATCCGTCGGACCGGCTCAACCTGGACGGCGCCCCACTTCCGCCGATTCCCGTCAGTTGGTGAAGGGTTCGACCTTGTCGCCCGTGGCAATAGCCTGAGGAACCCACTTGCCACCTACTACCTTGTAGAACGTTGCAGTCGGGTCCTTCATGTCGCCATTCGGCATGAACGCGATGTTTCCGGAGATGCCGGTGAACGAGACAGATTTTACGAACGGGCCGTACACCTTCGGGTCGATTGAATTGGCCTTCTGCATGGCATTGATCAGCACCCAGGTGGCGTCATACGCGGACGGCGCGTAAGCGACAACGCCCTCGTTGTATTTCGCCTTCATCTTCTCGTCGAACTCGCGGCCCGTCTTCATCTTCGACAGTGGAACCCCGTAGTCCCAGGACATCGCGCCTTCGGCAGCATCGCCGGCGACCTTGAGGAATGTTTCGTTTTCGAAGCTGCCGCCACCCAGCATGACCGCCTTGATGCCGAGTTGTCGCATCTGCTTCATCAGCAGACCGGCTTGCTGATCGAGACCACCCCAGAAAATGACGTCCGGGTTAAACGACTTGATGCGCGTGAGCTGTGACTTGAAGTCGACAGCCTTGTCTGTCGTGTACTCACGGTCGATGACCTTGCCGCCTGCCGCCTGCACGCCCCTGACGAATTCGTCGGCCATACCCTGCCCGAATGCCGTGCGGTCATCTATGACCGCAATGCTTTTGCCCTTCAGGGCCTGGACGGCGGAGTGTCCCGCGAGCTGTCCCATCTGCGCGTCGGAGTTGACAACGCGGAACACGTTGTTGAACCCCTGCGACGTCAGTGTGGGATTGGTGGCCGTCGGCGAAACCATTGGAATGTTCGCGGTGTTATAGATGCGCGAGGCCGGAATGCTGGTGCCCGAATTGAAATGGCCAACCACGCCCGCCACCTTCGAGTCGGCCATCTTCTGCGCAACCTGCGAACCCATACGCGGATCGCCCTGATCGTCCTCGGCGTCCAGGACGAAATGAACCGGCTGCCCGCCGATAACAAGCTTCTTCGTGTTTGCATCGTCGAGGGCAAGCTCGACGCCGCGCTTCAGATCCACGCCGTAATGCGCCGAAGCACCCGTCAAGGGGGCGGCGAAGCCGACCGTTACGTCACCGGCGTAGGCAGCAGAAGTGGACAGAGATGCGCCAGCAGCCAGTGACGCAGCCAACGCAAAGCGCGTGATTGAGAGCGGGGTCTTCATTTGATACCTCAGCGGTTTTCGAATTGATCAATCGACCAAAGCCCTGATCTGTCCCGATCGGGCATCGGCGTTTTCGGCGTATGAATTGGCGGAATCGCGCGTCACGCGAGTCATCTGCACCTGTGCGCCTTTCATCAAGGTATTAGGTAAGACGTCATATGTCAACGAGTAAAAAATACGCCGCGATCCAGGGTTTTCGAGAGGTCAAAAACGGTTTTCTGGCCGGGAAAGCATGCTGCAAGGCGCTCTGGCGGTGAAAATGACCAGCGGGCCCCATCAGGTTTTTGGAAATTATCGGAGGCGAAAAATCGAATGTCGGCCGTGAACCTGCACATGTCCCGGCGATCGCGTTCTCCTATACATGTCACGAAGATCGTGAGATCGGGTTCCGCTCTGTGCTACGACAACGCTTCCCCAACGTGAACCTCATCGAGGTCATCAAGGGCGCTGATTCCGGTGCCGCGACCTATGAAGCGACCATGCGTTTTCTGGACGAGCACGAAAAGCTCGACAGCATTTTCAACGTAGCGGGAGGCAACGAAGGGCTCGCGGCCCATTGCGCACGCCGATAGCCAATCGACAGGTCTTCGCCGGGATGTAGTTCGAAGTCGTCACCGCGCATGGACAGCACGCTGCCGCCTTCGAGCGCGGGCACCCAGATGATGTCGCCGTTCACGATCCGCTTGATATGCTCGATGACCGGATAACCCTGATCGCTTGCCTCGCCGGGCGCTGTGCTTTGAGAGCGTCAATATTCAGCGCGTGCATAACCTGTTGCCCTGCAATCAGAACTTGAGCGTGGTTAGCATAACGAAGCCCCAGATACGTTCTTGAATTCCATGGATGGATCGTGAATAAGGGAACGTTGGTTTTTCCGATAATAAGCATTGGGGAGATGCCGCCAAAGGCTTGCCGGGAAGGCCCGCGAACGGGTTGGCTATGTGGCGGGCGAGCGTATGACGAAGCATCTGACGAGGTAACTGCCGCACTACGCGTCCACGACGATCCCGCCGACCTGCTGGACCACCTGGACGAGCTTGCCGCGCGGCCTTAGCGGGACTCGCGGCTACGCTGCTCCTCAACGGTGAGGATAGCCTCGGGCGTTGATTCGAGCCGGGCTTTCGGTATCGGCTGACCACTAACATCGGAGAAACCATAGGTACCATCCGCGATCTTCTGCAGCGCCCGCTTGATATCCCTGATGCGCCGGTCGTGCACGTCATGTAGCGTCTGGTTGATCTCACGCTGCGCCATTCCCTGCGCCTTATCCTCGAGCTCCTCGGCCTCGTCGCCATGCTGCTCCTGAGCCGCCCTCTCGTTCGCGAGCGTATTTTCCTCTCCGCCCAATAGTTCCCGGCGCAGTGCCTCAAGGCGCTTGCGCTGCTGCGCGATGAACTCCTGACTCAAAGTGACCTGGTGTCCAGACATTGCTCTCTCCTGCGCCATGGTTGACGTGCGATTCGACAAGTCAGCGAAACACAGGTGTCATGGACCAGGCTCGCGGACTGTCTGTCCACGGTTTCGACGAACAAGCGGTATAGGTCATCATGCACCCAATTCCTGAAATGCGTGGCCATTGGCCTCGAATCCCTTCAGGATGTCGGGTGATTTGCTCGAATATTAGTCGACGGATCGGTAGCAGGTGAACTTACCGGTACCTACGGGTTTTTCCTGGTCTCAGCCTATGTCGACACCGGCGACGCCGAATCGTCGTAGGAGTATGTCCAACTTCTCTTGTGAAAGGCGAGCACACCATGACTACCGGAACCGTCCATCTCCAACGCGTCTTGCGCGCTACTCCGGAACGCATCTATCGAGCGTTCCTCGAACCCGACGCGATAGCGAAGTGGCTTCCTCCCTACGGGTTCACCTGTCAGGTCCACCACATGGATGCCCACGTTGGTGGCACTTACAAGATGTCCTTCCGTAACTTCAGCACCGGCAACAGCCACTCGTTCGGCGGCGAGTACGTCGAACTGGTGCCGTTCGGGAAGATCCGCTACTCGGACCGATTCGACGACCCGAACCTGCCCGGCCAGATGCACGCCACCATTTCATTGCGGCAGGTGTCCTGCGGAACCGAGCTCACCATTGTGCAGGAGGGCATACCCGAGGTCATTCCTGTTGAGATGTGCTACCTCGGCTGGCAGGAGTCGCTTGTTCAGTTGGCAAAGCTGGTTGAGCCCGAGATCCCTGACTGATAACCGTCGCACATAAGCTGACCACGGAAGTGGGAAGCATCGGCGAGCCGTAAACGGCGCCCAGATGCCGTCGGCCAAACACGCGTGACGCCATATAGGCGAGTGCGTCGACTTCCGAACCCAGCGCGAAGCCGACGCGGCCGGCCATCATCGCGACCCCGACAATCGTCATCACGAACGCGCCCTGCTGTGCCTTCAGTCCATAGTCGGACAGCACGACGCCAACCTGACAGCGAACTCATCATTCCGTTCCCCATGGCGCTTCGCCGTCATGTTCGCCGAGCGCAGGCGCGGGAAAACGGGCAGTGAGCAGGTTGCCGTCGAACACACCGGGATAGCGCACCGAGCGGACCGGCCCGAGCGGCGTATCGAGCGTCGAATACAGCCGGTTGTGAAGCACTTGCGGATCGTCGAGATGCTGATCCGGATCGTTGACTGGGCCGCACGGGACCTCGAGTTCGCGAAACTTCGCGAGCCATTCGCGACTGGTACGCTCCTTGAGCGGTGCGGCAATACGCTGAAAGAACGTGCTCGCCATGTCGGCCTTGTCGGCAATGCCGCGCAACTCGTCTTTCCATTCCGGATGGCCGATCGCTTCGAGCGTCTTCGCCAGTTGCTTTCCCGACACCGGCGACAACACGATGTAGCCATCCTGCGTCGCGACGACAGGTTGCGGCGGTGCCCGCCACGATGCATCGTCGTTCAGATACGTGCGATGCTGGAACATATCCGGGAAATTGAAGTACGAGACCATGTCGAGCATCGACGTCTGGATGTGCACGCCCTTGCCACTACGATTGCGCGCCAGCAGCCCCGCCAGCGCCAACTGACAGACGAAGCTCGCGGAAAGCTTGTCGACCATGAAACTATTGGTTGCTTTCGGCACGCCGCCAGCGGCCTCGTACGCGATCAGACCCGTTCTTCCTTGCACCAGCGCGTCGAAAACCGGTTCCCGCGCGGCATCGCCGTCGGGACCATAGCCTGTGATGGAGAGACGAATCAGCGACGCATTGAGCGCCTCGACAGTTTCCTTGCCGACGCCAAGCTTTTCGGCGATATGCGGGCGCAGATTGTCGATGTAAATATCCGCGCCGCGCAGCAACTGCTTGAACGAATCGAGACCCTGCGGCCTCTTCAAGTCGAGCACGACCCCCTGCTTGCCGCGGTTCGCATTTCCCCATACCACGCCCACGCCGTGACGGCTCAACCCAAAGTTACGATATGGATCGCCGCCGGGCGGTTCAACCTTGATCACATCGGCGCCCAGATCCGAGAGCATCTGCGCGGCGAACGGTCCGGCCAGATAGCTGGCCGCTTCGACGATCTTGACGCCGGCCAGTGGACGAATAAAGGCGTCGCTGGCAGGCGCAGACGTTTCTGGTGTGGTGTGCGCGGACATACTTTGAACTCTCAGGAATGCAGATGCGTGGAACGGCTCGCACTGCGGGCTCGCAGTTGCGCGAGGGCGAGAACCGTGTCGATGGTGGGTGTCGGCGCGGCGGCAAGCGTGCGCAGCGCGTCGATGGAACGCGCCAGCACATCGAGTTCGAGCGGACGGCCGTACTCAAGGTCCTGCAGCATCGACATCTTGTGCGCGCCGGCGCCGAGTGTGACGGCGATGCGTTTATCCGGCGCCTGCGGGATGTCGACGCCGAGCTGCCGGCCGATTGCGTCGGCCTCTTCCATCATGGTACGGACAACAGGCAACACACTCATCGCCTCGGCCATTTCGCCAAGGCGCGCGAGCGTGAGCACGGCCACCGGATTCCAGCACAGGCTGTTGACGAACTTGACCCAGATATCGCCGCGAATATTCTCGCGCACTGGCGCGTAAATACCGGCCTCGCCCAGCAGTTCGCTCAGGCGCACTACGCGCTCGCTTCTGGAACCGTCGATTTCGCCGACCGGGCAGGCCGCCCGCTCTCCGTCCTGCACGACGTAACCCGGTTCGGGCGAGTGCGCACCGATCCAGTAAGCAACACCCAGTGCCTGTGCGGGAGGCATGGCCCGCCAATGGCGATCATCCGGATCCAGCGGTGTCAGCCGGCTATCGGCAACCGCGCCTTTCTGACCATAGAAGAAGTAGTACGGAATGCCGGTGGTCGGCGGGAGCACGGTCGTTCCCGTCCCAATCAACGGTGCGATCGTGTCGAGCACGCTATCGACCTGATGTGCCTTCAGCGTAAGAAATACATAGTCTTGCGGGCCAAGCGCGCGCGGATCGTCAACCGCATTGACCGCCACGGAGAACGTCTCGCGCGGCGTGGTGACATGCAAGCCGGTCGCGTGCAGCGCGGCAAGCGTGCGCCCGCGCGCCACGACACTCACCTCGGCGCGCGCTGCTCGCGCCAGATGCCCTGCGATGTACCCCCCTATCGCGCCGGCACCGACCACCGCAATCCTGATCTTTTGCGCCATGGCCGCGATTAGTAGAGACCGCCATTCACGTCGACGATCGCGCCGTACATGTAGCTGGCCGCGTCGCTCGCCAGAAAGCCCACCACGTTCGCGATCTCTTCGGGCTCCGCGGCACGCTGCGGCGCGGTGCTGGCGATGAATCTGTCGCGCGCGGCTTTCGGCACGGCGGCCCCCATTGCGGTATTGACTGTGCCGGGGGAGACAGCGTTGACGCGGATGCCGTGCGCGCCCAACGGCTTCGCAAGGCCACGCGTAATCGCCATCACCGCGGCTTTCGACCCGCCGTAATCCGTTACCGCGCTGCCGGTATGCCCGACAATCGACGCCAGATTCACGATCGTCCCGCCGCCGCCTACCTCGACCAGACGCCGCGCCACCGCTTGCGTGGCGAAGAACATGCCGCGCACGTTGACGTCGAAGGTGAAGGCGTAGTCAGCAGCCGTGATGTCGAAAAACGCCTTGCCGTGCCAGACACCCGCATTGTTGACCAACGCCCGCACGGTGCCGTACTGGCGATCGATCGCGGCAAACGCTTCATCGATTGCGTCGAGATCGGTCAGATCGCACTGACGGTATGCGCCATCGCGTGCACTTTTGTCGGCAATATCGAGACCTACCGCGGTGTATCCCTGCTTCTCCAGCACGGTGCAGATGGCCTGACCGATCAGGCCGTTGGCACCGGTAACGACGGTGATTTTTTCTGGCATGTCCTCTACTCCATGTGAATTCATTGAAAGCGGAAAGTCGCCGGATTCAGCACGTCACTCAACGCGCCGCTCAGCACGCGTCCCAGGCAGCCGACGGATTGGCGAGTACGCTGTCGGTGTGCTCGCCGAGTCGCGGCGGTGGACGGCGAATCTCGCTCGGTGTCGCGGAGAATCGCAGTGGATTTTTGAGGACCGCAAGCGGGCCCGCGGCTGGGTGCTCTATCGAATGGACGAGATCACCGGCAACGTGCGGGTCGTTGAAGACCTCGTCCCACGTGCGCACCGCGCCGTAAATCGCGCCTGCTTCACGCAGCACCGCTTCCCAGTCGGCCAGCGTGCGCTCACGAAATGCCGCAGCGACCCGTTTATCCAGCAACTGCCGGTTCTTCAGGCGTGCAGACTTCGTCGCGAACAACGGATCGGCCGCCATCTCTCCAAGCCCCAGGGCGCGCGCGAGGATGGCCCAGAATTTGTCGTTGATCGAGATCACCATGACCTCGCGGCCATCGCGTGTCGCGTAGGTATTGTTGGGCACGATGTCCCAGTGCTCATTGCCGGTCCGTGGCGGAGTCTTGCCAGTCGCCGCGTAGTAAACGTCACGCGGCGCGATACTGAAGATCGACGCATCGAGCATCGACAGATCGATTCGCTGGCCGACACCGGTTTCGTAGCGCGCGATGACCGCGTTGAGAATACCGGTCGTGGCAAGTAGCGCAGTAACGAGATCGGAGAAAGGAAAGCCCGTCTTGAGCGGACCGCTCTGCGCCGTCCCCGTGATCTGCATAAGGCCGGATTCGGCTTGCACGACCTGGTCGAGCGCCGGACGGTCGCGGTCCGGCCCCTCGCGGCCGAAGCCGGTAATCGAGCAGTAGATGAGCCGCGGATTGAGCGCCCGCAACGCGTCGCAACCCAGACCCAGCTTCTCGGCAAGCCCCGGGCGAAAATTCTCGACGAGCACGTCGGCCTCCGCGGCGAGAGCCCTGACTGTCTCGCGTCCCTGCCCGGTTTTCAGGTCGAGCACGACGCCGCGCTTGTTGCGGTTCATGCTGAGAAAGAACACCCCGTCGCCACCGAGCGTCACTTCACCCGATGCGCGAAATGGGTCCCCTTCCGGGGCTTCGATCTTGATCACGTCGGCGCCGAAATCGCCAAGCATCATCGTGGCCATCGGACCGGTCATCATCTGCGTGAAATCGAGCACGCGCAATTTGTGTAAAGCACCCAACGTCCTCTCCTTTCCATGAAACCCGCGCGCATAACGAAGCGTCCCGCTCGGCTTACGACGACGTGTCCGCGCCGTCCGACGACTTATAGAACGCTTCCCGGCCGTGGCTAGATGCCCGCACGCCGGACTCACGCTTCGCCTTCATGAAATTGAACTCGTCGCTTTCGTAGCGCACGTTAGTGGCCAGCGCGTGCATCACGTAGCCGTACGAGAACTGACTGGTCAGCCGCAGCGAGTCATAAGCCAGGTGGGTCGCCGCCTTGCCGATTGCGAGGCCGTCGCGCGGTAAGCGGACGATACGTTCGGCCCATGCTTCGCCCGCCTCGGTGAGTTCCGCTTGCGGCACAACCTTGTTCACGAGCCCGGCGGCGAGGGCTTCCGGCGCGGTCCACAGTTCGGCAAGCAACAGGAGTTCGCGTGCCTTGCGTGGCCCCATCGCCATGATTTCCCACGCACCGAAGTACGACGCACCGGATAGACCGAGCTTCTGCTCCGGATGGCCGATCTTTGCGTTGTCCGACGCGATCGACAGGTCACAACCTTCGGCAATGTACAAGCCCGCGCCGATGCAATAGCCGCTGATCAACGCAAGCGTCGGTTTCGGCGACAGAAAAATGCGCTGAAAACGGGCGATGTAGTGCCTGTCGTGATGCAGACGCGCGCGCTGACTCGGACGACGCGGCTTGCCCGCCGCGTCGAGCTGCGGTTCGCCGTATTCGTGGCCGACTTCGGCAAGGTCGTGCCCGGTGCAAAAGTCGCCGCCTGCCCCGCGAAAGACGATGACGCGCACATCGTCATCGGCCTCCGCGCGATCGAGGTGCTCCATCAGCGTGTCGAGCATCTGCCCGGTCAGCGCGTTCTTCTTCTCGGGCCGGTTGAACGTGATGTACGCGCGGCCGTCTCGCGCTTCGTATGTCACCAGTTGACTCGGAATATTGCTCACTTCGATTACCTCATTGGTTGAACCAATTAAACAAAGTCTAGGCAGCGGCCAGGTGGCTGTCAAGCGCCACGCGCGCCGGTTCGGTGCCGGTGGGTCAATCCAGATTGATGGCGACGCTTTTCACGTCCGTGTAAAGATCGAGCGCCTCGCGACCGCGTTCGCGGCCCCAGCCCGATTGCTTGTAGCCGCCGAACGGCAGCGACGGATCGGGTACGGAATGCACGTTCACGCCGACGGAGCCGGCTTTGATACGCCGCGCAAGTTTGTGCGCGACGCTGAGGTCGCGGGTCCAGATGCTGGCTGCGAGCCCATAGCTCGTATCGTTCGCGACGGCTGCGAGCTGCCCGATTTCGCTGTCGCGAAAACTCATCGCGCACAGCACAGGACCGAAGATTTCCTCACGCACCACTGACATCGTCGGCTGGGTATTCTTGAGGACGGCCGGAGTAACGAAATAACCTTGCTTTAGCTTGCTGGGTGCGCCGCCAAGAACCGTCGCTCCGTCATTGCGCGCGGCCTCGAGATAGCCGGTGACGCGGGCGTGCTGCCCGGCTGAAATCAGCGGCCCCATCTTCGTGTCCGCGTCGAGCCCATAACCGATTTGCCACCCCGACACTTCGGCGTACACCTGGTCGACCAGCTCGTCGTAAATGTGCTCGTGCACATAGAGCCGCGTCCCCGCGGAGCACACCTGGCCGGTATTGAAGAAGGCCGCGCGCGCCAGCGCCGGCGCTGCTTTCTGGATATCGGCATCGGGAAAGACGATGACGGGTGATTTGCCGCCCAGTTCGAGCGACACGCGCTTCATGTTGCCAAGCGCCGCCTTGACGACGAGCTTGCCGACTTCCGTCGACCCGGTGAAGGCGATCTTGTCCACCTGCGGATGCGCCGCCAGCGCGGTGCCGGCGGTTTCGCCGTAGCCCGTGACGACATTCACGACGCCTGGCGGGAAGCCGGCTTCGAGAATCAGCTCGCCGAGACGCAGCGCAGTCAACGGCGTTTGCTCCGCCGGCTTGAGAACGATTGTGCAACCCGCCGCGAGCGCCGGCGCGATTTTCCATATCGCCATGCCGAGCGGGTAGTTCCACGGCACGATCTGTCCCACCACGCCGATCGGGTCGCGTGTCGAATAGGCATGCCACTCGCCGGGCACGGAGACGTTGATCGTTTCCCCTCCGAACTTCGTCGTCCAGCCGGCGTAGTAGCGAACCATCTCGATGGAGCTTAGGACGTCGACCGCCCGCGCGAACACCACCGGCTTGCCATTGTCGAGCGATTCGAGCTGGGCCAGTTCGTCAGCGTGATCGTTCATCAGATCGGCGAGCTTCCATAGCAGCTTGCTGCGCGCCGCGGGCGTGACGCGGCGCCATGAGCCGGTGTCGAACGCCTCGCGGGCGGCACACACAGCGCGGTCCACGTCGGCCGCTTCACCGGCGGCGACGCGCGTCAGCAGTTCGCCCGTGCCGGGATCTTCGACGTCGAGTGTCTTGCCGGACAGAGCCTCGCTCCACTTGCCATCGATCAGCAGCATGTGCTGTCGCTGGACGAACTGGCGGACGGCGTGAGTGAGTGACGGATGGTCTAATCCACGTTGCATCGATCGTCTCCAGATGGGTGGCCGCCGCGCGAAGAATCGGCAACCGTCAGGTGTCAATGTTTTATTGATTAAATGGTTGAACCTTTAAAGTAAACCGCTTCGCGTGATGAAGTGCACTAACGCATCACTAATGAAAAAGCCACCCGCCCGCGAACACAGAAGCGCAATCCGCGGAGTACCATCGGCTCTAAAGCGAACCCAGGCTCGACCCATGGACACTCCACAGCGACCGAAACACCCCCGGGCAACGGCCCCGCAAGACACCCCGGATGGGCAGACCTCATCCCCCCCGCACACACCCGTTCAGGCGCGCCGCGCATTCGAGGAAGTGGCGTTGCAGATTCGCTCGCAACTTTGTAGCGGCGAGTTGCGTCCGGGCGATCGGCTTCCCGCGGAGCGCGATCTCGCCGAGCAATTTGGCCTGAGCCGCAACACCGTGCGCGAAGCGTTGAGAACACTGGAGATCTCGGGCGTCCTCGAATTCCGCAAAGGGTCCACCGGCGGCGCGTTCGTGCGCGAAGGCCAGGGCGACGGTGTGGTGACGGGTATCGCCGACCTGTATCGTCTCGGCACGCTCGGCCACGAACATCTGACCGAAGCGCGCATGGTGGTTGCGCTGGCAACGACCCGCGCCACCTGCGAACGAGGGTCCGAAGCGGATCTGGATGCGCTGGTCAACAACGTGCGCGCCGCCGAAACAGCGGTGAAGGCCGGCAATATCAGTGAACGCGTATCGATCAATCTCGAGTTCATTCGTATCCTTGCGAATGCGTCGCGCAACCCGCTGCTGATCATCCTCACCGACGCACTGGTCGAAATCCAGGTCTCGTTGCTCGAGGTGCTCACGCCTGCACCAAGCAGCACAGTGATGGCATCACGCCGGCGGCTGTTAAAGCACCTGGTCGCCAGAGACGCCGACCGCGCGGCAGGGGAAATGGAAGTGCACCTTAAAGCCCTCGAACGTCACTACCTGCCGCAGCGTCGGGATGCGGCGGCTAGTACGCCAAAATCTGGGACGTGGCAGAAGATCAAGCGGCAGACATGACGCATGGCGCGCCGCTACGCTATTGCGCTCTCAGGGTTTGGGCCGGAAAGTGTCGAGATTGGCGGAGACAAAGCGGGTACCGTTCCCCGCCACCTCGATGAAGGTGAACCAGTGCTCGTCAGGCGGCCCCTGGTGCTGTGTCGCGCTGAACTGGTAGTGCGTGCCCGCCGCTCCCTCGATACCGTCGAACGAACCGATCTTTTCCACCGCGTCGCGCAACGCCACCCTGGCCTGTTCCACGTTGCCGCTGTCGACCGCCTTGAGGACTTCAGGTTGAGCTAGCGCCCGGAACGCCGCCTGGGCCGCGTCGTAGGCCACTGCCGGGTAAAGGTTCGGCAAATGCGGACCGAAACGCGTATTAAACGCGGCGAAGAACGTCTTCACGTCGGCGCGATTCGGGTCGACCGTGTTCGGCACCAGCACCCCATCGGCACTCGAACCTGCCAGCTTCAGCAAGGCCTGCTGCAAGGCGCTGCGCACCACGATCGTGGGCAGCTTCAGATTCAATTGCTGCGCCGTTCTCAGGACGCGCGCACCATCTGCTGGATACGGGAAGATCACCATCGCGTCGGGCTTCGCATCGCGCACGCTCAACAGTTGCGGCGTCAGGTCAGCCGCGCCGGTGTCGTAGGTTTGCTGCACGACCACCGGAATGTGGCGAGCCGTCAGCGCAGCGACCATCGCACGCTGGCCGTCAATGCCGAACGGCGCCGAGCAGTTGATGATCGCTATGCGCCGGAAGCCCTGCTTCGCGAGCAGGTCGGCCACGGCGCCGGCGTCTTGCCGGTTCGCCGGGCCGAAGCGGAATAGATAGGGCGCGGGCGGGTCGGTGAGTTTGTCGACGGTGGCGCCCATCACGAAGAACGGAATCTTGTCCTCGTTGGCCGCAGCGGCAATGCCGGTCGCCACCGCCGCCGGATTCGCCCCGATGATCAGCAGCGCGTGATCATCCTCGGCGCAGCGCGCGGCAAACGAAGCCGATAGCTGCGGATCCGTCTTGCCGTCATAGCCGATCAACTCCACCTGATGGCCCGCCACGCCGCCGGCAGCGTTGATCTGATCGACAGCAAGACGAACCGCCTGGTAGCCCTGCGTGCCCGTATCCGCGGCTGCGCCGCTGCGATCGTCGATATGACAGATTTTCAGCACAGGCGTCGCAGCTGCCGCGGTAGTCGTCCACGCGCTCGCCAATAACACGAGCGTCATGACCTGAAGTGGTCGACGTCCTCGCCGCACAGCGTTGAGCAAACCGGGGATCCAGCCGGAAGGTCGCCGCATGATGTCTCCTGATCGATGAATTTGTTTTCAAACCATTGATTGGCCCAACCATTTGAAAATATGCCATTGGAGCTCATGGTGTCAAGGAAACCGATACCAGGGGAAACGACGTAGCGTTCAGGACGCCGCAGCCGCACGCTTGCGCACGAAGCACAGCAGAATGGCGCCCAGCAGCGGGCCGACCGCAATCACGCCTAGCGTGATGTTCAGCGAGCGGCCGTGCTGGAACACATAACCCGCGACGATCGGCGAGATAAAACTGCCCACCGACCAGACGGTGTTGACGAAGCCCGCGGCGGCCCCCGCCAGCTGTGGTCCCGACGCTCGCGTATAGAGGCCGATGAGCAACGGCGTGTAGCCGTAGGCGGCGGCGCCGAGAAACGGCGCGAGCATGTAGTAGGCGGCAATCGAGCGGCAATTGCCAAAGGTGATTAGCAGCACGATAAACAGCAGGAGATCGACTATCGCCACAAGTTTTGCGTAGTGAATCAGTTTGTCGTACAGCCAGCCGAACAACGGCTTCGACACGAATGCGCCGATTCCGAACCACACCAGAACCGAACCGGCGATCACGGGCGACACGCCATGCGCAACCGTCATCAAGGCATTGGCCCACGCCACAAAGCCAAGCGTGCCATACAACGCACCGGCACCGCCCAGTGCGAGCAGCAGCAGATTGCGGTTCTTGAGCAACGCGGCGATCTGGCTCGAGGTGATGCGCGGCACCGACTTCCCATCCGGCGTATTCTTCACGACAAAAAAGCAGATCAACGAGAAAGCCACCGTTGCAATCCCGAGAATCTGATACGCCGCCTGCCAGCCGTAAGTCTCCGTGATGCGCGGCACTGTCGCGTTCGCCACGACAACCGATACCGATGTGCCGGTCGCCCAGATGCCAAAGGCGCGCCCTTTATCCTTGCCGAACCACACTGTCAGAATCTTGATCGTCGCGCCATATTCCGCACCTGCGGCAAACCCCATTAACAGGTGCAATGCAATCGCCATCCAGAATGTCTGCACGAAGCCGAAGCAGAACGTCAACACACCCAGCGGGAACATCGAAATGGCCAGCGTTGCCCGGCTGCCGAATTTATCCGCGAGGATTCCCCCGACCGGACACGAAACGGTGTAGCCCACGTAGAAGGCCGTTGTCAGCGAGCCGAGCAATGCGAGCCTGAAACCGAGCGCGCGCCCTACCGGCGCCGCGATGCTCGCCCATGCAAAACGATCGACGCAACTCACCATGAAGGCGGCCCAGATCACCAGCAGAATCACCCACCGGAATCCGCCGCTCGTTGCGTCCGGCATCGCTGCTGCCGATACATCGCCCACTGCAAGTTGTGCACGGGATTTCATCGTTCGTTCTCCTGGCTCCCTTCTCCTGGTTCGGTTCTCTGCTGCCTCGACGCACGGTAGCGCAGCGCGAGGATTTGCGCGGACGCTCAGACCATAATGGTTCATCCATTGGTTTAAAGAATCGATTGCTGTAAACCCTGGACGACAACATTGCCGTGATTTTGCGGACCAATCGCCCGCCATCGCAATTGACAGGTGCCGCATCACGACAATACATTAATGGTTCATCCAATGATACGCACATTCATGACTAACCCCCTCGATTCAGAGCAAGCCGTCTCGCGTGCGCCGTCATTGTTCATTCTTGTCTGCATCACGTTGTCCGGTACCTTCCCGCTGCACGTGTTCGTCCCCGCGCTGCCTTCCGCCGCGCGCGACCTGCACGCGTCCGCTGCGGGAATCGGCCTGACAATCACGCTCTACATCATCGGGCTGTCGGCCGGTCAGCTTGTCTATGGTCCCCTTTCCGATCGATATGGGCGCCGTCCCGTGCTTCTTGCGGGGCTGACGCTGTTCGCGATCGCCAGCGTGGCGGCCGCGTGCGCACCTTCGCTGGCATGGCTCGAGCTGGCGCGCGTCACGCAGGCATTGGGCGGTTGCTCCGGCCTCGTGCTCGGCCGGGCAATCGCGCGCGACAGTTCCGGTTCGACCACGCTGATACGGCGCCTCGCCACGCTCAGCATTGCGATGGCCATCGCCACGGCCGTCGCCCCGGTCATCGGCGCGCAGTTCGTCGCTCATCTCGGCTGGCGCTGGATCTTCATCACGATGAGCGCGGCGAACGCGCTGGTGCTGCTGTCGGTATGGCGGGTCGTGCCTGAAACGCATGTTCCATCGGGCGAATTCCGGATTCGCCGCTATCTGCGCAGCTACGCCCACCTGTTGAGAACGCCGTCGTTCCTCGCCTATAGCATCGGCGGGGCAAGCGCGACCACCGGCATCTACGCGTTTCTCTCCGCGTCGCCATTCATTCTGGAATCCCACCTCGGTCTATCGCCGCAAGCCTTCGGCTTCGCCTATTTTTCGCTAGTGGTCGGACTGGCGAGCGGTCAAAGCGCGGCGAGGCGGCTTGCCGCCACACTACCTGCACGCGCCGCGCTGCTCATCGCCAGTGCGATCATGGGCGCCGCTTCGCTGAGTCTGGTCGTTTCATACGTATCGCATTCGATCACGCTCGTTTCCGTCATGGGACCGATGATCGTGATGTTCTTCGCCACCGGACTGTCGAGTCCGTATGCGATCAGTAGCGCGCTCGATGTCGATGCCTCCGTGGTCGGCGCCGCTGCCGGGCTATACGGCTGTATGCAGATGGCCTACGGATCGCTGTGTACGGCGTTCATCGGGCTTGCACCCAACGATCCGACCATCACCATGATCGCTGCGCTACTGCTCTCCAGCGCCATCGCGTGGCTTGCATTCAGGGCCGCGCCCCGTCCGCCCATCGTGCCGGATGCGAACGACCAAAGCTCGATGGCCTAGGTGGTTTTCCCAAGGTTCGCGCACGATTCGCGGCCGTATCTTCGACCTCCTGATATTGCCTGCTTGTCCCCATTAGGGTTTGCTCTGTTTGACAGCAAAATTGGATCCCTTATATTTCAATTCAATGGTTCATCCAATAACAGAAGACCAGAAAACTCATACAAAAACCCGGTATGCCACGTCCTCATGCGTCGCGGCACGAGATCTAGGAGACAACGTTGAAGCTTGCAAAAACCTTGGTAGGCGCGCTGACGCTCGCAGCATGGGCGCCCGTTTTCGCACAGAGCACCGTCACGCTATACGGCCTGCTGGACGAAGGTATCAACTACGTCAACAACGTACAGACCGCACAGGCTGGCGCACCGCACGGTAGAACTGGCGGCAGCGTCTTCTCCATGACAACGGGCCTGGTGCAGGCCTCGCGCTGGGGCCTCAAGGGCGCTGAAGACCTGGGCGGCGGCTACAAGACGGTCTTCACACTCGAAGACGGCTTCGACGTCGGCACCGGCAGATTCCAGCAGGGCGGCACGTTCTTCGGCCGCCAGGCGTTCGTCGGGATTACGGCGCCGTGGGGCGCACTGACCGTCGGCCGGCAATACGACTCGATCGTCGACGTGATCAACGTGATGCAGGCGGGCACGTATGCCGGTGGCGCGTTCGCCGATCACCCGGGTGATATCGACAACGTGGCGGATTCGCAGCGTATCAACAACTCGATCAAATACACGAGTCCGGCCTATCACGGTTTGCTCGTGACCGGGCTGTATAGCTTCGGGGGCGCAGCGGGACAGTTCGGCAAGAACAGTATCTGGTCGGTCGGTGCGCGTTACGCGATCGGTCCGGTCATCGCCGCCGCGGGCTACATGCATATCGACAATCCGAACCAGTCGTTCTATGGCAACGGTTCGACGGGTTCAACCACGGCCAACAATCTCGGTTCCGTCACCGGCGTTCAGGTCAACCCGATCTACGGCGGCTTCGCCTCGGCGGGCAAGCTGCAAATCTTCGCGTCGGCGCTTCAGTACACGGCCGGCGGCTTGACGATTGGTGGCGGCTATTCAAATATCCGCTTCCAGAATCTGAACAGTCCGAACTCGGGCACGCTGAGCCTCACCAATCCGTTCGGTTATACCGGCAACGCGGCGTTCAACAACTACTCAATCTTCACAGGCTATTACGTGACGCCGGCATTCGAAATCGGCGCCGCGTACAACTATCTCACCGGTGGCGCCATCGACGGCAAAAAGCCCGCCAAATACCAGACTGTCAACGCGATCGCCGATTACTTCCTGTCGAAACGAACTGACGTGTACCTGACTGGTGCTTACATGAAGGCCTCAGGCGTTGACTCGACCAATCAGGCGGCCGTGCCCTATCTGGTCACGCTCACGCCGAGCAATACCTCGAGCCAGGTGGTGGTGCGACTCGGTATCCGGCACAAGTTCTAAGGTGGAGTTGCGTACGGCGGCTCGATCGCCGGCGCCGTTGCTCACCATCGCGAAACCCGCGGCATTCATCGGCCACGCATTGCCCCGCATACCGGGCTATACGTGGCCGCTTCGTTTCGCGCGCACACTGCTTCGTTCGCCCGTCCCTGCTCTTGCGGGTCTTCTCCTGCTACGCAGCCCATGGCGCAGCACCGCGCGCCCGCGTGCCCCGGCATCACTATCGCTTGACATCACTCCAGCGTTCGATCATTATAATTTCAAAGGTTGATCCAATGATTTATAGCGCCATTGCGGACGCGCGCGGATATTTCACGCAGAAGCAAACCAGCCAGAGAGACGCCAGATGTCAGATCCAAACACCCCCGACCACGTCGCCTCCTCCGCCCAGGGTGCAGCGCCGAAGCGGCCACTCGACGGTGTCATCGTCGTGGAAACCTCGAGTTTTCTCACGGGACCGTTCGCCTCGATGATGCTCGCCGATCTCGGCGCCGACGTCATCAAGGTGGAGCCGCCTGGTGGCGACGGATTCCGCAAGTTCGGCCATAACCGCGAGGGCTATGGCGCCTCGTGGACCAATGCGAATCGCGGCAAACGCAGTGTCGTGATCGATCTGAAAACGGCGGAGGGCACTCGCCGCCTGCATAACCTGCTTGAACGCGCGGACGTTCTGATCGAGAACTGGCGGCCCCGCGTGGCTGGTTCGCTCGGTCTTGGCCGCGATGTGCTGGAGACGCGCTATCCGCGTCTGATCCGGCTGTCGATCAACGGCTTCGGCGACACCGGCGCGCTCGCCAATGCGCCGGCTTTCGACTCGCTGATTCAGGGGCGTACCGGCATCGTCGCGTCGGAGGGCCGCAACGGCAAACCAGCGGTGACGCCATTCAACATGGTCGACAAGGTCACCGGAGCGTTCGGCGCGCAGGCGGTGCTGGCTGCGCTGTATGAGCGCGAAAAGACCGGCAAAGGCGGCTACGTCCAGTTGCCGATGCTCGACGTGATGGGCTACTTCAACTTCCCGGATATGTTCCAGCATCGCACTTTCGAGGGCGACACGTCAGCGTGGAAACCGCCCGCGTCGCAAGTGCTGGAGACAGCGGATGGCTTCGTCGTGATTTCGCCGGCCAACGGCGCACAGATGTCGAAGACGCTCAACGCGATTGACCGCCCGGAATGGAAAGACGAGTTCAAGCAGATGCGCGACCCGGTCGCAATGGCCGAAGCGTTTTTCCGCCGCGTCGGCGCGGTCGTCAAGGAGGGCAAGACGGCGTTCTGGCTGCAGCGCTTCAGCGAGATGGACGTGCCCGCCGCGCCGGTGTTCTCGCTCGACGAGTTTCTGCACGACCCGCAGGTGAAAAACAACCAGGTGTACAGCTTCGTGGATTCACCGGTCGGCCCGATCCGCGCGGCGCGTTATCCGGCCAGTTTCGACGACCGCAAGCTGACCGCCCGTTCGGGCCCGCCCGCTATCGGCGAACACGATGAGGCGATCGGCGGACACTGAGCCGGTGCATGCAAGGCCCGGTCTGGTCTGCCGACATCCCGCGCTGACCAGACGTCGCCGGGCGTCCAGAACAACTCAACCAGGAAATTGACATGAAGCTTGCAAGTTTCGATGGAGGACGTATCGGCGTCGTGATCGGTCACGATATCGTCGACGTATCCGATCTCGTGAACGCTACACCGCATGCATGGCCGCCGGTCGGCATGCTGCACGTGATCGACCGCTTTGCCGCGTTGCGCGGCAAACTCGAAGACCGTGCGCAAGGCGGCAAACGTGTGCCGCTCTCGACCGTGAAGCTGGAAACGCCGGTCGCGTGGCCGAACAAGGTGATCGCGTTTCCGGCGAACTACCACGCGCACGTGGAAGAGATGAAGCGCGGCACCGGGCTCATTTCGCCGTTCAAGGCAGACGGCCAGGGCTTTTTCCTGAAGGCGAACTCGAGCTTGAGCGGGCCGTCCGAGCCGATCGTGCTGCCCGCGATTGCGAATCGTCAGATCCATCACGAATGCGAGCTCGCGATCATTCTGGGTAAAGGCGGCCGTGAAATCAGCCGCGCCGATGCGCTCGATCACGTGTTCGGTTACGCATGCCTGATCGACGTGGTGGTGCGTGGCAAGGAAGAGCGCGTGATGCGCAAATCCTATGACACGTTCTGCCCGGTTGGCCCCTATCTCGTCACAGCCGACGAAGTGCCTGACTATGACGCGATCGATCTGCAACTCTCGGTGAACGACGACATCAGGCAGAAAGCCAGCACGCGGGATCTGATCGTCGATATTCCGGAGATGATCCGCATGGCCTCCGCGGTCATGACGCTGTACCCCGGCGACATCATCGCCACTGGTACGCCTGCCGGCGTCGGTCCGCTTCAGGGCGGCGACAAGGTCACGATAGAAATCGCCAGGGTCGGCTCGATGACGCTCGACGTCGTGCAGAGCGAGGGCGGCAACCACCCGGTGTGGGATAAACCGGTCAACTGAACGGAAGCGAACGAACGCATGGATACCGCTCAAACGAAAACGTCCGTGCGCCACGGTCTGCATACGCGCCGTATGAAGATGGAAGACGGCGTTACCTTGACCGCGACGGAAAGCGGCGAACCTGGCCGGCCCGCCGTGATTCTGCTGCACGGCGGCGGTCAGACGCGTCACTCCTGGTGCGGCACGGTCAAAACGTTGGGGGAGCTCGGCTACCATGCGCTCGCATTCGACGCACGCGGTCACGGCGAAAGCGACTGGTCGGCGGAATTGAACTACTCGTCCAACCGGCTCGCAGACGATCTCGAGGCCGTGATCGGCACTGTCGCCGCCGAACCGGTTGTCGTCGGCGCGTCGATGGGCGGAATGACCGCGATGCACGCCATCGGCCGCAGCAACGGCACCCTCGCTCGTGCGCTCGTGCTAGTGGACATCGCGCCGCGTGTCAATCCAACAGGCCTACGCCGTGTTCACGACTTCCTGAACGGTTATCCGGACGGTTTCGCCAATATCGAGGAGGCGTCCGACGCGGTCGCTGCCTACAATCCACATCGTCCGCGCCCACGCGACCCGCGCGGCTTGATGAAGAACCTCCGTTTGCGCGAGGACGGACGCCTCTATTGGCATTGGGATCCGCGTTTTTTTTCCAGCCGCAACGACGAGCAGCGCGAGAAAAGCACGAACCGCCTGCTCGACATGTGCCCCAACATCAAGATTCCGACTCTGCTCGTGCATGGCGCGGAAAGCGATGTTGTCTCGAGCAACGGGATCGATGAGTTACGCGCACGCTTGCCGCAGCTGGAAACGGCGTTGATGCCGGGCGCTGGACATATGATCGCGGGCGACCGCAACGACGCGTTCAACTCGGCCATCATGGTGTTTCTCGAACGCCTCGCGCCGGCGGGCCCAGGCAACCCACACGACTGAACAGCGCACAAAAACAGCTTGCCCTCTCCAGGAATTAGACATCGTTCTTCCGCCGTAAGGGAAGAACGATTCTTTTATTCCACAGCCGGCACGCTGCCCATATAAGCCAGTGCGCACAGCATCATCGCGCACATCAGTTGACCTCTCGTCGTGGCCGCACGGCTTTGCAGATCGAGCCACCACGCTTTGCTGTACGTTTTCATGATCTGCTCCTCTGTTGCGTCAGTGCCGCATGCGTTGCTGCCCGGCCGGGATGCGTAAGCGACAAGCGGCAGGCGTGCACGGACTTTTCAGCCGCGCGCGCCCTCCCCTTAAACCGCGCTCTGCTGCGCCAACGGCGTCGTATCCATCTTCGTACTAGCTGAACCGCGCACCGCATCGATCAGCGCAAGCGGATCGTCCGGCAGTTCGTCGCCGCGCCACGCCACCTGTCCGTCCGGACGCACCAGCACGAGGCGCCGTTCGTACAGGCGACGCGCTTCTTCGTTATCGATATCGGCCGACTTGAACGGCACACGACGCTGGGCCGCAGCGTCGCGCAATGCCCCGCTCTCCGCGACCGCTGGCGAGAAACACATCAGCACGAACTCCTTGCCGAACAGGTCAAGCGTCGACTCGCCTTTCGCGAGCCATACGTGCGGCGCACGCGAACCTGGACGCGCGGTCTGCACATAAGACGACACTTCATCGGGCGGTTGCGGCGTGCCGTCGGGAACGATGATGGGCGAGCCTTCGTACATATACCCGAGATGAATGCCGATCGAGAACCACTCGCGCTTCATCAGCGCCGTATATTGATTGCCGAATTCGATCCGCGCCGCTTCGGAGCCTGGACCGTCCTCGAAGATTTCCTTCGACGGCGACAGCACACGCGGCGACAGCATCCGTTTGAGGTTGCCGGTCGCCTCCGCGACATTGCGGATCGCCACCGGGCGCTGTTCCGTCTCATACGTCTTAAGCAGATGCTCGCCGCCCCAACCCTGCAACGTGGCGGCAAGTTTCCACGACAGATTGACCGCGTCCTGAATCCCGGTATTCATGCCGAAACCACCGGTGGGCGACGTCAGATGCGCGGCATCGCCGGCGATGAACACGCGCTTCGTACCATAACTGTCCGCCACCAGTTGGCGGCGTACCCATGGCAGCATCGACAGAATCTCGAAGTCGAACTCGCGGCCCACCGCGCGAATGATCGCAGCGCGCATCTGCTCTTCGGTGAGCGTGAGCCGCGTTTCGTCACCGACCAGCGAGAAGCGCCATTGATCCCGTCCATTGATCGCAACAAGCGTGGCCCACGTTCCTTCGGGGCCGATGAAGATATAGCGGTACGCGGGCTTCTTGTCGTGCAGCGCTTCGAGATGGTCGCTACGGAACACCACATTGGTGGTGTACGTCAGCGTCAGCTCGCCGGTCATGCCTATGCCAAGCGCCTGACGCACGACGCTGGCGCCGCCGTCCGAACCGACCAGATAACTCGCTTCGATCAGCGACTCTTCACCGGTGTTCACGTTGCGCACCTTCGCGACGACACCGTCCGCGGTTTCGCTGAATTCGACCAGCTCCGTGTCGTATCGAATCTCGACGCCTTTCTGCTGTTGCGCAAAACGACGCAGCACCGGATCGAAGAAATTCTGCGGGCAGCGTTCGCGCTTTTGCGGACTCTGCGGCGGGCATTTTTCGTCCTGGGGGCTGGGGAACACTTCCCGGCCGAATTCGTAGCCGTTGAGTCCAGTCACCCAGGCACAGTCTTGCGGATACGCGCGGTTATAACCGGCATCGTGCACCCACGGCACGATGCCCCAACGGCGGCAATATTCCATGGTGCGTACGCCGACCATGTCCATCTTCGGCTGAATCACCTGACCATCGCTTCGTTCGATCAGCGTGCACGGCACGCCGCGAAAACCGAGGTCGCCGGCGAGCGCCAGTCCGATCGGGCCAGCGCCCACAATCAATACAGGTATTTGCATCTACAGTCTCCCAGTGTTTATCGACTTTCCCAGTTCCGTCATACCGGTGCGACGTCGACGGCTTCTTCGCGATATAGCCCGAGCTTGCGCAGTGCCGGAATGTCGTTGACCTGAAACAGCATGGCGGGCGTCTCGGGAGAGCGATTGATATGCTCATGCACGGCCCACGGCGGAATCGCCATGAAGTCGCCCGCACCCCATTCGAACGTCGTGCCGTTGACGATCGTCGCGCCCTTGCCGCCCATCACGTAGTAGACGACGCTGCCGGTGTGGCGATGCGCTTTCGTATGCATGCCCGGCCGCAACGATTGCAGCACCGTGCCGATGGTCGGCAACGCCGGGCCACCCGTGATCGGATTGACGTACTCGAGCGCGGTATCGTCGAATGGATCGGGCGGCAACCCGGCGGCAAGACGCAACGCTTCCTGCGCGCGTTCGGCCGGGTAGACCAGCAGCGGATTGAGTTCGGGTACAGCCGTGTCGTTGAGCGGACGCATGAGGCCACTTCCGTAGCGGCGATACGAATGGTCCGGAATCGCCTGCACCGGCTGGCGCGGCACAGCGGAGCCCTCGAAGAAGGTCGCGTGCATTGAGCGCACCAGCGAAATGTCGAGCACATCGAGCCAGATCATCGGCTCGTCGCCTTTGTGTTCGTGATCGTGCCAGGCCCAGGCCGGCGTGAGTACGAGGTCGCCCTCATTCATCTCATAGCGCTCGCCGTCGACGATCGTGTCAGCGCCACGACCCTGCATGATGAAACGCAGCGCACTTGCCGTATGGCGATGGGCCGTGGCGATCTCTCCGGGCAGGATGTACTGGATCGAGGCCCAGATCGTCGGCGTCGTGCCGAACGGCAAGCCGCGGTTAGCGAGACGCAAGGTTCTGCGTTGACCGCCGGCTTCGAGTTTGATATTCGCGCCGATTTTCTCGAGCAGGCGCGCGAGTTCGGCGGCTTTCCAGTGCGCCGCCTGCATCGTCGATTGCGGCTCGCGCGTGAAAAGCGGCCCATCGGTGGGCTGGGCGATACGGCAGTTATAGCTGTCCAGCTCGTCGGCCAGTGCCTGGCGTTGCGCGGTGTCCGACATGACTGTTTCGCTCATGACAACTCCGGTTGGTTTTATCCGTTGGGATGCGGCGGTTGTTTGTCTGTCGTTACTGAAGGGTTTCGACCAGCTCAGGTACGGCGGTAAACAGATCGCCCACCAGACCGTAATCGGCGACGCTGAAGATCGGCGCTTCCGGATCCTTGTTGATCGCCACGATCACCTTCGAGTCCTTCATCCCGGCCAGATGCTGGATCGCACCCGAGATACCCACCGCGACGTACAGTTGCGGCGCGACGATCTTGCCGGTCTGGCCGACCTGGTAGTCGTTCGGCACATAGCCCGCGTCGACCGCCGCGCGCGAGGCGCCCAGTGCGGCGTTCAGCTTGTCCGCGAGCGGCTCCAGCACCTTCGTGTAGTTTTCGCCGTTACCCAGACCGCGACCACCCGAGACGATGATCTTCGCCGACGTCAGTTCCGGACGGTCCAGCTTCGTCACTTCGCGGCTCACGAACTGCGACAGGCCGCTGTCTGCCGCCGCTTCGATCTTTTCCACTGCTGCGCTGCCGCCTTCTGACGCCACCGGGTCGAAGCCGGTCGTGCGCACCGTGATCACCTTGATCGGATCGCCCGATTGCACGGTGGCGATGGCGTTGCCCGCGTAGATCGGGCGCTCGAACGTATCGGGGCTGTCCACTGCGGTGATGTCGCTGATCTGCGCGACGTCGAGCTTCGCCGCAATGCGCGGCGTGATGTTCTTGCCGTAGGCGGTAGCCGGCGCAAGGATGTGCGAATAGTGCTTCGCGATGTTCAGCACCGTCGCTTCGACGTTTTCTGCGAGACCCGCTTCGAGCTGCGGCGCGTCGGCCAGCAGCACCTTCGAGACACCCGCGATCTTCGCTGCGGCTTCGGCTGCGCCCTGCGCGTTGTGGCCCGCCACCAGCACGTGGACGTGATGGTTCGTGAACATCGCGATCAACGCGGCGGCCGCGACTGTGTTCAGCGTCGCTGCCTTGACCGACACATTGTCGTGTTCGGCAATTACCAGAATCGTCATTTGTTCCGCTCCTCTCACAGCACCTTGGCTTCGGTCTTCAGCTTCTCGACCAGCGTCTTCACATCCGGCACCTTCACGCCGGCGCTGCGCTTCGGCGGTTCGACCACCTTCAGCGTCTTCAGGCGCGGTGTGACATCGACGCCGAGGTCTTCGGGATTGGTGACTTCAAGCGGCTTCTTCTTCGCCTTCATGATGTTGGGCAGCGTCACGTAGCGCGGCTCGTTCAGGCGCAGATCGGTGGTCACAACAGCGGGCAGTGTGAGCGACAGCGTTTCCGCCCCGCCATCCACTTCGCGCGACACCGTCGCCTTGCCGTCTGCCACGACCACCTTCGAGGCGAACGTGGCCTGCGGCAACCCAGCCAGCGCAGCCAGCATCTGGCCGGTCTGGTTCGAGTCGTCGTCGATCGCCTGTTTGCCGAGGATGACCAGCGAAGGCTGCTCCTTGTCGACCAGCGCCTTCAGCAGCTTGGCGACTGCCAGCGGCTGCAACTCCACATCAGACTCGATCAGAACCGCTCGATCCGCGCCGATCGCCAGCGCGGTGCGCAGCGTTTCCTGGGCCAACGCGACGCCACAGGAAACTGCGATCACTTCGGTCGCCACGCCCGCTTCCTTCAGACGCACCGCTTCTTCCACCGCGATCTCGTCGAACGGGTTCATCGACATCTTCACGTTGGACAGATCGAACCCGCTGCCATCGCGCTTCACGCGCGGTTTGATGTTGTAGTCGAGCACCCGCTTTACGGCGACCATCACCTTCATGTGTTCCTTCTCCATCGTGATTCCGGTTTCATTCTGCTTCCCACGCGTCGCGCGCCGCGCTCACGCGGCCCTCCACGTCACTTCACGCACTGAGCAACCGGCGCGCGACGATCAGCCGGTGAATCTCATTCGTGCCTTCGATGATCTGATTCAGCTTCGCGTCGCGCATCATCCGCTCGACTGGAAACTCTTTTGAATAGCCGTAACTGCCGAGCACCTGCACCGCTTCGGTGGTCACTTCCATCGCGATGTCGGTCACGAAGCACTTGGTCATCGACGCCAGCATGTTCAGCCGCGAGTGGTCGCCTGAGTCGATTTCGTCGCAGCAGTTGTAGAGCAGATTACGGGCGGCCTCAACCTTGATCGCCATGTCGGCGAGCTTGAACTGCATGCCCTGAAACTCGGCGATCGCGCGGCCGAACTGCTTGCGCTCCTTCGCATAAGCCACCGACACATCCAGCGCGCCTTGCGCAAGCCCAAGCGAAGTCGCCGCAATCGTCGGCCGGTTCAGGTCGAGTACCTTCATGCAGGCCTTGAACCCTTCGCCTTCGGCACCGATCATGCAGTCGGCGTCGACGCGCATATCGTCGAAGAAGAGTTCGTGATTAGGCGCACCATGCCGCCCCATCTTGTGTTCCTTGCGGCCCAGGCGAAAACCCGGCGTCTTCGTGTCGACCAGAAATGCGCTGATGCCGTCCGAGCCGCTCGCGTCCGAGGTACGCGCAAACAGCAGCACGTAATGTGCATGGCCGCCCCACGTGATCCAGTTCTTCTGCCCGTTGATCACATAGGAGTCGCCGTCTTTCCTCGCTCGCGTACGGATCGACGACACATCGGAGCCGGCCTGCGGCTCGGTAACCGCAATCGCGGAAACAAGCCGCCCTTCCGCTGCGAGCGGCAACCAGCGCTTTTTCTGTTCTTCGGTGCCGAAGTGCAGCAACGGCAGCACGAACGAAATCGAGTTGTTGCCGCACAGCGTGGCCGCCGCGAGCGAGACCTTGGCGATCTCTTCCTTGACGATGCACACCATCTTCAGATTGCCACCCGGCCCACCGTATTGCTCCGGCAGCCACAACTGCAGCAGACCCATATCGCCCATCACCGGCACCAGCTCGGACGGAAAGCGGTCCTCTGCCTCCATCCCCGCCACCAACGGCACGATATGCTTCTGAACCATCCGGCGGACCGAATCCTGAATCGAAACCAGCTCTTCACTTAGCCGCATAATCACTCCCTCGTTCGATGCCGTTGGGTCGCGCTCTCAATAGCTCGGGAACGACAGGCCGCCGTTGATGCTCAGGGTGGAGCCCGACACCTGATCCGACTCCTTGCTCGACAGGTAGAGGACGTATTCCGCGAGATCCTCTGCCGAATTCAGCTTGAACTTCACGCGTTGTTCGGCTTTGGTGAAGGCCTTGACGATCACTTCTTGCGAGCCCGCCTCTTTCGCCGCAAGAAAGCGGTCGTGCGCCGGCGTACCGGTGGTGAGCGTGGTCGCCACCGAATTGATACGGATGCCCAGATGAGCGAGTTCCGCGCCAAGCGCACGGGTCAGAAACATGATCGACGCGCCGGCTGCGCCGATCATCGATTCACTCGGCGTCGGAATGCGCGCGGCATCCGTGGTGATCAGGACGATCTTTCCGTATTGCTGATCACGCATGAATCTGGTCGCTGCATGCACCGCGTTCAAACGCGGCATCAGGCGGCTCGTCAGGCAGGCAATCCCTTCATCCGGCGCCATGTCGACGAACAACTTCGGCTTGGGCTCGCGCGGACCGCCGCTCGCCACCACGATATCGACCTTGCCGAAGCGCTTCGCCGCAGTGGCGACCGCCTGCTCGATACCGTCGTAAGTCAGCAGGTTGCTATTGACGAACAGCCGCTCGCCTTCGAACGCGCGACATTCGTCGATCAACGACGCCGCCGCTGCTTCGTCGCGGCCTTGAATCACGACGTTCGCGCCGCATTGCGCGAGTTTCAGGACGCTGGCGCGCCCGATTCCTTTCGTTCCGCCCAGTACGACGGCGGACGCCCCCTTCAGATCCGTAAGCATGGTGTTACCCGTCTCCCAACAATTCGTTTCAGACACGACCAGTACGAACGCTGCCGAGCTGGCGCATGAACGGTTCAGCCGTTGTCACTTGCTGGATTCTTCTTCGCCGTAGCGCGTTTCGCGCCCATGCGCGGCGCTCGTCACGCCCTTGTTGCGGCGCTCCTTCATGAAGTTGTGTTCGTCGCTTTCGTAGCGGATGTTGGTGCCGAGAGCGTGCATCACATAGCCGTGCACGAACTGCGAAGTCATGCCAAGCGAGTCCAGCGCGAGATGATTAGCCGCCTTGCCGATCGCGATCGCGTCGCGCGGCAAACGTACGATGCGCTCCGCCCATTCCTCGCCCGCCTCGGCCAGTTGATCCGCGGGCACCGCCTTGTTCACGAGCCCCATGCGTTCCGCTTCGATACCGTTCACAACTTCGCCGAGCAGCAGCAGTTCGCGCGCCTTCTTCGGTCCCATTGCGAGGATGTTCCAGCTGGTCAAATAGGCCGCGCCCGCGAGGCCCATCTTCTGTTCCGGGTGTCCGATCTTCGCGTCTTCAGCGGCTATGGCCAGATCGCTGGCTTCGACGACGTAAAGCCCCGCCCCGACGCAATAGCCCTGCACGAGCGACAAGGTCGGCTTCACGCAGTAGAGAATCTGGCGGAATTGCTCGACGTGACGCTTATCGAAATGCAGCCGCGCACGCTGGCTGGGCCGCCGCGCGCCGGGTTCTTTGGAAAAACCGTATTCCGCGCCACCCACCTGGCCGAGATCGTGGCCCGTCGAGAAGTCGCGACCCTCACCACGGAAGATGATCACGCGTACGTCGTCGTCGCGTTCGGCGCGCTCCATATGCTCCATAAGACGGTCGAACATTTCGTACGTCAGCGCATTGCGCTTTTCATCGCGGCAGAAGGTGATGTACGCGCGGCCGTCCTTCGCCTCGTACCTGACTGCATCCCTCAGATCTTCACTCATCGCTCGTTCCTGTTCTCAAGTTGTCTCGTCCATCTCGCGAATGCCGGGCAGGCCCGGCGGCCGTCGTTCCATCGCTTTGTCATTTGGTCCATTGGATGAACCTTTGAAATATACTCGCGGAGATCGGAGCTGCTGTCAAGTCAGGAAATCGCCTGGCATTTCCGTCCTTGTGGACACGGGTATTGCTCACTTGAAGAATTGGCCGCCGGGGGTTAGGATTCCGGCAAACTGTGAATGGATTAATCATTGAAAACCGCTAAAACCACCGCCCAGACGTCGAAAGCGCGAAGCACCGCTGCCACGGCTGACGCGCCGCTTACCCGCGTGCGCCCCACGCCTGCTTATGCGCCGGTCCAGACACGGCGCGCGTTCGAAGCCGTCGCCGACCAGATTCGCGAGCAACTCCAAAGCGGCGCGCTGCAGCCAGGCGACCGGTTGCCGCCGGAACGCGATCTGGCCGAACAGTTCAGCCTGAGCCGCAACACGGTCCGGGAAGCGCTGCGCTCGCTGGAAATGGCAGGCGTGCTCGAGTTTCGCAAAGGGGCAACGGGCGGTGCATTTGTCCGGGAAGGGCAAGGCGACGCGGTAATCGCCGGTTTTGCCGACCTGTTTCGCCTCGGCGCGATCCGGCCGTCCGACCTGACGGAAGCACGCCTGATCGTCGGCGTCGCGGCCACACGCCTTGCCTGCGAGCGCGGCACGGAGGAGGACTTCGCGGCGTTGCGCGAAAACGTTCGTGAAAGCGAGATCGCAGTGGCGAACGGCGATGTCCAGCAGCGGCTGCGCATCAATCTGGAATTCCACCGGCTGGTGGCGCGTGCGGCGCGCAATCCGGTGCTCGTCATCCTCACAGATGCACTGGTCGAAATTCATGAGCAAATGCTCGAACTGGTCACGCCCGCACCTGACAGCGCGGTCATGCCGTCACGCCGTCGTCTGCTGAAGTACTTCGCCGCGCGCGACCAGGAAAAAGCCGGCGCGGAAATGGAAACGCATCTGCGTTCACTGCAAAAGCACTATCTGGCCCAGCAGAGCGAGTTGAAGCGCTGAAGACAGGCGCGCGCCGCGCGTGACACGCACGGCGCGTCAACAGCAAAGCAGCGAGCACGGCAGCGGCGGAAGCGGAGAAGAGAACGACCGCGCAGGCGGTGCAGGCAGCATCGAGCCGCCATCGGAGCCCTGCCGTCCGGCCTTCACGCCCTCAATCCTCGAACCAGGTTCGTGGCCTCTCCGAGCGAGGAAAACGGCGTCAGGTCGCTGTCATCAACCCGCGCGTAACCGCTTCGGCCGAACGCAGTCCGAACACCGCAGCCTTCATCAGACCGCCCACGTAGCCCGAATTCGCGCCGCCTTCAATGCCGCCGGTCGTCGCGCCCGCCGCGTACAGGCCAGGAATCGGACGGTGCTTGGCATCCAGCGCCGCGCCATCCGCATCGATCGCGATGCCACCCATCGTGTAGGTGATGCCGGCGCACAGCGGAATCGCCAAAAAACCCGGGCCCTTGACCGGCGATGCGCCGGTCGCCAGCGTCGCTGGCTTGACCGTGCGCGGCGGCGCCAGGCCGCCAGGGCGGCCACCAGCGAGCGCCGCGTTGTAGTCGTGCACCGTCTCACGCAGCACGGCTGCGTCCATTCCGAGTTGTCCAGCCAGGGCCTCAATATCCGGCGCTCGATGAATCGTCGCGCCAAGCCGCTCCAGCGCAGGATTCGGCGGCAACAGGAACGCGCGGCCGGCGTCCTCCCAGATCGCTTCGTCAATGATGACGAACGAGGACAGCGGTTCGTCCAACGTGGCAATCGCATTGGCCACCGCGACGCCGCCGAGCCCCTCGTCCGCGAAACGGCGACCCGCGCCGTCCACCACGATGCCCGACGAAGCCACGATATCCAGCACCGGATACGGCCACAGCGACTCATCGCCGAGTGCCTGCGCGTGCTGCACGTGGCCGTAGAACTTGTCCATCCCCGTCAACAACGCGCCCGCGGCTTGCGCCATCCGGATACCGTCGCCCATGCCGGTGCCCGCACCGCGCTTGCAGAGATGCTCGGGACGCGGTGAGATGTACCGTTTGACCATCGCGGCATTGCCCGAGAAACCGCCATCGGCGAGCAACACGGCACGTGCCTCGACCAGCCGGTTCGAGCCGTCCGTCTCCCGCATCCAGACTCCCGTACAGCGGTCGTTGACCATGCGCAGTTCCACGGCGCGTGCGCCGCGCATGAAGCGGCCGCCCAACGCCACCAACGACGCTTCAAGCCGCGCCAGCAGCAGATCGCCACCTTTACCGCGCCAATGGTTCTGAAAGCCGGTTTCGCGCAGGCTGTATGGTTTGAGCATGTGGCCCATGAAGACATGCTCCCCGCCGCGGCCGAACTCTGCGCCGTGACGGCTCAACCATTCCACGACGCGCGGCCCGTCGAGCGCCAGCGCATCGGCGAGCGCCTCGTCCCGCAAACCCGCGCTCGCCTCGACGATCGCGCGCCGCAGCGCATCCGGCCCCGACGACACATCGAGGAACGCGAGATGAAACACGCCGCCCGCATAGCGCGAGTTGGCTGGATAGCGTTCTTCGCGGCCGGCTTCGAGCAGCGCGACCGAGAGACCCGCTTCGGCCGCCCGGTTGGCGGCCACGAGCCCGGCGAGCCCAGCTCCTACGACGGCGAAATCCACGCTCAACAATGTTCCGGACATGCCATTACCCCCCATCGGCCTGGCCGAGATAGGACTGATGGATGGCTTCGTGGCCGCGCAGCGATTCACCTGTGCCCTGCGCCGCGATATGACCGACCGACAGCACGTAGCCGTAGTCGGACAGCGCCAGCGCCTCGTCCGCGTGCTGTTCGACGAGCAGGATCGTGAGACCGGTTTTGCGCAGGACCTGCAAGACGCCGAACAGCCGTTCGACCACCAGCGGCGCCAGCCCCAACGACGGCTCATCGAGCAGAAGCAGCCTGGGGTCCGCCATCAACGCGCGGCCCATCGCCACCATCTGCTGTTCGCCGCCGCTCAGACTGATCGTGCGTTGATCGGCCCGCTCCTTCAGCTTGGGAAACAACGCGTAGACGTAATCGAGCCGGTCGCGGTAAAGCGACACCTCGCGGCGATGGCGCAGCCGATGGAAGCCGAGGCGCAGGTTCTCGGTCACGGTCAGCGCCGTAAACAGCTGCCGCCCTTCCGGCACCTGCACAATGCCGAGCTCGACCACCTCCGGCGCCGACAGCTTGACGATGTCCTCGCCGTCGAACGTAATCGATCCGGCGTTCACGTCGACCAGCCGCGATATCGCGTTGATCAGCGTGGACTTGCCCGCACCGTTGGCGCCGACAGCCGACACGATCGACCCTTGCTTTATCTCCAGCGAGAGGCCGTGCAATGCTTCCGTGCCTTTATATCCGGCACGCAGTCCGTCAATTTTTAGCATGTGCGCCCCCGGTTCCCAGATACGCTTCGATCACTTTCGGATTGCTCTGGATCGACGCGGCATCGCCCTCAGCGATCTTCGCGCCGTGATCGAGCACCACGATGCGATGGCACAGCCCCATGATGAAACCAATGTCGTGCTCGACGATCAGGATTGTCAAACCGTCGTCGTTGAGCTGACGCAGCATGCGCCCAAGACCTGCGGTTTCCTGGTCGTTCAGACCGGCGGCCGGCTCGTCGAGCAGCAGAATGCCAGGCTCGCTGGCCAAAGCTCGCGCGATCTCCACCAGACGTTGCTGCCCGTGCGGCAAGTGCGAGATCAGATCATGCGCGCGCTGCGCCAGACCGACGAAATCGAGCAGTTCCATCGCGCGTTTCGCACAACGTCGTTCATCGGCCGCGACCTTGCGAAAGCGCAGCAACGAGGACAGGAAGCCGTCCACCAGTTGCGGGTGAAAGCCGAGCATCACGTTCTCGAGCACCGTCAACCCGCTGAACAGCCGAACGATCTGGAAAGTGCGTGCCATGCCCATCGCGCTCCGCTTGTGCAAGGGTTGACGCGTGATGTTTTCCTGCTTGAACACGATGTCGCCCGAAGTGGGCGTATCCACGCCGGTGATCAGGTTGAAAGTAGTCGACTTACCCGCGCCATTCGGGCCGATCAAACCGATCGCTTCGCCCTGGTGGACTTCGAACGACACCTGGTCGACCGCGAGCAGCCCGCCAAAGCGTTTCATGCAGCCTTGAATCGCCATCAACTGCGGTGCGCCGACGATAGGGCTTCGCTGTACAGAAGACTGGCCTCTCATTGTCCAACTCCTTTCTTGACCGTCGGATTAGCCGGCATGCGGGAGGTCGGCCGGCGGAACAGCCGCATGCGCGGCGGACGGCGCTGCGAACCCAGCAGGCCCGAGAGTCCGTTGGGCAGGAAAATCAGGAACAGCAACAGACACAAGCCGTACACCAGCGTCTGCAACTCGCCGAAACGCGTCAGCAGTTGCGGCGCCGCGACGACCACGATCGAACCGAGCACCGGTCCATACCGTGTCCCGAGACCACCCACCACCGCGATCGTCAGCATCGACACCAGCACCGGAAATTCGCCCATGCTCGGGCTCACCTGCTGGCTGACGACGGCGAAGCCAATGCCAGCCAGACCCGCGAGCACCGCGCTCAACACGAACACGCGCAGCTTCTGCACGGAGACGTTGACGCCGAGCGCCGCGGCCGCTCGTTCGTCGTCGCGAATGGCTTGCAGGGAACGCCCCAGATGGCTTGAGACGATGAAATTCTGCAGGATCAGCACGAGCGCCGTGACGATCACGATCACGTAGTAGAGCGTCAGACGGTCGACGGATTTGTCGCCGATACTCAGCGCGGGAATCAGCAACCCGGCGGTGCCGCCCGTCACCTCGATCCAGCGATTCGCCACGCCCGCGATGACGATGCCGAAGCACAGCGTTGCCATCGCCAGGTAGTGCGTGCGCAGCCGCAGCAGCGGCACGCCGATCACCAGCGCGACAAGCGCGCAGATCACGAGACTCGCCGGCAGCGCACCCAACGCCGAAAATTTCGCGTTGAGCTGCAGCAACGCATACCCATATGCTCCGATCGCAAAGAACCCCTGATGCCCCATCGCGATCTGGCCGGCGTAACCGTAGAGCAGATTGAAACCGACACTCAGGACGGCGTAGATGCAGATGAGCGAAATCAGCCGTAGCTGGAAGCCCGTTGTCAACAGCATCGGCGCCAGCAGCGCGACGACGAGGAGGACGAAGAACGGCGCCTTGATCGACCAGAACGTGGATTGAATGGATGCTGTCTTCATCGCCGGACTGCCTCAAAGTCGCCCAGAAGCCCATATGGCCGGATCAACAGGACGAGCAGGATTAACAGAAAGATGATCGGCTCTGCGTAGAGGCTGCTGCCGTAGCCCGCCACGAACGCCTCCAGAATGCCGATAACGATGCCACCCGCCGCCGCGGCGAACGGACTGCCGAGACCGCCCAGGATCGCCGCCATGAAGCCCTTGACGGTGAGATCGACGCCCATGGAGGCCTGGCCGCCCAGCAGCGGTCCGATCAGCACGCCAGCAATACCGCTGACAAGCGCACTGAACAGGAAGCCGAACCGCACGATCCGCGACGAACGGATGCCCATCAGTTGCGCGACGCGCGGTTGCGCGCCGGTCGCCCGTACGCACAGACCAAAGCTCGTGCGATACAGCAGGAACCACGTCGCCACCAGGAATACGACGAACGCAATCACGATCGCCAGTTGCTGCTGATTGGTAGTGAGGGGCCCGAGCGTGATCGGTTTCATCGACAGGATGTTCGGCACGAACAGCTGATCGGCGCCCCAGATCAGCAGCGCGAGGCCGCTTGCGATGATCGCCGCCGCCAGTGTGCCGATCATGATCGTCAGCGGCGGCGCACCGCGTTTGACGAGCGGCCGGTACACGGCGAACTCGAGTATCAGCGCGCACACCAGCACGACGGCGATCACCGCGGCGAGCGCGAGTGGCGTCGGCAGGTTGCAGGTAACCATGAAGAAGACCGCCGACATCGTGCCGATCATCACAAAATCGCCCTGGGCGAAATTGATGACGCGGTTCGTGCCATAGATCAGCGATAACGACAGACCGATCAGACCGTACACACTGCCGTTGGTCAGGCCGGCGAGCAACAAGACACTGATTTTGTCCATGAGCATGGCCCTCGTTGAAACTGCCCGAATCCGGGCTAAAGCATCCAGGCGAACGCCGGACGGCAACGCCCGCCGTCTTCAACAACGCTCCGGTGGAACCTCAATGCGGCTTGAACTTGCCGAGGTCCGGTTTCACCAGGTGGATGCCGTTGTCCGCGACCTGAATGAAGACGTACCAATGCTCGTCGGGCGAACCGTGATGCTGCTTCGGACCGAAGCGATACGAGGCGCCCTGCTCGCCCTGCAGTCCTTTGACGTCGTTCAGCTTCTCCGTCGCGTCGCGGAACGCGGTGCGGGCTTGCGCGAGATCGCCGGCATCGATCGCCCTGAGCACGGCCGGGGTGGCGATCACCTGCAAAGCGGACTTGCCCGCGTCGTATCCGATCACTGGATAAAGCGTGGGTTGATGCGGGCCGAAGCGCGCGTCGAATGTCTTGAAGAATGCCTGCACGTCGGGGCGCGTCGGATCCACGGTGTTCGGAATCAGCACGCCGTCGCTGGCGGGCCCCGCGAGCTTGCGCAGCGTATCGAGCAGCGCGCTACGCGAAACGATGATCGGCACGTTGATGTTCAGTTGCCGCATGGTGCGCAGAACGCGCGCTCCGTCGGCGGCGTATGGAAACACGATTACCACGTCGGGTTTCGCGTCGTGCAGGTTCGTCACCTGCGGCGACAGATCTGTGGCGTTGATGTCGTAGGTTTGCTGCGCGATCACACTGATGTTCTTTTTCTTCAGCGCCGCTGTCGTGGCACGCGCACCGTCAATGCCGAACGGTACCGAGTTGTTGATGATGGCCGGCCGCTTGAAGCCCTGCTGCGCGAGCAGGTCGGCAATGGCTGCCGCATCCTGGCGATTGGCTGGGCCGAAGCGGAAGTGATAAAGCGCGGACGGATCGACCAGCGAATCCGTGCCCGCCGACAAAATGTAATAGGGAATCTTTTCTTCGGTCGCGACAGGAATCATCGCGGCAGCAGGCGCCGAAGGATTGCCGCCGATAATCACGAGCCCTTTGTCATCTTCGGCACAACGCGAAGCGAAGGTCGCCGTCAATTGCGGATCGGTCTTGCCGTCATAGGCCACCAGTTGCAGCTTGTGCCCGCCGATACCACCCGCGGCGTTCGCTTCGTCGAGCGCCATCTGCAGACCCTGGTAGCCCTGGATGCCGGTTTCGGCAGCAGAGCCGCTGCGGTCGTCGACCGAGCAGATCACGATCGGCGCCGCAGCTCGCGCGGGGATAGTCAGCACCATCGCCGTCAGTGCCGCGAGCGTCAGCCTCGCGACACCCGACCAACCCGTTGCTCGTTTTATGCGTACCGCGCTGCGCTTTTCGATCATGCCTGTCTCCTGACCTATGGTTTGTAAGTGCCTGGTTATTTGTTCATTGGATGAACCTTTGAATTATCATAAACGTGTCGGATTTCAGATGTCAAGAAAGCCCGGCTCGGGGTTTTACCTCGTATGCGCCGCAACCAGGGCAAGCGCGACCAGATGAACGGCCGCGCGTCGTGCACACTGACGCCTGGGTCGGCGTGCGTTTGAATCAATCCATTCAGGAGACACGTGTGGAACGCGAACACTGCAATCACTCGATGCAAGCTGTACAACTGCTCGAACCCGGCAATGTCCAACTCGCGACGTTGCGCCGGCCCGAAGTCAACGCGGGCGAAGTGCTGCTTCGCGTGCTCGCCGCTGGTCTGTGCCAGACCGACGTGCATATCCGTTCCGCCGCCGACTCGCGTACGCCCGACGGCACGACGCTCGGGCACGAGATCGCGGGCGAAGTGGTGGAGCCTGGCGCAGGCGTCACGCAATGGCGCAACGGCGATCGTGTGGTGGTCCATCCCTGCTGGTCGTGCGGCGTATGTGCCGCGTGTCTCGCGGGTCGCCAGAACGCTTGCCGCCGCACCGGCAGCCGCCTTTCGCCGCCGCCGACGCCCGGCGTGACCCGCAACGGCGGCATGGCTGAATACGTGTGCGCGCCGGCGAGCGCGCTGATGTCGATCGGCGACCTGGCCCCTGACATCGCCGCCACGCTCACCGACGCCGCGCTCACCCCGTATCACGCGATTCGCACCTGTGCCGAGCAGCTGTATCCCGGCTCGACCACGGTGATCATCGGGCTCGGCGGACTCGGCAATCTGGCCGCGCAGATTCTTCGCGCGACCAGTGCCACAAAGATCGTCGCGATCGATGTCTCGAGCGAGGCGCTCGATGCCGCGCGGCCCTGGTTCGACGTCGCCATGCTGGCCACCGAAGACGATCTGCCCGAGCGCGTCATGGCGCTCACCGAAGGATGCGGGGCAGACGTCGTGCTCGATTTCGTCGGCAACGATGCAACGCTGAAACTGGATGCGGCACTCGTCTGCCGTTCCGGGGCGATTCGCGTAGTCGGCCTTTCCGGTGGAACCTATCCTTTCGTGGCCCGCTCGTCGAACAATCCGCTGCCGCGTGGCGTGTCGATGATGTGTCCATATGGCGGCACTTATGGCGATCTCGCGGCCGTCATCGCGCTCGCCCAACGCGGCGCGATCAAACCGCTCGTCACGCGCTTCGCGCTGCGCGACGCACTCAGCGCATTCGACGCGCTGCAGGCCGGCAAGATTCGTGGCCGCGCCGTGCTGATTCCCGGCGCTGCATCCGCCACATAAGTCGCGGCGCCGGACGCCCCGTTCGGCGCTACACAGCCACACAGCCACACCGTCTACACCGCCGCCGACACAACAGTCGCGACCTGCCCCACGATGACGTCGGCGATTTTTTCCGCGGCCATCATGGTCGGAAAATTGATGTTGCCGCTCGGGATATGCGGAAAAATCGACGCATCCACCACGCGCAAACCCTGTACGCCGCGCACGCGCGCCTGCGCATCGGTCACCGCGAGCGGATCGTTGTCGGCGCCCATGCGGCAGGTGCACGACGGATGCCACACACCTACGCAGGCGCTGCGGACGAATTCACGCAGTGCGCCTTCGTCCGCAAGTACTTCCGCGAGCGTTGCGCCGCCGGCGATCACCCGCGTCATCAAGAACTTGCGCAACGGCGCCGGACCGTCGAGCAAGGTGGCCAGCACATCGGTGATCAGCTTGTTGCGGCGGCTCAGCATCGCGACCTGGCGAACCTTTTCACTGTAACTTGCTGGAAACGGATCAGCCGTAACCTCTTTGACCGCCGCCAGCGCTTGCACCGCGGCCATCTTGCGGAACCCGTCGACGAGCCGGTCGAGATCGCGTTCGTCAGAGAGAAAGTTGAAATCGACCGAAGGCGCGTCGCGCCAGTCCGTCGAGTTCAAGCGTACCTGCCCGAGATTCGAGAAGGGCTTGTTCACGTACATCAGCATCGTGCCGATGCGCTCGCCGACCGCATGCCACGACGTCTTTGTGACTACGGAGACAAACATATCGCCCGCAGGCGCGCCACCGATACCGGACGAGTAGCGCCAGCCGAGCATGATGTGGCGCCGCGTCGTCTCGTTCACGCGCGCATCCTTGCGAATAAACGAGGCCAGGGCAACCGACGGATGCTCCATGAGATGCTGACCGACACCGTTCAATTCGGCGACGACAGGAATGCCGTGTTCATGCAGATGCGCAAGCGGCCCGATACCCGAACGCAGCAGAATAGCCGGCGACTGCAATGCGCCCGCCGACAGGATTACCTCGCCCGCGCGGACTTCCGCCGGCCTGCCCGGCATGTCCAGGCGAATGCCGCAGCAACGCGTTCCATCGAATATCAGGCCCGCGACTTCGGTCTCGGTCCAGATCGTCAGGTTGGGACGCTGCCGCGTCGCCGCATCCAGATACGCCATCGAGGCCGATACGCGCCGCTCGTTCAGATTCGAAATGGCGATGGGGAAATAGCCGTCCTTGAACTCGCCGTTCTGATCCGGCAGATACGCGTAGCCCGACTCCTTCAACGCGGCGGCAATCGCCGTCGCATGCTTCGGCCAGGTCTCGGGAAAAATCCGCCGCACCGGAATGCGGCCATCTTTGCCGTGCAACGGACCGTCGAAATCCAGATCCCGTTCGATCTTTCGAAAGTATGGCAGCACACTGTCCCAGCTCCATCCTTTGACACCGCGCGCTTCCCAATCGTCGTAATCGCTCGGTGCGCCACGGTTAAAGAACTGGCCGTTGATCGACGAACCACCACCGAGAATGCGCGCCTGCTCGTATTTGCGCAGCTTGCGCGGCGTGGTCTCGCCGTCCTTCGGCGCCACCGTTCGCACCTGCAGTTCTGGCCACAGATAACCCGGGTTCAGATAGGCCGTGCCCGGATAGCTGTCGAGAATCGAAGCCGGCAGACTCTCGTTGGGCAAATCGGCGCCCGCTTCGCACAGCAGCACCCGTTTCGCCGGATTCGCCGACAGCCGGTTGGCCAGCACCGATCCTGCCGAGCCGCCACCAACGATAATGTAGTCAAAGGATGTCATCGTAGTTCTACGCTTCGGGTTGCTCGAACGCCTGCGCGACAGGGCCGTCTCCCGAACCCAGGCCGTGCAGTCCACACCGCTCAGTCCAGATTGATCGCCACGCTTTTGATCGACGTGTACAGATCGAGCACCTCGCGGCCGCGCTCGCGGCCCCAGCCTGATTGCTTGTAGCCCCCGAACGGCAACGCCGGATCGTTGACCATATGCGCATTCACCGACACCGAGCCCGCCTTGATGCGCCGGGCGAGCTTATGCGCGAGGCTCAGGTTCTGTGTCCAGATGCCCGCGAACAGACCCAGTTCGGTATCGTTCGCTTCGGCGGCGATACGCTCGACGTCCGCATCGTCGAAAGGCATGGCGCAGACCACCGGACCAAAAATCTCCTCGCGATAGATCGACATGCTTGAGGTCGTATCCACGAACACGGTCGGCGGCACGAAGTAACCGCCGCCGTCGCCTCGCAACGGATTCTGCCCAATGCGCCGCGCGCCCTCTTCCACGCCATTGCGGATATACGACTCGACACGCTTCTTCTGTTGACTCGAGATCAGCGGACCGATCTGACTGTCGGGCGCGAGACCGTGGCCGACCTTCAACTTGTCGCCATACGCCACCACCCCTTCCACCACCTGATCGAAGACCTTCTTGTGAACGAACAGGCGCGAACCTGCCGAGCACACCTGGCCGCTGTTGAAGAAGATCGCATTGGCCGCGCCGGCCGTAGCGAGATCGAGCTTTGCATCCGGAAACACGAACACCGGTGACTTGCCGCCGAGTTCGAGCGACACCTTCTTGAGATTGCCGAGCGCGGCTTGCACGATCCGCTTGCCGGTTTCCGTCGAACCGGTAAAGGCGATCTTGTCGACGCCGTGATGCGCGGCCAGCGCGGCACCGGCGGTTGCGCCGAAGCCGGTGACGATGTTGACCACGCCGTCAGGAATACCCGCTTCCTGAATGATCTGACCGAGCCGCAATGCGTTGAGTGGCGTCTGCTCGGCCGGCTTCAACACGACCGTGCAGCCGGTCGCGAGCGCCGGCGCGATTTTCCAGATCGCCATCGAGAGCGGGAAATTCCACGGAATGATCTGACCGACCACGCCGACCGGTTCACGCGTGGTGTAGGCGTGCCATTCGCCCGGCACTGATACGTTGACGGATTCGCCATTGTGCTTGGTCGCCCAGCCGGCCATATAGCGCAGCATTTCAGCCGTACCGGCAATACCGCGTCTGGCGACGGAAAGCGGCTTGCCGTTGTCCACCGCTTCGATCTCGGCCAGTTCGTCGCCGTGATGTTCCAGCAGATCGGCAAGACGGAACATCAGGCGCGTACGGTCGGCGGGCTTCATCTTCGCCCAGTCGCCGGTTTCGAACGCGCGGCGTGCGGCTTGCACGGCGAGATCGATATCCGCGGCATCGCCTTCGGCCACGCGTGCGACAACTTCGCCGGTGCCCGGATCGAAGACGTCGAACATACTGCCCGACTGCGCATCGACCCAGCGGCCGCCGATCAGCAAGCGATGCGTGCCGCGAATGAAGTTCGCGCTCTGCGCGCCCAGGGTTTCATAAATCGTAGACATGGTTGAGCCTCTCAATGTGGTCGGGCATGCGGCTAGAGCAGCGTGCGCAGATCGAATTGCGCATCGGCGGCGTGAGCCGGCAGCACCGGCGCGTCAGCGGCGAGCAGCTTGCGGGCGGCAATGTGGTCGGCGGGACGGTTGACCGACTCCACCGCGACGAGGCGGCGGTTCGCAAATCCGTAGGCGGAAAATTTCAGCCCGGCATGGTCGCCGCGCACCACCACCTCGTCGGCCTGATGCATCGCCACCCCCGCGATCTGCAGCTTGACGCCGCCCTGGTCGCTCCAGAACCACGGCACCGCTTCGAAAGCATGGGTCTGGCCGGTCAGCCGCTGCGCGAGGTAGCGCGCCTGGTCGACGGCGTTCTGCACCGATTCGATCCGGCACTGACCGAACGCGAAGCGCGACGGGAACGCCGCGCAGTCGCCGAGCGCGGAGATCGACGGATCGCTGGACGCCAGATTCGCATCGACGACAATGCCGTTGCTGGTTTCCAGCTGCGCCTCTTTGGCGAGCTCGACGTTCGGAATCACGCCGATACTCACAACGACCAGATCGGCTTCATGCACGCGGCCGTCCATGGTCTGCGCGCCGACCACGCGGCCTGCCTCGGCGCTAATGCTTTTCACGCCGTTGTCGAAACTGAAGGTCGTGCCGCTCGATTCATGATGTGCGCGAAACGCGTTGGCCACAGGCGCGCTGACCGCACGGCTCATCAAATGCGAACTCGCTTCGATCACATGCACCGCTACGCCACGCGCCGCCGCCACAGCGGCAAACTCGAGCCCCAAAAAACCCGCTCCAATGATCAGCGCGCGTTTCGATTCGCCGAGCGCTTCGCGCAGCTTGCGCGCATCGTCCAGCGTACGCAGCGTCATCAGGCCTTTGGTCGCGCTGTTCCAACCCGGCAGCAGGCGATTGCGCGCGCCCGTGGCGAGCACCAGGTGCTCGTAGTCGATGCTTCGAGTGTCGCCGGTTATCACGCAACGGCGCTCGCGATCGATGCGCAGCACGGTGACGCCGAGCATCAGTTCGATCTTGCGTTCCTGATAGAAAGCGTCGGACTGAAACGTCACTTGCGCAGCGTCGCAGGTGCCGCTCTGAAACGCTTTCGACAAGGGTGGGCGCTGATAAGGCAGGTCAGGTTCTTCGCCTATGAGCACCACACGTTTCGTATAACCCGCATCGCGCAGTGACACCGCCAGTTGATAGCCGGCCTGCCCCGCGCCGACGATCACGATTCCCGCATCCATATTTCTCGACCTCTAGACGGGTGACGACGTGAGCCAGGCCGCACGCCGCGGCAGCCGCGCAGCGGCCGCCGGATTCCAGTTGTACCGACGCAATCGCCGCGTCTAGTCGTCCAGCGTGATGACCAGTGCCGGGCACAGGCGCGCCGCTTCGCGTACCTTCTCATGCAATTCAGGCGGGGGGCATTCCTGCAACACGATGACGAGACCGTCGTCTTCGTTCTGGCTAAAGACTTCGGGGGCGGCGACCACACACAGTCCTGCGCCAATACATTTCGTGGCATCCACTTTGATTTTCATGCTCGTCTCCAGATGTTGTCTCCGCTTGCGCAACAGATGCGCGCAAGCGCATTGCTCAGCCCAACTTGCCGTTCACCACACCACCGGCAACGCATCGACGCCGTACACGAAGGCGTCGTAGCGGAACTTGATCTCGTCGACCGGCACGGTCAAACGCAGGTTCGGCAACCGCTGGAACAGCGTCGAAAACACGATTTGCAGTTCAGCGCGCGCGAGAGGCTGCCCGAGGCATTGGTGCACACCGTAGCTAAACGCCACGTGATGCAGTGCTTCGCGGCGGATGTCGAATTTGTCGGGATCTTCGAAGGAATCCGGATCCCGGTTCGCGGCCGTGATCAGTGCCAGTACGCCCTCGCCTTTGCGGATGAGCGTGCCGTTCACTTCGACGTCTTCAAGCGCCACGCGCGGACCGTTGTAGTGAACGATGGTGTGATAGCGCAGCATTTCCTCCACCGCATTGCGCACGAGCGACGGGTCCGCGACCAGCGCGTCTTTCTGGTCCGGGTGCGTGAGCAAGGACAGCGTGCCGAGCGCGATCATGTTCGCGGTCGTTTCATGGCCGCCCATCAACAGCAGTTCGATAGTGGCGAGCGCCTCTTCGCGCGTCATATGACCCGGCACCACCTGGCTCGTCACGAGACGGCTGATCAGGTCGTCGCGATTGCCCGGACGCTTGAGCTTTTCCGTAATCAGACGATCGAGGTACTCGCGCATCTCGGCGCCGGCCCGGATCGGCACTTCCGGATCGGCGGTCAGGTCGAGCTTCGCCTTGCTGCGCTCCTGGAAGAAGTCGCGGTCTTCGTACGGCACGCCGAGAATTCTCGAAATGACCGTGGTCGGAACCGCGAGGGCGAAATCCTCGAACAGATCAGCGGGCGGTCCTTTCTCCACGAGCTCATCGAGCAAGGTGTCGACCGTTTGCTGCAGTTCGCCGCGCATCGCCTCGATGTGGTGAACCATGAACTCCTTGGTCAGCATGCGCCGGTACCTGGTGTGCTCGGGCGCATCCATGCGGATGATGGTGGGAGGCTTTTCATTCATCAGCAGTGCGGCACGCGCGGGCGCGATGAACGGATAGCCCGGGGTGGACGGCACGGTGGAAAAGCGGTTGTCGCCGAGAATCGCGCGCACATCGCCGTAACGCGTGGCGATCCAGGCGAGCGAACCGTCGGGCATGGTGACCTTCGAGAGGCCCTCTTTCTTACGAATCTCTGCGTATTCCGGCGGCGGCGCGAACGGACAGCGGCCCATCGGAAAAGCCGGCGCGGATGAATTGTGGTCGTGCATGACTGTGTCTCCTGATATCAACTTACGATGCCTGCTGCGCGCAAACTGGCGATCGCTGCAACATCCAGCTTGAGGCGGCCCTCGAGGATGCGATCCGTGTGCTCGCCGAGTAACGGTGGCGCGATCGGCGGCGCTAGCGTGCTGTCACGCATCTTCAGCGGCGAATTCACGAGGTTGATGCGCCCCGCGGTGGGATGATCGATTTCGCAGACCATGCCGCGCGCTTTCGATTCATCGGATCGAAGCGCCTCAAGCACGTTCTGAACGACGCCGGCCGGCACACCCGCGCGGCGAAACAGCGGAATCCAGTCCTGGCGCGAACGCGTTTTGAGCCGTTTCGACATCAGTTCATCGAGCGCGTCGCGATTCGCGCGGCGCCCGTCGTTATCGACGAAACGCGGATCTGCGGCGAGCGAGGGCATGTCGAGCACCTCGGAACAGAAGCGCGCGAACTGCGCATCGCTGCCCACGTGGAACATGATCGGACCGTCGGACGCGTGATACAGACCCTGCGGAATGATGTCGGCATGGCTGTTGCCGTAACGCCCGGGCGTGCGGTTCAGCAGCAGCGCATTCGCCGCGACCGAGGTGTGATTCGCCAGCGTGCAATCGAATAGCGCGATGTCGATGGCTTCGCCGTGACCGTTTCGGAGGCGGCGCACGACGGCCGCGAGAATTGCCTGGGTCGCATACATGCCGGCCGTGATATCGCAGATCGGCACGCCCGCTTTCGACGGTTCGCCGTCCGGCTCACCGGTAATCGACATAAGGCCGCTTTCGGCCTGAATCACCGAGTCGTAGCCCGGCCGTTGCGCGCCCGGACCCGTGCGGCCATAACCGCTGACCGAGCAATAGATCAGCTTGGGGATTTCCGCGCGCAAGGCCTCGTAGCCGAGGCCGTAACGATCGAGCGCACCCAGCATGTAGTTTTCGATCAGCACGTCGCTTTCGCGCGCCAGCGCTTTGACAAGCCCGGCGCCTTCCGGCTTCGAGAAGTCGATCGCGATCGACTGCTTGGTGCGGTTGATCGCCAGGTAGTACGTGCGCTCACCCCCCTGGATCGCCGTGCCCCAGTGACGCGTTTGATCGCCCCCCTGGGGATGCTCGACCTTGATCACCTCCGCACCCAGATCGGCCAGCATCATCGCGCTGAAGGGCGCCGCGAGGACACGCGACAGATCGAGCACGCGCAGCCCCTTCAACGGCGGTTCGTGCCGCCCGAGCGGCGGCAGTTCAGCGGCTGTGGCTGTATTGGTTGTGTCCGTCATGAGCACGCTCACTCGCTTCCGAGAGCAGCCGAAACGGCGGCCGGTTGCGCATCTGCTGGCGTAATGCCGAATTCGCGCAGAATTTCTTCGGTGTGTTGGCCCAGCGTCGGCGGCGGACGCCGGATGGACGGCGGGGTCTCCGACAGACGGATCGGGTTCGTCACGACCTTGAACTTGCCGGCTTTCGGATGATCGAGTTCGACGACCAGATCTTCCTGAACACGCGGGTCCTCAAAGACCTCCTGGAAATTGAGCACCGGCGAGAACATTGCGTGCGCTTCCCGCAGCTTCTCGTCCCAGTGGGCGAGCGATTGTCTGGCGAACGCTTTCGCCAGACCCGCGTCGACGACATCCCGGTGCGCAAGACGCCCGTCCTTGGTTTTCAGCCGCTCGTCGTCGAGCAGTTCCGTAGCGCCGACCGCCGAAGCGAGGACACGCCAGAACTTGTCGGTATGGGCGATCACCATGATGTGGCGATCGTCGGCGGTGCGATAGGTGTTGTACGGCACGATCTGCCAGTGCGCGTTGCCGATGCGTCCCGGTGTTTCGCCGGTCGCGAAGTAATACGCATCGCGCGGGATCATACTGAAGATGGTCGCATCGATCATCGACAGGTCGACACGCTGACCACGCCCTGTCTTGTCGCGCGACTGCACGGCAGCGAGCACGCCGATGGTCGACAGCAGCGGCGTGATCAGATCGGCATACGGCATACCGGTTTTCAACGGGCCCGTGTTCTCGTCGCCCGTAAGTTGCATGATGCCGGACATGGCCTGCACGACAGGATCCATGCCCGGGCGATAGCTGTCCTCGCCCGTACGGCCAAATGCCGAGGTCGAGCAGTAGATGAGGCGCGGATTGAGCGCCGACAGCGTTTCGTAGCTGATACCGAGCTTCTCGGCCACGCCGGGCCGGAAGTTTTCGACGACGATATCCACCTGCTTCGCCATTTCCTGCGCCACGCGCTGACCTTCCGGCGTCGCCAGATCGACGATCACGCTGCGCTTGTTACGGTTCAGCGTCAGGAAATACACCGCGTCGTCACCGAGAAATGTTTCGCCAGTCAGACGCATCGTGTCGCCCACCGGCGGCTCGACCTTGATCACGTCCGCCCCAAAGTCCGCAAGCAGCATCGTGCCGAAAGGACCATTCATCATCTGCGTAAAGTCGAGGACTTTCATGCCCTCAAGTGCACCACCCATCTTCCCCTCCTGATTTTCCGCGTGTCCCGGATGCCATTCCGCTCAAAGCCGATTGCCCCGATATTCACCCATCGCAATTTATCATTGGATGAACCTTTGACAAATATTGCTCGCTTTGATTTTTCCTGTCAAGGATGGGTAAATCCCTGCTGCGGGGCGCCTTACTTCGAGGCACAGTTCGTTAAAACCAGCCCGTTATCGACGGAGGGGACATGAGCACCGACAATCGACACCACCTGCTGCATCCCAGGACCCGGTTTGCACTCGCACACACGGCCCGAGCGTTCGGCGACTGGTTTTTCGACGGACTCGCCTCGACTTCGGCGGCCTGCCATATGGCGAATTCAGTGGGATTCGTCGCTGACGAAGAGCTCGTGCAGCGCTATCTGGCAGTATCGGACTGGAATGACGAACAGCCTTTATCCCGAACCGGGCGGGACAATGACCGGGGTGAGGCAAGCTAAGTCCATGTTTGCAACGCACAAATTGGTTTTCCCTAACAACATAGGATGACGAAACGTACCCATCGTTTCATGAAGCAATGGATACACCGTTGTCCTGTCGAGAGCCGAATGCGTGTCACACGTTCCCCGGATTGCGAAGCGGGATTAGCCTGGGCGCAAGGTCGGCCGGCTGGCCGTGGGTGGAAAGACGCACCAGGATCCGTCGCCATGCTGGAAGAACATGAGTGAGAGTGGCCCTGATGCACGCCGCACTTCCACGCACACGCAACGTGCCTCGCGCGCGTCCTTGCGGCTCACGCGGAAGACCCGGCCAGGCGTCAAAGGCGACAATCCGATCCATTTATCGACCAGACCTCGCAAACTTCTTTCACCGTTGTCCATCTGAACGCTCCTCACATACCGGGGACTCGACTCCCCAGAGCGGCGCGAGCACACTGCCATGCCCGCCGTCGTGTGTTTATTTGGTCCGCAGACCAATAATAGTGGTCAAGAGACCAATTAACAAGACGAGCGACAAAGGGGTAAACGATAAGATCGCAGCCTTACATCACCATGTTGCATTGCATCGAAGCAACCGGCCTGACTACATTGGCAAGTAAGCTCGGGCCCGCCAGCTGCACCTATAATTGGTTTATCGACCAATAAAGCAACATCCGCCAGTCCGGCGCGGAAGCGCTCGCGGCCAGCGTAGGCGGCCAACCAGTCATTGAAGGAAATTCGTCGGATGAAAGATTTGAAGATCAGTTCGGAGGACCTTGGTGCGAAGGAAACCGACGCCACGCCGAAGCGGCGCGGCAATCGGACCACACGCGTCCCCGAGATCCTCGAGACCGCCATCAAGGTATTTGCCATGGAAGGCAATGCCGGTTTCACGCAGCGACGTGTGGCGGCAGATACCGGCATCCGCCTCGCCACGCTGCAGCATTACTTCGGCAGCCGCGAGCTGCTATTGCACTCGACAATCGAGGAACTGGCCAGGCGCTATCTGCAACGTTATCGCTTGCTCGCCATGGATAAGAGCATGACGCCCGAGGCGCGGCTCGACGCGATTCTGGATGAGACCTTCGCCGCGCTCACCGACCCGGAGAATGTGGTCAGCTCTTTCGCACTTGAATGCTGGTGTCTCGCCGAACACATGGAGTCGATCAGCGAGTTGATGGTGCACGTCAGCGGCGAGTTTCAGCGCATATTCAGCGAACTCGTTGCACAGATCAACACCGAGTTGCCTCAGGAGGAATGCCGTCTGCGCGGCTCGCTGATCTATTCGCACTGGCAAGGACTGATCGTGTTCTTGCGCCGGGCAAAGGAAAACGCGCCTGAGCCAACCGCGTTCCGCGCCGCCACCAAAGTGGTGTGGAAAGCGTTGAGCAAGGCGCCTCGTTAATCAGAAAACTGTTCGGATACCGAACTTGACGCCTATCTAGTCGACTATCCCGCAAGAGCACGATACGCAAGACGCGCCGCCGCCAGATCTTCCAAAGCCGAGCCGACGGCCTTAAAAACCGTTCGTTGCGTATCGCTTGTCCGTCGCGGGCATTCGTTCCTGCACAACGCCGTGAGATCCCCCTTCACAGCCTCCGCACGCCACCGCCCCACTGCAATTGCTTTCAGCAAATCTCCGGCTTTCAGGAGAGCCTCCGGCGTGTCTACCCAAACGTCGCCTTGCTGGAAACACTCGGGCGCGGCTTCCACCATCTGTGGCGTGAAGCTGCCGATCAGATCGAGATGACTGCCCTCCGCGAGCCACTCGGCGTGTATTAACGGTTCTGTGGCAAGCGTGGCGCAACTGACAATGTCCGCATTCCGCACGGCCGATTCCAGATCCATCACCGCTTCAGCCGGCAATCCCCCGTCCCGCCAGCGCGCCGCACAGCGACGTGCCGCATCGGCGTTGACGTTCCATACCGCAATCCGGTCCAGCGCACGCACGCTCGCGATCGCCGGTCCCACCTCTTCCCAGGCGGCGCCAGTCGGCGCATAGGGCCGATCGCGCAGATAGGCGAACGTCGTGTTGTCGGGCGCGATCATTCCGGCGCGCGCGCCCGCTTCGATCGACATATTGCATAGCGTCATGCGCGCTTCCATACTCAACGCGTCGACCGCTGCGCCGCGATACTCGATCACGTGGCCTGCGGCGCCCGCCGCGCCAAGATGCGCGATCAGCGCGAGCACGAGATCCTTCGCGGTGATACCGGCCGCCAGCGATCCGTCAATGTGGGCATCCAGCGTAGCTGGGCGTTTTTGCCAGAGTGTTTGCGTCGCCAGCACGTGACTGACTTCGGATGCGCCGATACCGAACGCAAACGCGCCGAAGGCGCCATGGGTGGAGGTATGGCTGTCGCCGCATACGACGGTCATGCCGGGCAACGTCAACCCCTGCTCGGGGCCAGTGACATGCACGATGCCGTGTCGCGGATCGTCGAGCGGAAACATCGGGACATGCTGTTCGCGCGTGAAGTCCACCAGTTTCTGGACGAGTTCGCGGCGATCGGCGTCGACGACTTCCGCGATCGACCGGCCGTGCGTCGGCGCATAGTGATCGGCCATCGCGTAAGTCGCGCCGGGTTGGCGTACTCGGATCCCCTTGCGGGCAAGCACGTCGAATGTGTCGCGCGGGAGATCGTCGCCGACATAGTGCCGGTCGATATAAAGAAGGGTATGGCCGTCGTCACGCTCGTAGACGACATGCTGCCTCCACAGCTTGTCGAAAAGAGAAACCCGACTCGTGATTGCCTGAGACACGCATGCTCCACCGGTTGATCGATGGAGTGAAGTCTAAGAAGGCAAAAAATCAGCAGAAGACGTATTTGGGAACGCAACCAACGCAAACAACGATGGCAGCTTCAGGCGGCGTAATGTGACGTGACCGAGCCGGGAGGTTCGCTCAGAGACTGAGATACTCGACAAGCAGGCGCGTCGCCGCGGGCATTTCGTCCATATTGCGCACGCACAATTTGTGCAGACGATTGGCCCATGCTTCGTCGAGCGGTACCTCTGCTATATGCATCGCCGAAGCGCGAGCGCTGACGAAGTAATCCGGCACGATGCCGATCCCCGGTCCAGCCTGCGCCATGCGGCACACCGCGTCGAAGCCGGCGACGCGGATGCGCGACTTTAGTGTTTGCCCCGCCTCGGTGGAGAGGCGCTCGGTCAGGTTTTGAATCGAGCTCAGCGGCTCCTGCAGGATCATCGGGAATTCGAGCAGTTGCACGAAGCTGACGTTGCGCCACCCCGCGAGCGCATGTCCTTGCGGCACCACAACAACCAGCCGGTCGACGTAACAGGGGATCACGGTCATGCCGTCGACAGGCTGGTCGCCCCAAAAAATCCCGAAGTCAGCGGCGCCTTCACGGACCGCCTGCACGGCGCCCGTACTGGTATCCGGCCGCAGATCGACGGTGATGTTCGGGTACTCCCCCATGAAGCGACTGAGCGCATCCGGGAAAAAGCCGAACAGCGCGGACTCGTTCGCACGCGCCCGCACATGCCCGCGCGCGCCTTGTGAATCCGAGGTGAACTCTCCTATCTCGGCCTCGAGTTCCTCAAGATCGCGAAGAATGCGACGCGAATGACGAAGCAATGCCTGCCCTGCCGGCGTCAACGACACACCGCGCCGATGGCGTTCGAGCAGCGCGACGTGCATCATCTGCTCCAGGTCCGCCAGACGCTTGCTGACAGCCGACGGCGCCATGTGCTCCCGATCCGCTGCGCGCGCAATACTGCTCTCTTCGACCACCGCAAGGAACAGCCGGAGCGTAAAAATGTCGATGCGGGAAACGAGGTGGCTACGTAACTCCTCACGGGGCAAGCCGCCCGACCCAGCAGAGAATGGGGTGATGATCCGCCGTCACCCGCTGCAAGTGAATCGCGCCGGTCGGCGGCACCAGGCTCAATGCAAACGTTCGTTGCTGGGGGCTCTGCGCCAGTCGCAAACCGTCCCCCAGGAATAGCGCTACCTGCAATTTTTCTGTTGCTCCGCTATAAATCATAGTAGGCGAGGGTCACGCTTCTTCGCACCGGCGCTTCGCGCGCCCGGCGCGCGCATAACACCCGCTATGGAGGCGCACTGTGTTTGACCGGACTCTTGCTCGCACCTGGTTCCTTGCTGCCGTGATAGCTGTGTTTATCTCCTGCTATCCTTGCCTGCAGCCGACGGCGAACGCCGCCGGCGCGGCTCCGCTGCCTGCGAAGGAAAAGCGGGTTTCATCGGCCAACGCGTCAGCACCGGTCGACTTCCCGACCATCGTAGAGCGATACGGACCCGCCGTCGTGAATATCAGCGCGACTGCCCCGGAGCAGCAATCGTCGCTGACGGCCCCCCCGGCAATCGATGCTGACGATCCCCTTCTAGCGTTCGTCAAGCACATGGCGCCGCGATCGCAGGCCTCTCAGGACAGTTCGCCGCGCGCCATCACGGGTAGCGGCTCTGGTTTCATTGTTAGCCCCGATGGCCTCATTCTGACTACCGCTCATGTGGTGGATCAAGCCGGCGAAGTGACGGTCAGACTGACCGATCGACGCGAATTCAAAGCGAACGTCCTGGCGGTCGACACCCAGAGCGACGTCGCGGTGATTCGGGTCGATGCCACGAAGCTTCCGACCGTCAAACTTGGGGACTCGTCGCGGGTACGCGTCGGTGAACCGGTTCTGACGATCGGGTCGCCCGACAGCTTCGAGAATACCGTTACCGCCGGCATTGTCAGCGCCACCTCTCGCACGCTCCCGGACGGGAGCAGTTTTCCGTTTTTTCAAACCGATGTCTCCGCCAACCCGGACAATTCGGGTGGCCCACTGTTCAACCGTGCAGGCGAGGTGATCGGCATCGACGTGCAGATTTATGCGGACTCAGACAGCCACCCCAGCCTGACCTTCGCCATCCCGATCAACCTGGCGGCCAAGGTGCGGTCGCAGGTGCTAGCCCTGCATGCGACATCTCCGGGCGGCCTCGGCGTGGAGGTACAGGACGTCGGCCCCGGGTTGGCGGTGGCCTTTGGCCTGCCGCGACCGGCAGGTGCGCTGGTCAATTCCGTCGCGCCCGGCACGCCGGCCGCCTCGAGCGGCCTCAAGCCAGGTGACGTTATCGTACAGATCGGCGACAAGACGATTGATCGCTCGGCCGAACTCGGCGAGGCTGCTTCTGATCTGCTGCCCGGGACGAAAACCACACTCAGGCTGATCCGCAATCGAAAACCGATGACGACGACGGTCATGGTCGGCGCGTCCGCGGAGAGCCCCCAGGCTCGACAAACCGAAGGCGGCGCAACAGATCGCCTGGGCTTGATTCTGCATCCGCTGAGTCAGGACGAACTGCACGCCCACGACCTTGCCGTAGGTCTGATGGTGGACGGGGTCGATGGGCCGGCGGCAAGCGCTGGCATCCAGCCCGGCGATATCGTCCTTTCGCTCAATGGCACGCTGGTCGAAACGCAGGCGGAAGTGACAGCGCTGGAAGCAAAGGCAGGCAAGGAGATAGCGGTGCTCATACAGCGCAACAACGCACGCAGCTTTGTTTCGGTCAAGCCTAGATGAAAAGCCCAGCGTGGGCAGCGTGGGTGTCGCGAGGAAACGCTACTACAACATGTCGATCAAGCTGGAGTCGGTGATCGTAGCGGTGCTTATCGGCGACATTGGATTGCGTCCGGAACGCGGTCCTGCAAAAATTGGCAATTCAGGCCACACTACCCTATGGGCCGCATTTGCGTCGTACCGAGCTGGCCAGGCCACAGGTTATTCCCGTCAGGAAAGCAATGACAAAACAGCTAACAATCGATTTCGTATCCGATATCGCATGCCCATGGTGTGCGATCGGCCTGTCGTCGCTGCAGCTTGCGCTATCGCGCCTGGGCGAAGCGGTCGACGCTCAAATAGTCGTACATCCCTTCGAGTTGAATCCGCACATGGCGCCGGACGGCGAGGCCATTGTCGACTATCTCGGCGAAAAATACGGACGCACGCCGGCACAGATCGCCGAAACGCAAGCCATGATCCGGGAGCGTGGGGCGAGCGTTGGTTTTGCCTTCGGCCCGCGTACGCGGGTCTATAACACCTTCGATGCACACCGCCTGATGCATTGGGCCGGTATCAAAGGGGCGCAGTTGCCACTCAAACTGGCGCTGCTGCGGGTTTATCATTCCGAGGGTAAAGACCCGAGCGATCACAATGTTCTGGTCGAAGCGGCCCAATCCGTCGGGCTGGACGCTGCGCAAGCACGTGAGGTACTGCGGAGCGGCGACTATGCCGACGAGGTTCGTGCAGAAGAACGAGAATACCAGGCGGCGGGTATCCAGTCAGTGCCTGCGACCATCTTTAACGGTCGCTATCTGGTGAGCGGCGGACAACCCGTCGAAACCTTCGAGCAGGTCATCCAGCAGATTCTGGCCGAAGCGTAGTGCGGTAGCCCCGCCAACGCAGCGGCTCGGCAAGGTGGTGCTTCATGCATGGGTCGAAAAAGTCATTCAACCTTGTCCAAAGGAGCCGTTCGCAAGCGCGTAGTGTCACAGGCGATGGCTGTCTGCTTTGGCCGAACAGCGGCCTGACCGGAACTTCCGCATTCGACATCCCTGCCCCAACCGTCAAAAGCGGGCATACTTTTTCTTTCAGCCAGGACGGCGAAAGCTTCCTGCTCGACGGCGAGCCTTTCCAGATCCGTAGCGGGGAGATGCATCCCGCGCGCATCCCCGCCGAATACTGGCAGCATCGCATCCTGATGGCCAAGGCGATGGGGATGAACTGCATCGCCCTCTACGTCATGTGGAATTACCACGAAACGAGTTCAGGCGTTTTCGATTTCCGCACCGGGAACCGCAATATCGAAGCATTCATTCGACTGTGCCAGCAGGAGGAGATGTGGGTGTTGCTGCGGCCGGGTCCCTATATCTGCGGCGAATGGGATCTGGGCGGCATTCCGTCGTACCTGTTGAGTTATCCGGACATCCAGCTCAGGACCGACTCCGCTAACGATCCTCACTACATGTCGGCGGTAGCGCTCTACATCAGGGAACTGAGCCCGCGCATCGAACCACTGCTGGTGAGTAACGGTGGACCGATCCTGATGATTCAGATCGAAAATGAATTCGGCTCGTACGCGAGCAACCCGGCTTACCTCGAAGAGATACGGCAGCTCTGGCTTCAGGAAGGGATACAGGGGCCGTTCTATACCGAAGATGGCATCAAGCAGCTTGAACGGAATCGCACGAACGTCACCGGCGGCGCGATTGCATTGAGCAATGGCGATGCAGCGCAAATCGCGGCCGTCCGGCGGGAATTTCCGGCCGTTCCGGCGATGGCCGGCGAAGTGTATCCAGGGTGGCTCACCCATTGGGGCGACGAGACGCTCAAAGGTACGGCCGTCGATATCTCCGGCACGCTAGACGCGCTCATGCAACTGAAGCTGTCGTTCAACCTCTATGTCATTCACGGCGGCACGAGCTTCGGCTTCTATGCCGGCGCAAACGTGGATGCCGATTCAGGCGAATATCAACCCGACATTACTAGCTACGACTACGCGGCACCCATCAGCGAGCAAGGCGTAGCGACGTCGAAGTACATGAAGTACCGCCGCATCATCGCCCGCTATCTATCGACGCCGTTGCCCGATATACCCAAACCCGTTCCGACGATCAGGCGCAAGGGAAGCCAGGCCTTGATGCCGGATCTTTACGCGTCCATTTGGGACAACCTGCCTGCCGAGCTCCCGGCTGCACAAACCGTCCACCTGCAGCCGTTCGAGATGGTCGGCCAGGCGTTCGGTTTCGCGCTGTATCGCAAGAAGCTGCAAGGCTATCGCGGTGGTGTGCTGGATCTCAAGAATGTCCACGATTACGCGACCGTTTTCGTCGGCGAGCACTATGCAGGCGGCGTGTCGAGAGCGCTCATGCCAGAGCACTGCGCGCAGTCGCTGAATGTTACGCACCGCGCGCCGCTTGCATTACCGTTCGCGTCGTCGCCGGACGGTGCCGTATCACTGGAGATTCTCGTGGAGGGCATGGGGCGTGTTAATTACGATCACGCGATGATCGACCGCAAAGGCATTCTCGAACCTGTCACGCTGCAGAATGCGGGAGGCTCGAACGACACGCTCACCGGCTGGGAAGTCTTCCTGTTGCCGATGGATACCGCGTTTATCGCTAACCTGCGCGCCGTCTGTGTGGACCCACGCAAGGCCGGACTGTTCTTCAAGGCCACCTTGCCGTTGGATAAACTCGGCGATACCTATATCGACATGAGTGGCTGGACCAAAGGCGTGGTCTGGGTCAACGGGCACAATCTCGGCCGCTACTGGAATATCGGCCCGCAAACGCGTCTGTATTGTCCAGCACTCTGGCTGCAGCAGGGTGACAACGAGATCATCATCTTCGATCTCCATCAGATTGAAGCGAAACCGGTTGAACTAGCGCGCACGCTATCGTAAAGAAGCCGCCGGAAGCCAACGCCGGGAAATCCATGGCCACCTCGATTACCCTTCGCCACCGGCCGGCACCAGTTCTAAAGTGAGCACCTCGAAGGGCGAGAGCTGAATGGTCTGCGGCCGGTCCGCGTCCAGCACCGATGGGACATGCGAGGCATGGTCGCGCCATAAGCTGTGCGTCTGGAATCGTCCCGCCGCGCCCGCCGGCAACTCCAGTTGCCGCCGCAAATCGAGCACGAAGCGCTTCGCCTGGCTGCCGGGATTGCGCAGCGTGACGATCGCCTTGACCTGCGACCATGCAGCCCAGCCGTACACCTCGAGCCCATCCGGCGCACCGCCAATCCAGTGGCTGTCGCGCAACACGTCGGCGTTCGCCCGGGCCCACCTGGCAGACTCGGCGAGAACGTCCCAGTCGCCGTCGCTCAGCAGCGACGGCGTGATGTACAGCTCCTGCAATTGTGCGCCACTGCCGAAGTACGAATGCACTTCGTGAGCGAAATCCTGGCCTTGAGCGATGTTCAGTCGATCGTTGTACTGCGCGTAGATGATGCCGTGGAGCATCAACGAGTTGAGCGGAAACAGCGGACTCCTGGCTACGACATTGTGGTAAGTCTGTGCGTCGCGATAGGTAATCCAGCGTTCGCGGTTGCTGCCTACGCCGGCCAGGTCGTCATCCTTGCCACCGCGCCAGATCGAATCAGCGTAGCGCAGCCAGAACGGCGATGGATAGGTGCCGACGGTGAGGTTGATGAAGGTATCGGGCCTGGCCCCGCGGATGTCCTCGATCAGCTGGATCGCCGCGTCCCAGTCGCTGCTGAAGCGGCTGCCCGGGACCACCTTGTCGACATTGCCGACGCCATCGAGTTTGAACTGATTGATGCCGTGCTGCGTGAGCAGTTCCATCACGGCCTCATGGAAGCGTCGATAGTATTTCGGCCCGGATAGCGCGAAGCAACCATCGATGACCTCGTATCCGGCGGCGTGGCCCCGCATCACGCGCTCCTGCCGCGTCGGGCCGTAGCCGCCCCACGGTGACAGCCACACGCCGGGCGCCGCGCCGTACCGGGCGGTGGTGTCGCGCAGCGGCACAAATCCATGCGGAAAATCCTTGCCGAAATGCCAACTGCCGCTGTAGTCGTCCCAGCCGTCATCGAAAAGGAAGGAGTCGAGTTGTACGCCGCGCTTGTCGTGCAACTCACGGCCGATGTCGTTGATGCGTTCAAGCGCTTGCTGCTGCGTGTACGGCGTGAGGTAACCGATGTCGTACCAGCTGTTGTAGTGCAGGAACGGGCGGTACGGATGGGCTCGTTCGCGTTCGAGATAGGCCGCGAAATCGCGACGTAGCTGTCCCTCGCGAGCCACACCCGCCACCGCCGAGAAGACACTGGTCTTGCCCTTTTCCAGTGGCAAGGCCCGCGGCAGGATGAACCTGACGGTGTCGCCGCGTACCTGGCTTTCCGCCAACGGCAGTTCGAAACCGAGGTAGACATGGCCCGCGACCACAGGTGTTCCCTTGAACTCACCGCCGGTTTGCGCACCGGACGCCTGCGTCTCCAACAGCGAAACGGTGGCAATGTGCTCGTCCTTGCTGATCGCGGTAATCGCCACCTGCAAGCGCATGTACTGCGAGCTTTCGCGTTGCTCCACGCTCCACTCCACCCGCAGGCGACCCTGTTCGTCACCGAGGATGGCGTGCACGCGTCTGCCCGCAATCCGTTCGGCCAGTCGAGACGCATTGGGATTTGCGCTCAGCGTTTCTTCGCGCAGCGGCGCAAGCAGCTTCAGGTCGGCAATGCCCAGTGTGCTGGCGTCCGCCAGCGATAGCGCAAATGGCGCAGTGACCGGCAGCGTGCGCGCATGCACGCGGTCGGTCAGGGCGAAACCGGCCAGATGCTGGTGCCTGACCGTCCAGCTCAAGGCGATCGCCGCGTTACCGAAGGAATGCCGGTCACCGCTCGTCCGGAACACGGGCATGCCCGGATGCGTGGACGCAATTTCTTTGGCGTGCATGGACGAAGCCTCAGGATGAGGAGGTGCCTGATCCATAGAGTACTTCGGGCGGATTCAGCAGGTGCGTGAATTTTTACAGTTTGCAAGGCCTGCATGTCCCGAGGCAGTACCTATTGCGACCTGCCGGTGATGCCAGCAGCAACGCGAGACCCGCGATGTCCTCTGGTTCGCTGATGCGGCCCATCCGGATGCTCGCGACGGCGTTCTTTTCACGTTCGGGATCTTCCCAAAGCACGCTTGAAAAGTCGGTGGGCACCGCGCCATCCCCCATCGAGGATTTCTTGCGCCCCCTCCGAGGGAGTACCTCTTCGCGCCCCTTGCCCCACCGATATTGGCCGGTGAATGTCGCCAGAGTGATGACACCTTTGGAGAGCCGAACGTGAGTTCAGTAAACGATGCAGGTCAGGAGCTTCATCTTGCCGCGCCAGTAGACGCAACAGGACTTCATAGAAAGATCGGCTGGGCAGGCGCATTCTGGGTAGCCAGCGGCGTACCGGCGTTGGTGCTGTTCTCGATCGGCTCGATTGCGGCGACCGTCGGCAAGCCGTCGTGGATCATCTGGGCGATTTCGATCTGTTTCGGCTTCATCCAGTCCTTTTCCTATGCTGAAATCGCTGGGCTGTTTCCGCACAAGTCCGGCGGCGCATCGGTGTATGGCGCGGTCGCCTGGGTGCGCTACAGCAAGCTGCTCGCTCCGCTCTCCGTGTGGTGTAACTGGTTCGCGTGGTCGCCGGTGTTGGCAATCGGCTCAGGCTTGGGCGCAGGCTACGTGCTGAACATGTTGTTCCCGGCGACCGCCGCGATCAACACCTGGCAAATCACGCTGGTCGATCTGGGCTGGTTGTCGAGCGGCCTGAGTCTACGGGTCAATGCCACCTTCGTGATCGGTGCCGCGATTCTGCTGACAACCTTCGCGATCCAGCACCGCGGCATTCTTCAAGCCGCGCGGCTCCAGATGATTCTCGCGATCTCCGCGCTGCTGCCGCTCCTGTTGGTCGGCGTCTATCCGCTGCTGACGGGCGATCTGCCAATGCACAACCTTTTCCCACTCTATCCGCTCGCGAAAGACGCCGGCGGCCGCGTAACAGACGGCACGTGGAATCTGAGCGGTATCGAACTGATGGCCGGCGGACTCTTTATCGCGGCCTGGTCCACCTACGGATTCGAAACGGCAGTCTGTTATACGCGCGAATTCAAGGATCCGCGCCGCGACACGGTCAAGGCGATTGTCTATTCCGGACTCCTGTGCCTCGTGTTCTTCACGCTAGTCCCACTCGCGTTCCAGGGCGCCCTCGGTCTCGGTCAACTCGTCTCGCCCGAGGTCAAGGATGCCGCTGGTAACATCACGCAACCCGCTGTCTACGACGGCATCCTTTCGCCTGGCATCTACAGCGGCATGGGTGTTTCCGAAGCGATGGCGAAAATCGTGCATGTCGGCAGCTGGGGCGAATTCATTCTGCAACCAATGCTGGTGTTCGCGCTCGTGCTCGCCATCATGACCTCGATGGCGGGCTCGTCGCGCACGCTCTACCAGGCTTCCGTCGACGGCTGGCTGCCCAAATATCTTTCGCACGTCAACCACAACGGCGCACCGACCCGCGCGATGTGGACCGACCTCGTATTCAATCTTGTGCTGCTGCTGATGTCCGACTACGTCGTCGTACTCGCGATGTCGAATGTCGGCTACATCATCTTCAACTTCCTGAATCTCAATGCCGCGTGGATCCATCGGCTCGACCGGTCAACCTGGGAGCGCCCTTTCAAAGCGCCAAAATGGGTACTCGGCGCCGGCGCCGTGTTGTCGTTCGTCAATCTCGCACTGATGGGACTGGGGGCGGATGTATGGGGCAAGGGCACCCTGATTTCGGGCATCGTCTTCTCGGCGCTGATCGTGCCGGTGTTCATCTGGCGCCACTACGTGACTGACAAAGGCCGCTTCCCGGACGCGATGCTGGACGACATGGATCTGTCGAACGCCAGCACCAAACGGCGCGCGGGCTTCCTGCCGTATGCGGCGTTAGTGCTCGGCGTGGTAGTCGTCTTCGTGAGCCACTGGATCACGACCTGATTGCGCACGTTTCTCTGAAGACCGAACGCCCGCGCTGCGTGAATCTCCGCGCAACACGGGCGAAGTTCATCGCACGGCAAAGATCGCACCTTCGATACCCAGCACCTCGCTGCTCGCTGAATAGATACCGATGCCGCGCTCCCATACGTTTCTCAGATCGCCATTCGCTCCACGGATGCGATAACGCAGTTCGAACGGCCTGCGATCCGCCAGTGCTTCCTGCACCCCACGCCAGACGTAATCGATATCCTCCGGCACGATCAACTGGCTGTAGCTATGTTCGTGACTGTCGACAAACCAGGCGGCTGGATAGCCCGTCAACTCTTCGCAGCCGTCGCTGACGAATTCCATTGACCACGATGGATTGTTGCGGCCGCGATAGATCAATCCCGGTACGCCGTTCAGGAGTCCCATCGCACTACGCAACCTGGCTTCGATTGAAGTCTCCTGACGCTTTTGCGCCGTGGTGTCGAACGCGGAGATAAAGAAGGCGTCTTCGTGCCGGCGACATGCCACCTCCAACCAGCGAAGCTGACCGTGAGGATGAACAAAGCGTATCCGCTCGCGACTGCAGACACCGGCTTCGTTACGCAGCCGCTCCAGCATCTCGCGCCAGATCAGGCGATCTTCCGGATGTACATATGCGGCCATCTCGACGCCCACGGCGCTTGCATCCATCAGTTCGGCCCATGCAGCGTTCGCGCTGCGAATGCTGCCCTCGTTATCCACTTGAAGCAACGCGACCGGATAGGCATCGAGGCTCATCGCGGCTGCGGCGAATTCGCTTACAACAGCATTGTCTTGCATTCGTTTACGCCTTCATCATTGACGCGTAAGGGCATCGCGGTGAACCCACGCTGCCAGTTCAAGCCGGGAACGCAAATTCAGCTTGCGTAGCAGATTCTTGACATAGACCTTAACGGTACCATCGCTGATGCCCAACTGCCGGGCGATCTGCTTGTTGCTCATGCCCTCCGAAATGAGCGCCAGTGTCTGCGCTTCACGCCCGGTCAGTTCGACCTGGCGAGCGCCTCTTTCACCTTCGGGAACATCGTCGTCTTTCGCGAGGAGCGTGACCAGACAATCGTCGAGCACGATCACGCCCTGCACGCAGTTGCGTATGTATAAGCGAAGATCTTCGGGCTCGGTTTCCTTCAGCATGTAGCCGTCGGCACCGAGGCGAAGCGCGGTCAATAACTCGTTGCGATCGAGCGAGGCGGTCAGCACGATCTTGCGGCTCTCGATCTCGAGCTGGCCCAATTCATCGAGCACATGCAATCCACCGAGTCCCGGCATGTGAAGATCGATCAGGATCAGGCCGGGCCTTAACTGCTCCGCGAGCGCAATGCCCTGCCGGCCGCTGGAAGCTTCGCCGACTACCTGAAACTCCCCAGTCGAGTTGAAGTACTCGGCGAGGCCACGCCTGAACAGCGGGTGGTCGTCAATCAGAAGCAACGTCGTCGGACCCATCAAGGGACTCCCTTCTGGCATCGTCATTCGGGACAAGCAGGCGCACCCGCGTGCCGTTCGGCTGCACATTCTCGATTGCGACTCGCGCGCCTATCGCACGCGCCCGCTCGCGCATGATCTCCAGCCCATAGTGATTTTCCTCCACCGATGCAGGTCGCAATCCGAGCCCGTCGTCAGTCACGGTCACACACAAAGCGCCTGCGGGGTCGTCTATCACTTCGATCCGCGCATGTCTTGCATGCGCGTGGCGGACCACATTCGACAACGCTTCGCGCACGATCTGCAATGCGTGCAGCGCGACATCCGGCGCGAGTTCGATTTCTGGCATGCGGTTATCCAGTTCGAAGACCACGTTGCAGCGACGCGAAAATTCATCGACGGAATCGGCCAGCGCCTGGCGCCACGAGCGCCCTTCGAGCGTCAGGCGCGCACCGGTGATCAACTGGCGAACGTCGCGCTGCAGTCGCGTCATCGTGGTCCGCAACTCCGCGATCAGCGGCTCCGCGACCTCTGGCTTGCGTGACTGCTGCTGCACCCGGCTGACGAGAAACGACATGAAGCCAAGCTGCTGCGCAACTGAATCGTGAAGCTCGCGGATCAGCGCCTGTGTGCCGCCGTCGGTGGCGGGTGTTTCGTCCTGCCGTCTCCCGTGGATCAAACCGATCGCAGCACCGAGCGCCTGCCCGGCATTGCCGACTTCGGCCGCCAGCGCCTGACTCGCCGGCGACGTCAGTTCGAGCAGAAGCGCTGCGCCCCCAAACATCGAGACCAGCCGCGTGCGGCCGCCGAGCGAGCACGCCGAACACAACCGGTTCAACGGTTTGGCATGAGACGCTTTCAGCGCACAGTCGCGATGTTCATCGCATGAGAGGGAACCTTCGGACGCCCCCGTAAGCAACATTTCGCCCGCGATCACCAGCGCTGCGCGACTGCCGGGAATGTCCGCTTCGAGCCGGCCAAGAAAACACTGCAACGGCTGCGTGGACCTTTGCCCGCCCGCGATGTCGACGAAGACCCGCAATAGCGCATCCCGGAAGCGCAGCGAAAGATCGACGCCATCGACCTCACCAGCCGCTTGCGAGGAGGCGTGTCGCCGCACCAGGGTCCGGCTCAAAGCCATGCAGGGCATCCCGTGAGAAAAGTTTTTTAGAGGCAAGAACTGTGCCGTTTGCGGCACTACTCCTTTGGACATACCTCGTTGTCAGGATTGAACGGTGTTTCCCTTTAAGAAACTATTTTGCTCGTGGGGAACGCAGCTTTTCGAGTGTTTTATCCGTCAGTCCAGCGCTTCGGAACGCACTCGAATGGAGCGGACGCCCCGTTTTAGTTCAGATGCAAATGCACACGTTTGAAGCAAAACATGATCCACGTGCTTCACCCGCATCGACAGAACCGGCGACTAAAGACATGACATCGACGCACGACAGAACACCCGGCTCTCCTCCGAGCCTTCCGCGGTATCAGGCGCTCCGGATATGTGAGGATGCGCGTCAACACGTTGTGGTCGTTCAAGCCGACGCACTCACGAAGGTCGAAGCTTTCATCGCGACACTACCGGTCGAGCCTGACGTGAGCACACTGCTCGTTCAAGGCGACACGTCAGCAACAGCTCGCCGTGCATCGTTCTTCCCGACACTCGACGCGCTCGAGCGCCATCTTCTCGCGACCCTGGATCGCGCGGCAATCGGCTTGCGGCTCTATGTATGCGGCGACGAAGCGTTCATCTGGCGCGTCCGCCGCCTCGCCGGCGAGGCGGGCATGCTGGCGGAAGAAATCACCTCCGAGCTCGATGCCGCACCGCGCGCCGTCTATTGCGTCCACTGCAGCGCATCGCATGTGTACGACGCGCTGCCCGAAGTCGAATGTGCCGGCTGTGGAATCAACCTGAGTGTGCGCCAGCATTTCTCGCAGCGAATCGGTGCCTATCTGGGCGTCTGCGCCGATCCGGATCGCCCTTACCTGGAGCGCCACGCATGAACACGATCGAGGTTCGAGTCGAAGCAACGCGGCTGCTGACGCCGGTGGTACGCGAGTTCACCCTGGTCGCCGCGCACGGCCGGCTGCCGAAGTTTTCCTCGGGCAGCCATATCCAGGTGCAGTTGCCGCTGGATGAGCGCCCACTGCGCAACGCCTATTCGTTGCTTGGCGATCCGGCGAGCGCATCCAGCTATCGCATTGCCGTGCGCAAACAGAACGATTCGCGCGGCGGCTCGGTGTTCATGCATGAGCGGCTTCGTGAGGGTTCGGCATTGAAAATCACGCCGCCGGCCAATCTGTTTGCCCTGCATTCAGGCGCTCGCGCTCACATCCTGATCGCGGGGGGCATCGGCATCACGCCGTTTGTCGCGCATGTCGCCGCGCTGGAGCGTGATGCCGCCGATTTCGAACTGCACTACGCCTACCGGCAAGGGCTCACTGACGCGTACCGCGCCGAGTTGAGCGAACGCCTGGGCAGCCGCTTCCATGGATACGACAGCGAGTGCGCGCGCCTCGATATCGAACGGGTGCTGCGTGGTCGCCCGTTGGGTACGCATGTTTATGTGTGCGGTCCGCAAGCCCTTCTGGATTCAGTGCAAGACACGGCCCGTGCCCTCGGCTGGCCGGACGGCCGCGTGCACTGGGAAGCTTTTGCTGCGCCGCGGCCCGGCACGCCGTTCGTCGTGACACTCATGCGCAGTGGCTCGAGGTTGGACGTGGCGGCAGACCAGAGCCTGCTTGAAGCGCTCGAAGCGAGCGGACTCGACATCCCGAACCTGTGCCGCGGCGGTGTCTGCGGTCAGTGTTCGACCCGTCACGTTGCCGGAGAAGTCGATCACCGCGATCTGTTCCTTCACGAATCCGGGCGCGCCACGCACCTGATGCCGTGTGTCTCGCGTGCCCACAGCACCTCCCTTTTTCTGGATCTTTGAGGAACGCCTCCATGAGCGTCATTCTGAAGCCCGCCGAAAGCTATCGTGAAGCGTTTTCGTTTCGCAACAGCGAAGCCGCCATCGCCCGCTTCCCCTTCCCGTTTCCCGAAGACGCCTACATGTATTCGGTAAATATCGAGCCGGCAACGTCACGCGATCCAGGCTCGGTCTTCGAGCACTGGTTCGATATCGACGAGCACTATCGCTCTGAAGTCGCTGAACGCGCGATCGTGCTGCAGAGCGACTCGCGCCGCTGCATGGTAATGCCGCACATGCAGAAAGCGTCGTGGGACGCCCTGGAAATGATCATGGAGCATCTCGCCCAGGATTATCCCGAACTGTTTTCGCTAGCCCGCGCCGGCGACCAGTGGTTGTGGCGCAATCGAGCGCTCGGCATCGAGCAGGCGTTTCGTTTCGGCGATGCCGGGACGCTGCCGTGCGAGCCACTCGAATACATCATGCGGCAGACGCAAGGCGATATCGCGCTGCTCGATCAGCGCGACGGCGACCTCTTCATGGATGCCGGTGTCATCACCGGCCCTGCCGACTGGTCGCTCGCATTCGATGCGGGAATGAGTTTCAAGCAATGGCATTCGCCGGTGCCGATGGCGCACGACATGGGCATTTTCGATCGCGCGCTGAGGTATCTGCTGCATATCCAGGTAGACCGTCCGGTACGGCGTCTGAACTGGACACTCACGATCAACCCGCGCCTCGATACCGCACCCGAGAACTACCACCTGTGGGGCGCGGAGCGCGGCCAGGTCACGCCGGAGAACGTCGCGCAATGCGTGCATCTGCGCGTCGAACTGCAGTTCATGGCGCGGCTGCCACAGAGCAACGCGCTGATGTTCAGCATCCGCACGTATCTCGCCAGCATGGCCGAGCTCGTGACCCATCCCGCGTGGGCGCGCCGTCTTCACCGGGTGCTGCGTGACCTGCCTGAGCCAGTTGCCGACTACAAGGGCATGACGCGTTACCGGAAGACCCTGATCGACTGGTTGAGCCAGTTCGACAACGGCATCTGATGCCTTGCCGATTTCGTACACAAACACATCCTCACCTCTGGAGTAGCAAACATGGCTAATTCATGGCGTATTTCCGCGCTCGCGGACCGTCATCGCGCATTGGGCTCAAACCTCGAAGACTGGAACGGAATGGGCACCGCATGGACATACTCCGGCGACCTCGCCGATCAGCACGAGGCGATTCGAACCAGGGCTGGCTTGATGGATGTATCCGGTCTGAAGAAGGTCCACTACGTCGGCCCACACGCGGAAAGCCTGCTCAACTGGGCAACCACGCGCGACATCGGCAAGCTCTACCCCGGCAAATCAGTGTATGCGGCGATGCTGAATGAAGACGGCAAGTTTATCGACGACTGCATCGTCTACCGGACCGGGCCGAATGCGTTTATGGTAGTGCATGGTTCCGGAACCGGTTATGAACGCCTCGTTCGCTCCGCGCAGGGCCGCCAGGTCGCCGTGCTGTTCGACGACGATCTGCATGATCTGTCTTTACAGGGTCCCGCCGCCGTGGACTTCCTCGCGGAACACGTGCCGGGCATTCGCGATCTGCCTTATTTCCATCACCTGCAAACGCGGCTTTTCGGCAAGCCGGTGATGATCTCGCGCACCGGCTACACGGGCGAGCGCGGCTACGAAATCTTCTGCAAGGCCGCGGATGCACCCTTCATCTGGGACACCGTCCTCGACAAAGGCGCGGCGTTCGGCATCATCCCGTGCGCGTTCACGGCGCTCGACTGGTTACGCGTCGAAAGCTACCTGCTGTTCTTCCCCTACGACAACTCCGAGATGTACCCGTTCGTGAACGAAAAGGCGGGCGACACGCTGTGGGAACTCGGGCTCGACTTCACCGTATCGCCGGGAAAAACCGAGTTCTGTGGCGCGGGCGAACACTTCCGTCTGCAAGGCAAGGAGCGTTTCAAGATCTTCGGCGTGCTGGTGGACTCCACCGAAGCGGCCAACGGCCGCGACGCATTGTGGAACGACGGCAAGCAGGTCGGCGTCGTCACATGCGGCATGTACTCACGGCTGACCGGCATCTCGATGGCTATCGCACGCCTCGATGTTGACTACGCACGCCCCGGCGCGCCGCTCGAAGTGCGCGGCAGCATCAAGGCCCGTGCAAGCGCCGCCGAATTGCCGTTCGACGATCCGGAAAAGAAGAAACGCACCGCGATCGGCTAATCCTTTGCGGGTCTCCCGTTACATCTCTCACGCCGTCTCTCACGTATTTTCAGGAGTGTCGCAGTGACCCAGAATTACATACTGACGATCAGTTGCCCGGCCACCTCCGGCATCGTCGCGGCCGTCTCGTCCTATCTCGCGCAATCGGGCTGCTATATCAGCGAGCTGGCGCAATTCGACGACGAATCCAACGGCACATTCTTCATGCGTGCGGTGTTCCGCTTCAACGAAGCGAAGACCGGCAGCATCGACAAGCTACGCACCGACTTCCATTGCATCGCAAACGACTTCGCGATGCAATGGAAGCTCTACAGCGCCGCGCAACCGATGAAAGTGCTGCTGATGGTCAGCAAGTTCGACCATTGCCTCGCCGACCTGCTGTACCGGCATCACAAAGGCCAGCTGCACATGCAGATCACCGCCATCGTCTCCAACCATCTGGACCTGCGGCCGATGGCGGAGCGCGAAGGCATCCGTTTCATCTATCTGCCGGTGACACCGGAAACCAAGGACCGGCAGGAAGCCGAACTGCTGAAGATCGTCGCCGAGACGGAGACGGAACTCGTGGTGCTCGCGCGCTACATGCAGATTCTCTCCAACAACCTCTGCAAGCAGTTCACCGGCCGGGCCATCAATATCCATCATTCGTTTCTGCCGGGATTCAAAGGCGCGAAGCCGTATCACCAGGCATTCGAACGCGGTGTCAAGCTGATCGGCGCCACAGCGCACTACGTCACGTCAGATCTCGACGAAGGACCGATCATCGAACAGGAAGTGCAGCGTGTCGATCACGTCCTGCAACCTGACGGCCTCGTAGCGATCGGGCGCGATACGGAAACCGTGGCGCTGTCGCGTGCGGTGAAATTCCATACCGAACATCGCGTCTTCCTCAATCGCGACCGCACCGTGATCTTCCGATGACCCAGGCTCAACTCATTGACGGCAAAGCCGCCGCTGCGGGACTGCTCGAGACGGTCAGGCAGGACGTGGCAAAGCTTCGGACTTCTGGCGTGATGGCGACGCTCGCTGTCGTGCTGGTGGGCGACGATCCTGCGAGCCATATCTATGTGCGCAACAAGGTGCTGCGTGCAAACGAAGTCGGTATCCGTTCGATCGAACACCGGCTACCTGCCGATACCGGGCAGGACGCGCTGCTGTCGCTGATCGGCACGCTGAACGCCGATACCGGCGTGAACGGCATTCTCGTGCAGATGCCCTTGCCCGCACAGATCGACGAGGGCGCGGTGATCGACGCGATCGATCCGGAAAAGGACGTGGACGGCTTTCATCGCGAGAACGTCGGCCGGCTGGTGCTCGGTAAACCGGCATTGACGCCATGCACGCCGAGCGGCTGTCTGTTCCTGCTGAAACAGACGCTTGGCGATCTGACCGGCAAGCATGCGGTGGTGATCGGCCGCTCGAACATCGTCGGCAAACCAATGGCTTCGCTGCTGCTGCAGGCGAACTGTTCGGTGACCGTGCTCCATTCGCGCAGCATCGGCGCTCGCGAGTTGTGCCGTCAAGCCGATATCGTCGTCGCCGCTGTAGGGCAAGCGGCGATGATCGACGCAAGCTGGATCAAACCGGGCGCGACGGTTATCGACGTCGGCATCAACCGCGTCGAAACCGGCGATAAAACGCGCCTCGTCGGCGATACGGAGTTCGAGAGCGTCTCACGTGTGGCCGGCGCCATTACGCCCGTTCCCGGCGGTGTGGGTCCGATGACGATCGGCTTTCTGATGAAGAACACCGTTCTGGCTGCAAGGCGCCAGTCGCGGCAACAGGCCGCTGACGCTGCCGCGTATCGGTGAATCCGTGTTCCTGGCTGGCGTATCAGCATCGCTTTCCAGCGGGAGATCCTGTGTTGTCGTACTAGATATCTAGCGAGTGAAAAACCATGAAAAAGCGCGTCGCAATCATAGGTGCGGGCCCTTCCGGGATGGCGCAATTGCGCGCTTTCCAGTCCGCGAGAGAAAAAGGTGCAGACATTCCCGATATCGTCTGCTTTGAGAAGCAGAAGGACTGGGGCGGCATGTGGAATTACACATGGCGCACCGGCACCGACGAGAATGGCGAGCCGGTGCACGGCAGCATGTATCGCTACCTGTGGTCCAACGGGCCAAAGGAATGTCTGGAGTTCGCGGACTACACATTCGAGGAGCATTTCGGCAAACCGATCGCCTCGTATCCGCCGCGCGAGGTGCTGTGGGACTATATTCGCGGACGCGTCGAGAAAGCCGGCGTACGGCCTTATATCCGCTTCAATACGACGGTCCGTCAGGTGAGCTTCGACGCCGCAACCAGAAAATTCACCGTCACTGCGCAGGACTTTTCCGCCAGCACGACGGCGTCGGAAGAGTTCGATTACGTTGTCAACGCGTGCGGCCACTTCTCGACACCGAATGCGCCAACCTTCCCCGGCTTTGAGAGTTTTGGCGGCCGCATCCTGCATGCACACGATTTCCGCGACGCGCTGGAGTTCAAGGACAAGGATGTGTTGCTGGTCGGCAGCAGCTATTCGGCGGAAGACATCGGCTCCCAGTGCTACAAGTACGGTGCGAAGAGCATCACAAGTTGCTACCGCACGGCGCCGATGGGCTATCACTGGCCCGAAAACTGGGAAGAGAAACCGATATTGCAGCGCGTGCGCGGCAATATCGCTTACTTCGCCGACGACACGCACAAGCGCATCGACGCGATCATCCTCTGCACAGGGTATCAGCATCACTTTCCGTTCCTGCCCGACGAACTACGCCTGAAGACCGGTAATCGCCTGTGGCCTTTGAACCTCTATAAAGGCATTTTCTGGGAAGACAATCCAGGCCTGATATACCTCGGCATGCAGGACCTCTGGTATTCGTTCAACATGTTCGACGCTCAAGCCTGGTATGCGCGCGACGTGATCCTCGGACGCATCACGCCGCCGCCAAAAGCGGACATGACCGCACACAGCCTCGCATGGCGCGCGAAAGAAGAAAAGCTCGTCACCCATCAGGAAATGTTCGAGTTTCAAGGTAGCTACATCCAGGAGCTGCTCGATGCCACCGACTACCCGGGTTTCGACATCGAAGGGGTGAACCGAACCTTCCTCGAATGGAAACACGACAAGCATGACGACATCATGGGCTACCGCAACAAGTCCTATCGCTCGCTGATGACCGGCACGCAATCCCCGCCTCATCACACGCCGTGGCTGTCGGCACTCGATGACTCGATGGACGCGTATCTTGGCGAACCCGTTCCGGTGTTGAAAACCGCCAGCTAACCGGCGCGAGCCAGGGAAGAACATGCTGATACGCCCCCCCATAAGCTCGCGTCCCGCTGAGCCGGCGCTGTTTGCTCGCGCGGCCGGATGCGAACGATATCGCGTGGCGGGCGGCGGCCTCACGGTCGTCGCGCTCACGCCCGGCGATACTTTGCAGATCATGGATATCGAAGGCCTGCAGGCCTGCGAACTCATGGCTTTCGATGCACATGGCGAAGCGGCGCCGGCCGCGCTCGAACTACAAGCGTCTGCGGGCGCTTCGTTCATTGCGAGTCTGTTGCATAACAACGCGGCCTCGCATGTGCTGACCGGTCTGCTCAAGCGTGGCGTCGAAGCGAGCGCATTGCAGTCCGCGGCGACTATCTGGAGCGGCGACACACCGGCGGGCTATACGCGAAAACTCATTGCCTCCGAAGCGCTGCTCGTCATCGTCGCCGCGCCGGGTGCCGCAAGGGCGATCGATTCGCAGAACCCGCCCACCGGCTTGCGTCTCACGATCGATCGCGCGAATCCCGCGCTGCTCGCCGCGCCGCCGCTTCCCGCACCATTGGCGGACACGCTGAACGACTTCACGATCCAGCCCGGCACCGCCACCGCGTACACGGTGCGCGCGGGAGAATACATTCAGGTACTGGACGTCGCGGGTCGGCAATGTTCGGATTTCGTCGCCTTCGATCTCGCCGCGCTGGACAGAAACAAGGAACTCGACCTCGACCAGACCGTGACGAGAACGCTGAATGGCAATGCGTATCCCGCTCCCGGCCTGTTCTCGAAGTTCTTCAATCGAAACATGCAGCCCATGCTCGAAGTCGTACGCGACACGGTGGGCCGTCACGACTCATTTGCACTGGCGTGCGCGGCGCGCTATTACGAAAGCCAGGGCTACTTCGGCCATAGCAACTGCAGCGACAACATGAGCCACGCCCTCGCCGCTTTTAACATGGCGCCGCGCCCCGGCTGGCCCGCGATCAATTTCTTCTTCAATACCGGCATCAACGCACATCAGCAAATGACGCTCGATGAACCGTGGTCGCGTCCAGGTGACTACGTGCTGATGCGCGCGCTGACCGACCTCGTGTGCGTGAGCTCGTCCTGTCCCGACGACATCGACCCCGCGAACGGCTGGAATCCGACCGATATCCAGATCCGCGTCTATCCGAACAAGGAACGCTTCTCCATTGCCATGGCTACCCGAACCACGCCCGATGCCGAACCGGTACTGACCCGCGAGTCAGGCTTTCATGCAAAGACGTCCGCGCTCACCCGGCATTTCACCGACTATCGCGGCTGGTGGCTGCCCACGCACTACGAGGGCTTCGGTACCGTCGAAGAATACTTCGGCTGCCGGGAGCGCGTCGCCATGATGGATCTGTCTGCGCTTCGCAAGTTCGAGATCATCGGTCCCGACGCGGAAGCCCTGTTGCAATACTGTTTGACGCGTGACGTCCGGCGGCTCGCGGTCGGCCAGGTCGTGTATTCGGCGATGTGCTATCCGCACGGCGGCATGCTCGACGACGGCACGCTGTTGCGCCTCGGCCCGGACAATTTCCGCTGGATTGGCGGCGAAGACTACGCCGGTGTCTGGCTGCGCGAGCAGGCGGCGGCGCTCGGCATGAAAGTGTGGATCAAATCGGCCTCGGACCAGATTCACAATCTGTCGATTCAGGGACCGCTGAGTCGCGAGTTGTTGAAGCAGATTGTGTGGACGCCGCCCACCCAGCCGGCACTCGATAACCTCGGCTGGTTCCGCTTTCTGGTCGGCCGGCTCGACGACTACGAAGGCTGTCCGATCATGGTCTCGCGCACCGGCTACACCGGCGAACTCGGCTATGAAGTCTGGTGTCATCCGCAGCATGCCGTACGTGTGTGGGACCGCCTGTGGTCGGCTGGGCAACCGCTAGGAATGGTTCCGCTCGGACTGGACGCGCTCGATATGCTTCGCATCGAAGCCGGACTGATCTTCGCCGGCTACGAGTTCACCGACGAAACCGATCCGTTCGAGGCAGGCATCGGCTTCTCGGTACCGCTGAAGAGCAAAGCCGACGACTTCATCGGCCGCAATGCTTTGCTTGCCCGCACCGCGCATCCGCGGCACAAGCTGGTCGGACTCGAACTCGCCGGCAACGAACCCGCGCATCACGGAGATTGCGTGCACGATGGGCGCGCGCAGATCGGCGTGGTCACGAGCGGCGTGCGTTCTCCGATCCTCGGCAAGAACATTGCGCTGTGCCGTATCGATATCACCTATGCCGAACCGGGAACATGCTTGCAGGTCGGCAAGATCGACGGGCATCAGAAACGCATCGACGCTCAGGTCGTGGCGCCGGTCTTCTACGACCCGGACAAGCGCCGTGTCCGCGCTTGAACGGCTGCAGCACGGGCCCCGGCGTGGGCAATGGCGCGCGGCTTGCGCCAGGTAGCGCGGCGGGGCCGCGCCACCAACCCGCTCAATGCCGCATCAAGGACCACAACAGCAGCGCCAGCAACAGCATCACGACCACCTGCCAGAACAGCACCGGATCGCTCTCGAGCAAGGGCTTGCGCCGGATCGGCGCCATCGCGTCTCGACCGCTCGAAAAACGTTCGAGATCAGCGCACACTTCGAGCACGTCCTGATACCTGCGCGCCGGATCGGGCTGCAGCGCTTTCTCCAGCACCAGCTCGAGCCATTGCGGCGCGTCCGGCCGGTACTGATAAAGCGGCACGCGGCCATTGAAGCCGTAGGGCAGCTTGCCGCCGCTGAACAGCCGGTACAGGGTTACGCCATACGCGAACACCTCGGAGCGCGCGTCGCCCTGTGCGCCCTTCATCAACTCAGGCGCCATATAAGCGGGCGAGCCCGGCGCGGCGTCGGGGCCCGGCAACTGCATGCCCGGCATATAACCGAAACCGAGATCGAGCAGGCGCGTGCTATCGCCCCGCATCACCAGCACGTTCTCGGGTTTGATATCGCGATGGAAGATATTGCGGCGATTCAGCACGTCGATCGAATGGCCTAGCTGCCGCGCGATCTCGAGCGCACGCGGCAGCGCCATGGGCTGAGGCGCCGCCAGCAGTTTTTCGAGCGTGACGCCTGCGCCGAGCGGCATCACCACATAGAGCCGGGTTTGCCGGTCGGCATCGACCGGCATCGGCGCGAGCACGCCATCGTCGTCGATCTTGCCTGCCAGCCAGCGCTCGCGCACGATCGACTGCCGCACGTTCTCGTCCTGCTCGACACGCGGCTTGGGAAACTTGAGCGCCAGCGGCGTGTTCGGCTCCGTTAGATCGTAGCCGGCGAAAATCCGCGAATAGAAGCCATCGCTCAACACGCTCTTGAGCAGATATCCATCGACCACATCGCCGGCATCAGGCACCGCCGGAATCGGCAAGGCGCCGACCACCCGCTCAAGGTAACCGACATCGAGCAAAGGCAGGGCGCCCACATCGAGCACCGCGCTCGTCACGTCGTCCTGCGAGCCGCGTGTGACCGCCAGCGCGCCGAGCCGGCGCGCAGTTTCGAGCGCACCGCCGCGCGCCGCCAGCGCCGTCTGCAGTTCGCGCATCGGCACCCGGCGATAGAGCCCGTCGGAGCACATCAGCAGGCGGTCGCCCTCGCGCAGCTCAAGAGTTTCGATGCGAGTCACCAGCGTCGGAAGCATGCCGACCGCATGCGCCACATAAGAACCGAAGGCGACCGGCACCACATCGTCGTCACCGATCTGGATCAGTTGGCCATCGCGCAGCAGATAGAGCCGCACATCGCCGGCCGCTACCAGATACGCGGTTGCGCGGCGCACGATCAGCGCCGCAAAGGACGCGGCCATCTGCTTCAGTGCGGGGTCGACGCGGCCGATCTGATGCAGCCAGCCGTGTATTGCCTCAAGCGCGCGCGCAGCGGCCACGCCGGGCTGCAAGGTGTCGGCGAGCCCGTAATAGGCATCGATAAAGGTCCGCACCGAGAGTTCGGCCGCGACCCGCCCGCCCGTGCTGCCGCTCACGCCATCGGCCAGGGCAATCACGCTGCCACGCGCAGCGCGTGCCGCCAGATCGCCGAGCATCACGCCGACATAGTCTTCGTTGATGTGATCCTGCCCGCGGGCGCGGGCAGGGAAAGAAACACAACCGATCTCGAGAGCGGCGCACTCGCCGCGCTCCGGCCGCAACTGCAGATCGATTTCCTGGCCGCCCATTCCGCGACCGCTAGCGGGCCTTCCCTCTGGATCGTCTGGCATCCGGCCCGTGTTCGGTGCGGGCAAGCTATCCTCGGAGAAGGGTTCACTCATTTACTTTTTGCCGTGGGTCATCACGTCGCTTGTTTCCAGATCGTGCTCGATCTTCTCGAGCACCTGCGGCGAGCGCTTCTTGAGCATCATCAACCAGACTGCGCCAACCAGCATATACGCAACGAACAGATAGGGCAGGATGTTATACGGATAATCGGGCACCGGATACACGCTGCCGATCACCGCACCGACCATCGCCAGTGCGCCGAGCACGCCCCACACGACGTTGCTCGTCTTGAGCTCGCCCTGCTTCTTCAGATAAACCGGTGCCGCGATTGCGACCAGGAAATACACGACCAGGAAGCCAAAGGTCGCAAACGTACTGGTATAGCCGAAGGTGTTGAGCGGCCCCGTGCCGAGCATCGCGATGCACACCACGAAGGTCACGATGGAGGAAAACGCAACGGCGAGGTACGGTGTCTGGTGCGTGCGGTGCACCATGCCCATCGAGCGGTGCACGAACTGATAGCGGCCCATCGAATACAGCAGGCGGCTGGACGAGTTGATGCACGCAAGCACGCACGAAAACGCGCTGACCGAGGCAATCAGATAAAACACCGGACCGAGCGGCGAGGCGCCGACGCTCGTGAGCAAGGTGCTGAGCACAGCCGAATCGCCGCCGAGCCTGGCTGCGTCGTCGTGGTAGGCGATCATCATCGAATAGGCCACAAACATGAAGAACAGGCCCGACAGGATCACGCACCAGACCACCGCACGCGGAATGACGCGCAGAGGGTTCCTGGTTTCCTGGCCGAGCGAGGCCGCGCTCTCGAAACCCACGTACGAGAAGATGCCGAGCACCATGCCCTGTGCCATGCCCTTACCGCTCACGCCCTGCAGCCCCAGTTGCGTATGGTCGATGATATGGTCCGGATGCAGTGCGAGCACATAGATCAGCACACCGCCCACGATCACCACCGAAGCGGCTTCGATTGCCAGCGACAGGCGCGAGGAGAGCTTCACGTCACGTGCCGAGAAGAACCAGGCCAGGCCGACAAAGATCGTGTAGACCGCCCACGACGGGATATTGATGCCCCAGGCCGAAAAAGCGTTCTGCACGAACACTACGCCTGCGGCGCCAACCCCCATTGCAGTGCCCACGTAAGCCGCGATCAGGCCCCAGCCGGCAATGCCACCCGCCATCGGCCCAAGCGCGCGCGAGATATAGATAAAGAACGAACCAGCCGACGCGATCCGGCTCGAGAGCGCGATGATGCTCATGCTCACCAGCAGCAGCCCGAGCGTCGAAAGACCATAAATCAACCATGTCCCCGCGCCGGCCAGCGCCGCGATCGCGGTCACGTTGATCGACGGCGTGAAGGTCGGAGAAAGGTTCGCGATGGATTGGCCGATGACCTCGGGAAAACCTAACGTACCGGCACGCAGGCCGCCGGATGATGCCGGCGCTGCTTGCGTGCTGCTTTGCGGAGTGCTCATGTTGGGTTCCTGATAGATTGGTGAATCGAGTTGAATGCACTCAACTCTTCCACAGTCAAAAATCTCGAAACAACTTAATTCATTCGGTCCATCCGGGAATCCACGAAGTACCCGCGAGCGGAATGCGCGCCATTGCCGCGGCCTCGACCGTCAGCGCGACCAGATCCTCCGGTTCGAGGTGATGGACGTTCTGCTTGCCGCACGCTCGCGCGATCGTCGTCAGTTCCATGTTCAGCGTCTTCAGGTAGTTGCGCACGCGGCGTGAACCTTCATCGGGCTGCACACGCTGTTCGAGCACCGCGTCCTGCGTGGTCACGCCGACCGGGCACTTGCCCGTGTGGCAGTGATGGCAGAAACCCGGCGACGTGTTCAGCGCCGCGTAGTCCGCCGCCGCCGAATGCAGCGCGCCGTTCTGAAAGTACGTATCGCTGTTGCAGCCGAGCGCCATCAGCATGCCCTGCCCGATCGCCACTGCGTCCGCGCCGAGCGCCAATGCTTTCGCCACGTCAGCACCGGTGCGAATGCCGCCCGAGACGATCAGTTGCACCTGGCCTTTCATATTCAGATCTTCGAGCGCGTCCACAGCCTGGCGAACCGCGGCCAGCGTCGGAATGCCGACGTTCTCGATGAAGCAGGTCTGTGTCGCCGCCGTGCCGCCCTGCATCCCGTCGATCACCACCACGTCCGCGCCCGCATGCACCGCGAGCTTGACGTCGTTGAACGTGCGGGTTGCGCCGACCTTTACGTAGATCGGCTTCTCCCAGTCGGTGATTTCGCGCAGTTCCTGAATCTTGATCGCCAGATCGTCCGGGCCGGTCCAGTCCGGGTGACGGCTCGCCGAACGCTGATCGACGCCGGCCGGCAACGTGCGCATCGAGGCGACACGCGGATTGACCTTCTGCCCGAGCAGCATGCCGCCGCCGCCCGGTTTCGCGCCCTGACCGATCACGATTTCGATCGCATCGGCGCGGCGCACGTCGTCCGGGTTGAAGCCGTAGCGCGACGGCAGGCACTGATAGACCAGCGTCTTCGACGAGCGGCGTTCTTCCTGCGTCATGCCGCCGTCGCCGGTAGTGGTCGAGGTGCCCATCGCGGTCGCGGCCTGGCCGAGCGCTTCTTTCACGTTCGCGGACAGCGCGCCGAAGCTCATGCCGGCAATCGTGATCGGAATGTCGAGCACCACCGGCTTCTTGGCGAAGCGCGTGCCGAGCACTGTCTGCGTCGCGCATTTCTCCCGATACCCTTCGAGCGGATAGCGCGACAGCGAGGCGCCGAGAAACAGCAGATCGTCGAAATGCGGTACGCGGCGTTTCGCGCCCAGACCGCGAATTTCGTAGAGGCCGCGCTGCGCGGCGCTGTGGATATAGTCGATCGTCTTGCGGTCGTAGCCTTGCGACTCTTCCTGCTGCAAGCGGGCGAAGTGAACGGGTTTGGCTTCCATGGGAACCTTCTTCGAGAGCGTGTGTTCAATATTCCTGGTTCGCGTCGGCGTTCCAGTGATAGAGCGTGCGAGCGGAGGCGATCCGTTTGAACGACGCCGGGTCGTGGTCCATGCCGGCGGCGGCGAGCAAAGCGCGTACCGCGTCGATATCCGCCTGCGTCATCTGCTCGTACTGCGCGTCCGCGCCGAGCGATTTCACTTCGCCGCGCACGTACAGCACCGCTTCGTAAAGCGAGTCGCCGAGCGCATCACCCGCATCGCCACAGATCACCATGCGGCCCGCCTGCGCCATGAACGCCGAGAAGCTGCCCACCGAGCCGCCCACCACGATGTCGCCACCCTTCAGCGAAATACCGCAGCGCAGGCCCGCATCGCCGTCGATCACCAGCAGGCCACCGTGCGCCGAAGCGCCCGCGCCGTTCGACGCGAAACCCTTCACATGCACCTTGCCGCTCATCATGTTTTCCGCGACGCCGGTGCCCGCGCTGCCGTCGATCTCGATCGTCGCGTGTTTGTTCATGCCGCCCGCGTAATAGCCGGCGTGACCGGCGATCGTCACTCGCACCGGCGCATCCACACCGACTGCGAGGTTATGCGCGCCGTTTGGCGCGACGACCGTCACCGCCTGGCCCTCCAGTTCGCTCGCCGGTTTGTGCAAGAACTGGTTCAGCTCACGGACTGTCGTGCGCTCCAGATCGAAAGTCAGGCTTTCCATACATACATCTCCTCAGGTGCGGGTTCGAAGACCCTGGCGTTTTTGATATCGGGCAGATGCGCGAGCGAACGGAACTCGGAAGCGATAGCGACGTAGTCGTCGTTTTCCGCGACCACCGCCGGCTTGCACGCGAACGGATCGCGAATCAGCGCGAGTTCGGTCGAGGTGCCCATCAGGAACGTGTAGAAACCGTCGAGTTCTTCGAAACCCTTCTGCAATGCCACCGGCAACGTGTCGCCTTCCCGCAGCCGCCATTCGAGAAAGCGGCAGGCGGCTTCGGTGTCGTTGTCGGTATCGAAGTGAATGCCTTGCGGTTCGAGCTTGCGGCGCACGCCATGCGCGTTCGACAGCGAACCGTTGTGGACGAGGCAGAAGTCGTCGCCGGCCGTGAACGGATGCGCGCGGTCGGGCGTCACCGCCGATTCCGTCGCCATGCGTGTGTGGCCGACCAGGTGCGAGCCTTTCAGGTTCGCAAAGTCATAACGCCCGGCGACTTGCGACGGCGAGCCAATATCCTTGTACAGATCGATCGAGCGGCCGCTCGACAGCAGATACAGCTTCGGATAGCGCTCGCGCAGCCACGTCTTCACGCGCTCGACATTGCCTTGCACCGTCAGTACCGCATGATTGCCCTTCGCATCGACACGGGCGGTCACGTCCATCGCCGCGTTCAATGCGTCCAGCAGCGGTTGCCATGCGAAGTCCGCGCCTTCGTCGGTGAAGCCCGCGTAGATGCTCAGCTTGCGCTGACTCGCATCGACCTGTTTGCCGAACACCGCGAGGCCCGCCGAATCCGGTCCGCGTTCGGTCATGCCGATCAGCATCGGCACCATCAGTTCGCCGAGCCGTTCGCGCAATGCCGGCGTCTTGACCAGCAAGCCTACAATTCCGCACATAGTGCTTCTCCTTAGAAAAATTCGAGGTAGGTCTTCAGTTCCCAGTCCGAGACGTGGCGCATGTATTCGAGCCACTCCATCCGTTTGAGCTTGAGGAATTCATTGGCAACCGGGCCGAGCGCGTCGCATATCATGCGGTCGCTTTCGAGCGCATCGAGCGCCTGCTCGAGGTTTTGCGGCAGCACGCCGATGCCGTGTTCGGAGAGTTTCGCGGGCGACCACTCGTAGAGGTTCTCGTTAGCCGGTTCGCCCGGTGACAGACCACGGTCGATGCCGTCCAGCCCCGCGGCAATCACGGCCGCCGTCGCGAGATACGGATTGCACGCACCATCCGGCAACCGCAGTTCGATGCGCTCGCCGGGCATGCGCACCATCGTCGAACGGTTGTTGTCGCCGTAGCTGATGTAGGCCGGCGCCCACGTTGCGCCTGTCAGCGAGCGGCCAACAACGAGGCGCTTGTACGAGTTCACCGTCGGATTGCACAGCGCGGTCAGCGCCGGTGCATGCGCGAGCAGGCCGGCCGTGAACTGGTAGCCGAGCGACGAAAGCCCCATGCCAAGCTTGTCGGCAGCATCGGCGAACAGGTTGCGTTCGCCGTCGCCGATCGACATATGCATATGCATGCCATTGCCGGGGCGGTTCGCGAACGGCTTCGGCATGAACGAGCAGATCATGCCGAGTTCATTGGCGATCTCGGAGGCGGCCATCTTGAAGAACACGTAGTGATCGCACGACGTCAGGCAATCGGTGTACGTGTAGTTGATTTCGAACTGCCCGTTCGCATCTTCGTGATCGATCTGATAGACGTCGATCCCGACCGCGCGCATCGATTCGGTGAGCTTTTCCAGGAAGACGCGCGTACGCGAGAGTCCCTTGTAGTCGTAGCACGGCTTGGCGAGCGTATCGCTCGGATCGCATGGCTCCAGGACGCCCGATGCCGAACGGCGCAGCAACGAGAATTCCGGTTCGAGACCCGTGAAGAGCGTCCAGTTGCGCTCGGTCATCCGTGCGACCTGCTTCTTCAAGGTCACGCGCGAATCGTATTGCCACGCTTCGCCATCCACATGACCGTCGCAGACGATCCGTGCCAGGCCCGGCTGCCACGGCACCAGCGTGAGCGTCGCCAGATCGCCGACGGCCATATAGTCGGGGCCGTTCGGCTCGATACCTACGCCCCAGATCGCAAACCCCGCGAAACCGGCACCCGCTTTCAACACGCTCTTCAGATGACTGACCGGCACCGATTTCGCCTTGGCCACGCCGTGAATATCGACAAACTGCGCCAGCACGTACTTCACGCCCTGCTGCGTCAGATAAGCTTGCGCCTCTTCCGCCGAGCCGAAGCGGGGCACGCATCCGAGTTCGTTGACCGGCAGCTTGCTCGCATCGTTCAGGTTCATCGCCACTCCTTGCAACAACATCCTTTGTGGTTTGGAAAAGCCACACGCAACGCATGTGACCAGGCTATGCAACACGCTTCCGAACGCCGGTTTCGGCGCGCTTCAAGCTTGTCTTCAATCAAACAGAAACTTTATTGGTGCGCAACTAAGCTTCCCACTGTGAAACTCTTCGCACGCGACCCGGCGCTGCAATCTGCTACGCTTCCCTTTTCCGTGAGGCCTACATGCAAACCGGTGAAGACAATAAAACGCCGCTCGAGCGCTACCTCGGCATCACCATCCGCGAACTACGCCAGCGTCACGGCCTGACGATCGCTCAGGTCTCCGCGCAGGCCGGCATCAGCCGCGGCATGCTTTCGAAGATCGAGAACGCGCAGACCTCCGCAGGTCTCGAGGTGCTCAACCGCATCGCCCAGGCGCTCGGCGTTTCGCTCTCCACGCTGTTCCGCAATTTCGACGTGCCGCAAGGCGGTGCACAACTCGTCAAAAAAGGCGCCGGCATGGAGGTGGTCCGCAAAGGCACCAAACGCGGTCACACCTATCACCTGCTTGCCTACGACCAGGGTCCGCGCAAGCTCTTCGAACCCTTCCTGATCACGATGGAGGACGAGGCTGAACGTTTTCCTGTGTTCGAGCACCCGGGCACCGAATTCATCCACATGCTCAAAGGCGTGATCGAATACCGCCATGGTCAACAAACCTACATCCTTAATCCCGGCGACACGCTCACCTTCCAGGGTGAGATACCGCACGGTCCTGAGCGTCTGATCAAGACGCCCATTCAATTCCTGTCGATCTTTGTGTATCCGCAGTCGAGCGCTGACTGATCGCTCGCTGCGGCCGTCGCAGTCGACGCCTCTATCAATGCAACGTTTGTGCCATGTTTATCTGAGTGAATCAAAGATTCCCACCAATAAACGCTTTGGGCGCCATGCACTGTTCCCGATATCGACGCTGAAAGGCTCATCAGCCTGACTGCGGTGCACATCGTCGTTGTGACTGGTGCGACTTTGCACAAAAACGAGGTGTGCGGTTAAGCAGCGTTAAAAGCAACGCTTATACAAACGGGCGCTATTCAGCGCAATGCATCATCCGGCAGATCGGGCAGCGCCCGCGCCAGCGACGGCTGGATCGCGTTGTCCAGCACGCCGCGCGTCAGCATGACGATGTCGGCGGCGAACTGATCCCATTCACCCTGGCGGTGCAACAGAAAGAAATCGCGCCGCCCAAGACGGCTCGGCGGCAACGGCATCACCGCGATATCGTCCAGATAGTGTCGTGCCTGCCACAGACACAAGGGCGTCGAAATCGCAAAACCCACGCGAGCCGCCACCAGACTCAGCAGCGGATCGGTCGCATCGAACTCGTAACGCCGCGGACTGTTGATACCCAGATGTCGCGCGAAACGCTCGATCTGCTGGCCGATCACTGAGCGCGCCGTATAGCGGATCAGTGGCAGTTCGAGCGCGAGCGTGCGCCAGTCCATATTGCGGCGCCCGCCCAAGTGGCTACGCGCAACCACCACCACGAACGCCTCGGAAAACAGCGGCACTTCGACGATCCGTGCGTCGTTCAGCGTGGTCTGCGTGCAGATCGCGATATCCAGTTCGCGGTCGTGCAACTGTTTGCTCAGGCTCGGCGTGAGACCGGACCACATCGAAATCTGCCGCTCTGAATTCGACACCGCGCGAATCAACTCAGGCCCAACAGTGGCCGCGAACGAATCGACGCAACCCAGGCGCACCGGCATCTTGCCGGTATGCGAGGCATCGCCGATACGGGCGCTCACCATCTGCGCGTGTTCGATCAACGGCCCCGCCAACTCCAGCAACGCGCGCCCCGCTACATTCGGGCGCGGCGGACGGCTCTCGCGATCGAACAGCGTCAGGCCCTGATCGCGCTCCAGCGCGGCAATCGACTGGCTGATGGCGCTCTGGCTCACGCCGAGCTGCTTCGACGCGCCCGTCATCGAGCCGCTGTCGCAGACAGCCACAAAAGCCTGCAACGCGCGCAGATCGATCGGGGTCGGGGTTCGTCTCATGAAATGCTCCGCTCGCGTGGGTGACATGCCGGTCATCCTGTGCGGTACGACAGCATGGTGCCGAGGTTCGCAGGGTTGGTGTGCAGGATGAGAAATTGCATTGGCTCGCCATAAGTTTGCCTAATACAAAATTGGCGCGGCCAACGTTTTCCTAGAATTCGCCTCATTGCCCACACAGAGGTCCACATGAGCCACTACGATTTCATCGTGATCGGCGCTGGTGTCATCGGCGCGTCGGTCGCCCATCATCTCGCCGCCCTGGGCGCGCAAAGCGTGCTGGTTATCGAACAGGGCACGATCGGCGCGGGCACCACGTCACAGTCGTCCGGCCTGTTGCGCACGCACTATTCGGTGCGCCAGAACGTGGAACTCGCGCGCTCCTCGTGGTGGGCATTCAATAACTTCGCCGAGTATCTCGGCGATGACGAAGCGTCCTGTGGTCTCGTCAAATGCGGCTATCTGATCTGCGCGCCCGACGGCGACAAGCTGGAACCGCTGCGCGCCTCGCTCGCCGCGCAGCAGGATATGGGCATCGAAGTGCAACTACTCGACAAGGCGCAGGCGCACGAGCGCCTGCCGATCGCGAACTTCGACGACGCCGCGCTGATCGGCTATGAACCGGAGGCGGGTTTTGCGGATGCCTATCTGGTGGCGACCGGCTTCGCCCGTTCGGCGCGCCGCCGCGGTGTCAAGATCATGGAAGGCGTGACGGTCACGGGCATCGTCCGCGAAGGACGCCGGATCACCGGGGTCGCAACCAGCGCGGGCAACTTCAGCTGCGGCACCCTGATCAGCACGCAGAACATCTGGACGCCGGAACTCGCCGGCTGGATCGGTGTGCCGCTGCCGGTCAAGCCGGAGCGTCACACGGTGCTCGCACTCGAATGCCACGGCGCCGCGTATTCGTTCAAGATGCCCGCGTTCAAGGACCTCGGCTCGGCCGGCATGCTCTATTACCGCAGTTACGGCGGCAGCCAGATGCTGGTGTCGGAAGGTGTGGTGGGCGAAACGCTGAATTCGCCGGAAACGGAACAGGGCGATATCTCGCTCGACTATGTCGCCGAAGTCGGCGCCCAGGTGGCCGAACGCTTCCCGGCTTATGAGGCCGCGGGGCTGGCTTCGTCATGGACCGGTGTGTACGACGTGACGCCCGACTGGAATCCGGTGTTGGGCAAGGTCGGCGATATCGAGGGTCTCGTGGTCGGTTTCGGTTTTTCGGGGCACGGCTTCAAGCTGTCGCCGGGCATCGGCAAGATCCTCGCCCAACATGCGCTCGGCCTGCCCACCGATGTTTCCCTCGCGCCCTACGCGCTCGACCGGTTCGCAAGTGGCGCACTGCTGGTGGGCAAGTACGGCTCGGGCGCGGTCTCCTGATCGAAGGATGCTCCCGTCATGACAATCAACATTCTGGTTCCAGTCAAGCGCGTCGTCGATGCCAACGTACGCGTGAGGGTCTCGGCGAACGGTTCGATCGACACCACCGGCCTCAAGATGTCGCTCAACCCGTTCGACGAATGCGCGGTCGAAAAGGCATTGCAACTCAAGGAAGCCGGCGTTGCGTCGAAGGTGACGGTGATCACGTGCGGCACGAAAGCCAGCCAGGACGTCTTGCGCACGGCGCTGGCAATGGGCGCGGACGATGCCGTGCTGGTCGACACCGCAACGGCGACTTCCACGCTCGATTCTCTGGCGGTGGCGCGTCTGCTGAACGCTCACATGGCGAGTCGGGAATACGGCCTCGTGCTGTGCGGCAAGCAGGCGATCGACGGCGACATCGGCGGTGTCGCCGCCATGCTCGCCGCCCTGCTCGACTGGCCGCAGGCGTTGAACGCAGGCGCACTCTCGGCGGATGGCACAGGCTGGTCCGTCATGTGCGAAGACGACACCGGCACGGCGACGTGGCTGCTCGAGGGTCCGGCTGTCGTCAGCGCGGATCTGCGCCTCGCCGACCCGCGCCGCGTGACCTTGCCGAGCATCGTCAAGGCGAAGCAGAAGCCGCTCGCGATCGTGGACGCCGCCACGCTGGCAATCGATCTGACGCCCCAGAGCCATATCGTCAAGCTCAGCGATCCGCCGGTCCGCCAGCCCGGCATCAAGGTCGCCGACAGCGCCGCGCTCATCGCAGCGCTCACAGAACGGCGCGTATTCGATCAGGCAGGAGTCCCCGCATGAGAAGCCTTGTCGTAGCTGAAAGCGAAAACGGCCGCCTTGCCGAAGCGACGCTTCGCGTTATCACTGCGGTGATGCAACGCGGCCTGCCGGTCGATGTGTTCTTGCCGGATGCCGCGCTTGCATCCACGGTCGAAAGAATCGCCGGTGTCGAGCGCGCTCTCGTGATGGCTGGCGCGACGAGCGAGGACGTTGTGCCTGAAACGCTCGCCGCGCAGTTGTACGCGATGCACGGACCGTATTCGCTGATCGCCGCGAGTCATCGGACGCTCGGCCGTAGCGCCCTGCCGCGCGCCGCGGCGCTTGTCGGCGGTGCATTCATTCCAGATGTGATCGCCGCGGAAGGCGAAGGCGCGTTCGTGCGCAGCCTTTATGCGGGAAGCGTCATCGCCAACGTGAACACGGCCAGCGCCGTGACGTTCGCGACATTTCGGGCGTCGTCGTTCGCGCCGGCGGCCGACAGCGGCGGCAACGGGCAACGCGTGACGCTCGAACCGGCTGCGGGCTTTAGCCGGACGAAGCTCGTCGAGCGCCAGGCATCGGCACAGACCGGCCGCGAGCTGCCTGACGCGCGGATCGTCGTCGCGGGCGGGCGTGGTCTGGCATCGAAGGACAGTATGGACCGGCTCGGCGAACTGGCGGAAAAGATGGGCGCGGCGCTCGGCGCATCGCGGGCCGCGGTGGATGCCGGCTACGCGCCGAATACCGCACAGGTCGGGCAAACCGGCAAGATGGTCGCACCCGACGTCTACCTTGCATTCGGCATCTCCGGCGCGATTCAGCATCTGGCCGGGATGAAGGACTCGAAGACCATTGTCGCAATCAATAAAGATCCGGACGCGCCGATCTTTTCGGTCGCGGACATCGGGCTCGTCGGCGATCTGTTCGAGGTGGTGGGCGAGATCGAAGCGCATGTCGGCGCGGGAGGCACGAGCCGATGACACTTCATCTGTCGGGCGCGTCAACCTCATTGGCCAATGACAAGGCATCGCCGCATCCGGCTACGGGATCACAGCCTGCAGTACGTTTTTTCAATTGCGCCAGTCTGGTGCACGAACCGTGGGCGAACGGCGGCGGCGTTACACGGACCATCGCACGCGGGCCCGAGGATGACACGGGCGTCCATTGGCGCGTCAGCCTGGCAACGCTGAGTGGCGCGGCCAGGTATTCGCAGTTTCCCGGATTCGATCGAACGCTGGTGCTGCTCGATGACGGCTCAGTCGATCTGCATTCGCAGGATGGCCAGTTAATCGCCCACGCGGGGCAACCGGTTCAGTTTTCCGGCGATCTGCATGTGTGGGTCACGTTGGCCGCCAGGCCGGTTCATGTGCTCAATGTCATGACACGGCGCGAGGCGTGCCGCGCGACCGTCAGCATCCACACGCATTCGTTGCGCGTGACGCCCGCAGCCAGTCAGTTGCTGTTATCAGTCGACGGTCAATGGACGCTCTCCAGTTCTCTGCTTCGCAACGTCTCGCTGGCGCCGATGAATGGAATATGGCTCGAAAAACGGCACGAAGCGCTGGATCTCAGTCCGCTCGGACCGGGTGCGAAACTGCTGTCGATCGCGATTGAACCGCTGGCGGACCGCTAGGAGAACCCTATGGCAAGCAACGCACTGATCGAACAGTACGGCCCGCGCGAGTCGATCGAATACGACGTGGTGATTGTCGGCGGCGGCCCCGCTGGGCTGTCCGCGGCGATCCGTCTGAAGCAGCTCGCGGCCAGGAAAGGCGTCGAGATTGGCGTGTGCGTACTAGAAAAAGGCTCGGAGATCGGGGCGCATATCCTGTCGGGCGCGGTGATGGATCCGCGCGCGATCACTGAACTGATCCCCGACTGGAAGGAAAAAGGCGCGCCACTGACGGTGGACGTGACCGAAGACAAATTCCTCTTCCTCACCGAAACCGGCTCGAAGAGCGTGCCCACCTGGGCGCTGCCGGATAACTTCAAGAATCACGGCAACTACGTGATCAGCCTCGCAAATGTGACGCGCTGGCTCGGGCAGCAAGCTGAAGCGCTGGGTGTGGAGATTTTCCCGGGCTTTCCGGCTGCTGAGATTTTGTATCACGACGATGGCTCGGTCAAAGGTGTCGCCACTGGCAATCTGGGTATCGGCAAGGACGGCCAGCCGACCGAGAATTTCCAGCTCGGCATGGAGCTGCACGCGAAATACACGCTCTTCTGCGAAGGCGCGCGCGGGCATCTGGGACGGCAGCTGAACGACCGGTACAAGCTGCGTGACGGCGCCGATCCGCAGGTCTACGGCATCGGCATCAAAGAGCTGTGGGAAATCGATCCGGCCAAGCACAAGCCAGGGCTGGTGATCCACACGGCCGGCTGGCCGCTCGAGAGCGACACCTACGGCGGCTCGTTCCTCTATCACATGGACAACAACCAGGTGATGGTGGGCTTTGTCGTGGGGCTCGGCTATTCGAATCCGTATCTGTCGCCGTTCGAGGAATTCCAGCGCTACAAGACGCATCCGTCGATCCGCGCGTTTCTCGAAGGCGGCAAGCGGGTGTCGTACGGCGCGCGGGCAATCACCGCGGGCGGCCTGATGTCGCTGCCGAAACTGGTATTCCCGGGCGGTGCGCTGGTCGGCGACGATGCGGGCTTCCTGAATGCATCGCGGATCAAGGGTTCGCATGCGGCGATCAAGACCGGCATGCTGGCGGCCGATGCGGCATTTGAAGCCGTGCAGGCTGGCCGTCAGGCGGACGAACTCGCCGCCTATCCGGAAGCGTTCAGGACGTCGTGGCTGCACACCGAACTGTACCGTGCGCGCAACTTCAAGCAGTGGATGAGCAAGGGCCTGTATCTCGGCACGCTGATGGTGGGGCTGGAGCAGAAGGTGCTGGGCGGCAACGTGCCGTGGACGCTGCATCACCAGCATTCCGATCACGAGATGCTCAAGCCCGCATCGCAATGCAAGCCGATCGTCTATCCGAAGCCCGATGGCAAGCTGACGTTCGACCGCCTGTCGTCGGTGTTCATCTCGAACACCAACCATGAAGAGAATCAGCCGGCGCACCTGACGCTGAAAGATCCGGGCGTACCGGTAAACGTGAACCTGAAGACGTATGCGGGGCCGGAGTCACGCTTCTGCCCGGCAGGTGTCTACGAGTTCGTGAAGAACGATCAAAACGAAGACCGCCTGCAGATCAACGCGCAGAACTGCGTGCACTGCAAGACGTGCGACATCAAGGACCCGACGCAGAACATCGTGTGGGTCACGCCGGAAGGCGGTGGCGGACCGAACTACGCGAACATGTGAGCGCCGCAAAAAAGGCGGCTTCGGAGTTCGAAGCCGCCTTTCTTATGCATTCACGCATTCGCCACCAGCGATTGCACGGTCCCTTTTTCGACATCGCCGACATAGATGCCAAACGCATCTTCGGTCCGCTCCTTCACGTAGCGGCGCAGCATCGACTGCACGGCCGGGTCGCGAATCTCGTTCCATGGTATCGCGTCGAGCGGCACATAACGAACGTCCGCGACTGCCGGCGCGTCGTCGACCACGCGCCCGCGATAGTAGATGTGCGTGACGCCCTTCTCCTCGAACACCGCGAACAGAAAATCGAGGTTGACGTTCAGTTTCAGACCGTCAAGCACGCCGCGCAAACTCGTAGCGTCCGCCAGCGGTTCGAGCCGCGTGCCGGTAGGCAACTGCAATCCGCTCGCGGTCCTGGTCAGCACGAGCCCTCTGGCATGTTCGAGAATCGCACCGACCTGCGCACGTTGGCCAGTCGCCGCCAACGCTTCCTGCGACAAACTGAAATCCACATACGCGCCGCGGCAATACCCTAATGGCGTCGCGCTGGAATGCGTGAAGTCCACCACGCGCCCGATCAGGATGATGTGATCGCCGGCGTCCACCACCTGATGCGTCTCGCAGTCGAAGCTCGCCGCTGCGCCGTCCATCACCGGGCTGCCGGTGCGCCGCGCGTGCCACGCGACCTGTGCGAACTTGTCCGCGCTCTTCGACGCGAACACGCCCGACACCGGCCGCTGATCTTCCGCAAGCACACTGACCGCAAAACGCTGCGTCTGCGAAAACACCGGATGGCTCGACGCGGTCCTGGCGATGCACACGAGGATCAACGCGGGATCGAGCGACACCGACGTGAACGAATTCGCTGTAAAACCGCGCGGCGTGCCATCCGGCTGGATCGTCGTCACCACCGTCACGCCGGTGACGAACGCGCCCAACGCGCGGCGAAACTCGATGACGTCAAAAGAAGAATCGGTCATGGTGCTGCTCCTCAGGACTGACGGCTCGCATCGCGAATAAAGTGCAGAAGCCGCTGATTCACAATCGACGGCGCGGTAACGTTCATCATGTGCCGTTCGTTGGCAATAATCTCGGCGCGGCCGAGCGGCGCTGCGGCCGCCATTGACTCCGACATCGCCGGACTCGAATTCGGATCGCATTCGCCGGTCATGAACAGCGCCGGTATCGCGAGTTGCGGCAAGCGGCCCAGATGCGCCTGGTCCGAACTCGCAAACAGCCGGTACGTGCGCGCATAGCCTTCGAGATCGACGCTCTCCAGCAACGAGCGCACGAGCTCCGCGACGTTCGCCAGATGACCCGGCACCGGATCGTCGAACCAGCGGGCGATCGTGGCATTGATGCTCGGCTGGTCGAGCCCGCCGTTCAGCGACGCCGCGCGCTGCATGACGGCGGCCCGTTGCGACGGCGTGCGGTCGTACACCGCGTTGAGCGCGGTGACGCTCGTCACCCGCGACGGGTAACGCAACGCGAATTCGAGCGCGATCAGCGAACCCATTGAATGACCGACGACATGCGCCGTCCTGATGCCGAGGTGATCCAGCAGCGCCAGCAACTGCGCCGCGTATTCGTCCAGTTGCGGCGACGCGGCCGGCAGCCGGCTCGCCCCGTGTCCCAGCATGTCGTAGCTGACGACGCGAAAGTGCGCCCTCAACGCTGCGACCTGCGGTTCCCACACGCAGCGATTCATCCCCACGCCATGGATCAGCACGAGGACATCACCCTCGCCGGCCACGCTGTAGGCCGTGCCGTCGAACACGCCGCTCATCGACGCATTTGCGATGTCGGTTTCACGCTTCATTGGAGCCCAGCTCCTTCAGATCCTGATAGCGGTCGCCGATCCGGTGGTGCGGCCGCCCGCCAATCGACGCGCCGAGCGCAATCACGAGTTCGTCCGGCGCAGGCGCGTCGACGATCGAAAACTGGATGGTCAGGTAGTGCGAGCGCATGCCTTCGTCGCCCTTGTGCATCAGCGGGATCGTGACCGGGCAGTTCGGGCCGCCACGCAGGTTCGTGAAGCTCAGATAACTTTTGGCGCCGACCGCTTCGCGAAACTTGTTGCCAAAGCGCAGCGTATGAATCAGCGCCGATGCGTGCTCGACTTCACCCGACGTCCCGACGATCGCCGCCTTGCCGTAACCCTCCACCGCTTCGCCGGAACCGGCGATGCGCAGAATCTCGGCCGTCAGCACTTCACCGAGTTGCGGCCCGAGCGCGTGAATCTCCGGCTTCAGGTCCTCGACGAAGCCGCGCCCGGCCCATGGATTGCGCAGCACCGCCGCAGCCGCGAACAGTTTCAACGGCCGGGGTGCGGCTTTGCCGCCTTCGATGAACGTGTCTTCCACATAGGTGACCAGCTTGCGAATCTCGAGCTTCATCAGACTTCCTCCGGAGACAGGTGCGCCTTGGCTCAGTGCGCGACGCGTTGGAAGTATTATGGTATTCCATATTAGCGTATGCAAGATTTTTCATCCCGATGACGGGTTTACGAGACTCTCCTTCGATGCACGGACGAAAAAAAACCGTCGCGCGCGACGGTTTTTCTGACGAACGAAACGAGGTGTTCAGGCGCTTTCGCTTTGATCCGTGACCTGCTCGGCGAGCGCGGCCATGGCGATGGCTGCCGTGCGCCGCACATGCTCGAACGACGCGGCAGCGGCCGCAGTGCCGTCCTTCTTTGCAATCGCGGTCAACAGCTTGTTCATTTCGCGATTCGAGTCCACGCCGCGCCCCGGCGACGAGATCGTCACCGAACGCAACTGGTTGATGCGGCCGTTCAGCGATTTGACCACCTGATGCATCATCAGCTTGTGGCCGCCCGTGAACATCGCTTCGTAAAAGCGTTCGGTGTAAGCCAACACCCGGCGGAAGTCGGACTTGTCGAAAGCGTCTTCGATTTCCTTGCGGATTTCGCGCAACTGCTTCACGAGCGCGGGTGTTGCAAGCTCGGCGCAGGCCCGCGCCGCCTCCGACTCGAGCAACGCCCGAATCTCGTAGATTTCCTGCACCTGTTCCGGGTCGAGCCGCGCGACGATGGGACCGGAATGCGCGACCGTCTCCACCAGCCCTTCCGTTTCCAGATGGCGCAGCACTTCGCGCACCACGGTGCGGCTCACGCCAAGCTGATCGCACAATGTTCGCTCGATCAACCGGTCGCCGGGACGATAAAAGCCCTGCGAAATGGCCTCGCGCAGCTTCTCGAGCGTGAGTTCGCGAAGGGTCGGTGCACTACGGTCAACGCGCATCTGTTCGATCATGGCGAGCTTCCCAAGCGAGATTCTGGGTCAGTTGGTTTTTGGAATACCATAGTATCGCACAGTCGTCGGCTACGGACCGCGATGCCGCGCGTCATGCGGGAAACACCTGCGCGTGGGCGCGGTCCCAGTCGAGCCAGGCTTGCGCGCCCACCGCGAGTCCCGCCTCGTGGGCGCCCGCCGCTGTGCGCACCGCGATCTCCTGCTGCCAGGGCGTCGCCACCGAATAGTGCATCGTGTCGCCCAGATACGTGATGTCACGCACGACGACCGGCAAGCCATCGTTCGCCACGTGCGGCGCCTGCACGCGGATACGGATCTGTTCGGGCCGCAGCATCAGCGCGCCGCCGTCGCCCGCGTTAAGCGCGCGGTCGCAGCCCGCGATCGGCACCGGCCTGCCGTTGGGGAACACCGCATGCGAGTCCGAATGGCCGCTGGCCAGCGTGACCGGCAGGAAGTTCGAATTGCCGATGAAGCTTGCCACGAAGCGCGACGCCGGCTTTCGGTACAGATCCTCACCCGTACCGACCTGCTCGATGCGCCCTTTGTTGAACACCGCGATCCGGTCGGACAGGCGCAATGCCTCTTCCTGATCATGCGTCACGTACAGGATCGTGACACCGGTTTGCTGATGAATGCGCCGCAGTTCGGTCTGCAGTTCCTCACGCAGCTTCTTGTCGAGCGCGGACAGCGGCTCGTCCATCAGCAGCACCGGCGGATCGTAGGCCAGCGCACGCGCAATCGCGACACGCTGTTGCATGCCGCCCGACAACTGCCCGGGCATCCGGTCACGGCAATCGGCCAGATGCACGAGCTTGAGCATTTCATCGACTTTCGCACGCACTTTCGCCTCCGCCCAGCGTCGCACGCGCAACGGAAACGCGACGTTCTCGCCGACCGTCAGATGCGGAAACAGCGTGTAGCGCTGAAACACCATGCCGATGTTGCGGCGGTTCGGCGCGACCGACAGCAGCGGCTTGCCGTCGAGCAACACACGGCCGTCGGTCGGCGACTGGAAGCCCGCGACGATGTACAGCGTGGTGCTCTTGCCCGAGCCAGACGGCCCGAGGAAAGTCATGAACTCGCCCTTCTCGATGTCGAGCGACACCTGATCGATGGCGACGACCTGATCGTAGGTCTTGCGAAGACGCTGAATCTGCAAAAACGGTGAGCTCACGATTTACCTCTCTTCAGTACAAGGCTCAGCAACATCAGGACGACGGTCAGACCGACGAGCAATGACGACGCGGCGGCGATCACCGGTGTCAGATCCTGCCGCAGCGTGCTCCAGATGCGCACCGGCAACGTCTGCAGCGTCGGGCTGGCCATGAAGATCGACACGACGACCTCGTCCCACGACGCAAGAAACGAGAAGATTGCCGCCGCGAACAGGCCGAGCCGGATACCCGGCAGCGTGACGCGCCATTTCACTTCAAGCGGCCCGGCGCCGCAGATCAGCGCGGCATCCTCGAGCGACGTGTCGAAACTTTCCAGCGAGTTGCTGATCGCGATGATCGAAAACGGCAACGCGATGATCAGATGGCCGATCACGAAACCGACCAGCGTGCCGGTCAAGCCGATACGCAGGAAGAAGCCATACAGCGCGACGGCGAGCACGACGACGGGCAGCACCATCGGCGTCAGAAAGAACGCCTTGAGCAAGGCACGTCCACGAAAATTGCCGCGTGTCAGCGCCAGCGATGCGAGCAGCCCCAGCACCACCGAAAGCACCATCACGACGAGCCCCAGTTCGACGCTCGTCAGCAGCGAGTCGAGCCAGCCCGGATCGGCAAACAGCGTGCCGTACCACTGCAGCGTCCAGCCGGGTGGAGGAAACATCAGCCATTGCGAATTGCCGAACGAGAGCGCGACGATGAACAGCACCGGCAGCAGCAGGAACAGCGACACCGCGCCGCCGACGCTCAGCAACAGCCAGCGCAACGGGCCAAGACGATCGAAATCGAGCAGCATGTCAGTGAACTCCTGTGGCGCTCACGGCGCGGCTCGAGAAGCGAAGCTGCACCGCGTACAGCGACAACGTGACGAGCAGCAGCACGAACGCGGCCGCCCCCGCCAGCCCCCAGTTGAGCAACTGCTGGACAAGTTGGGCGATCAATTCGGCAAGCATCATGTATTCCGGGCCGCCCAACAGCGCGGGTGTGACGAAGTAGCCGAGCGCCATCACGAACACCATCAGCGCGCCGTTGGCAATGCCAGGCATCGCGAGCGGCACCAGCACCCGCCAGAATGCCTGCCAGCGGGTCGCGCCGCAGATTGCGGCGGCGCGCAGCGTGGTCGGATCGATCGCACGCAAGGTGGCATGCAACGGCATCACGAGAAACGGCAACATGATGTAGGTCATGCCGATTGTCACACCGGTGAGGTTGTTCACGAGCGTGAACGGCTCATGGATCACGCCGAGCCACATCAGCAGACGGTTGACCGGACCAGTCTGTTGCAGCAGCACCATCCATGCGAAAGTGCGCGCAAGCAGATTGGTCCACATTGACAGCAGCAGGATCGCGAACACCAGCTTGCCGATCCAGCGCGGCGCGATCGCGAGCAGCCACGCGGTCGGAAAACCGATCACAACCGTCACGACGGTCACCACCGAAGCGACGAAAAACGTATTGCCGAACACACGCAGATAGGTGCTCGAGCCGAATAGCTGCGCGTAGTTCTGAATGCCGGGCGTCGGCTCCAGCACGCTGCGCAGCAGCAGCGAGAGCACCGGCAACAGGAAAAACACGACCAGCAGCAACAGCGCCGGCGCGATCAGCCGGATTTTCCTGAGGCCGACGGTCATCTTCGGCGCCACGACCGGCGGTTCCGCGATAGTACTGACTGCATTCGACATGATGACTCCTTCGCTGGGTTTGTCCGGCCGCGCTTTACTTCGACTGCCACGCGTACCAGCGCTTCGCGATTTCATCGCGGTGATCGGCCCAGTACTTCATGTCGAGATTGATCTGCGTCGCTTTGTACTGATCCGGCTGGGTCTTCGCGACATCCGGCGGCAGGAGCGCGGCGGATTTCAGATTGACGGGCGCATAACCGGTTGCCGCCGCGAAATCCGCCTGGGCCTGCGCACCCGTCGCGCTGGCAAGGAACTTCATGGCCTCGGCTTTATGTTTCGTGCCCTTCGGCACGACCAGCATGTCGGCTGCGGTCAGGTTCTGATTCCACGATATGCCCACGTCCACACCGGTCTGCTGCAATGCATGCAGCCGACCGTTCCAGAACACGCCGATCGGCGCTTCGCCAGATGCCATCAATTGCTGCGACTGCGCGCCGCCGCTCCACCAGACGATCTGGCTCTTGATCGTGTCGAGCTTTTTGAAGGCGCGATCGAGATCGAGCGGATAGAGCTTGTCGGGCGCGACGCCGTCGGCGAGCAAAGCGACTTCGAGCACGCCGGGCGCAGACCACTTGTAGAACGTGCGCTTGCCGGGAAAGCGCTTCGTGTCGAACAGATCGGCGTAGTTCGCCGGCGCGCCGCTCTTGTACGCCGCCTTGTTGTAGCCGAGCACGAACGAATAGTAAAAGCTGCCCACAGCGCCCGCCGACATGAAGCGCGGGTCCAGTTGCGCCTTGTTCACCACCGAATAGTCGATCGGTTCGACGAGGCCGTCACGCAGCGCCGCATACGCGAAATCGCCTTCGACGTCGACCACGTCCCACTGCACGTTGCCGCTGTCGACCATGGCCTTGAGCTTGCCGTAATCGGTCGGGCCGTCCATCAGGACCTGAATGCCCGATGCCTGCGTGAACGGCTGCGTCCAGTCCTTCTGCTGAGCCGACTGCGTCGTCCCGCCCCAACTGGCGAATACGATCGGCGCGGGGGCCGCTGACACCGGCGCATGGATCAACACGGCCGATGCGGCGGCCACGGCGGTAACCACTGTGACGGCCACTGCGCGCGCCCGCGCGGGCATACGTAGCGCTTGCTTCATGACGACTGCTCCTTGAAAGGATACGGCTGGCTTCGAGAGGACGGTTTGCGAATGCGGTGCTTACTTCAGCGGCGAAAACGCGGCGGGCTTCATGATGTTGCTTTCCATCGTTTCCATCAGCGCCTGAATCTTCGGAATGAAAGCCTGCCATGCGGGATCTTCCGCGAGCCGTTGACGGCGCGCTTCGCGTTCGTCGAGACCCGGATATGCCCACATGTGGACGATCTGGTTCAGCGGCCCGATCTCCGAGAAGAAGTAGCCGACGAGTTCACCCAGATAGCGCTTCTGCAGTTCGATGCCCTCTTCCTCGACCAGCTTCAGATACGCGGGCACCGCGCCTGTTTTGATCTTGTACGTGCGGATTTCGTAGTACATGTCAGCCTCTTTAGCGCATGACGAACGGGTCGGCGATCGGGTCGTCCGACGTGCGGATCCAGACGGATTTGGTACGTGTGTAGTCGAGCACCGCATCGAGGCCGCCCTCGCGCCCGAGGCCGCTCAAGCCATATCCGCCGAACGGCACGATCGGCGACACGGCGCGATAGGTATTGACCCACACGATGCCTGCACGCAATTGCCGCGTAAGCCGATGCGCGCGCGTCAGATCGCGCGTGAACACGCCCGACGCAAGGCCATACTTCGTATCGTTGGCGAGCGCGAGCGCTTCGGCCTCGGTGTCGAAGGTCATGACGCTCAGCACTGGACCAAACAGCTCCTGCGCGACGCTTGGAACGGTGGATGACGGGCAATCGACGATGGTCGGTTCGAAGAAGAAGCCCTCGCCGCGTCCTTCTGGACGGCCGCCACCCGTCAGCAGCGTGGCGCCCGCTTCGAGACTGGCAGCGAGCACGGCTTCGATGTGATCGCGTTGCTTGCGCGTCGCGAGTGGTCCCATTTCGGTATCCACGTCCTGCGGATCGCCGATCCTGATCGCACGTGCTTTTTCGACGATCCGCGCGAGCAGCCGGTCACGGATGCCGCGTTGCACCAGCAGGCGCGAACCCGCCACGCAACTTTGCCCGCTCGCGGCGAAGATGCCTGCGATCACCGCGTTGCTGGCGCTGTCCACATTGGCGTCGTCGAAGACGAGCACCGGCGATTTGCCGCCCAGTTCCAGCGACGTCGCCGCGAGGTTCTCGGCGGAGTTGCGCACGATCTGACGCGCGGTGTCGGGGCCGCCCGTGAACGCGATCTTCGACACGAGCGGGTGACGCGTCAGCGCGCGGCCGCAGTCCACGCCGAAACCGGTCAGAATATTGACGACGCCCCGCGGAAAGCCCGCCTCATGCACGAGTCTGGCGAATGCGAGCAGCGGCGCGGGGCCTTCCTCAGACGCCTTCAGCACGATCGTGCAACCGGCGGCGAGCGCCGGTCCGATCTTCACGGCCGAGAGAAACAGCTGCGAATTCCACGGCACGATACCGGCGACCACACCCACCGGCTCGCGTCGCAGGAAAACGTCCATATCGGGTTTGTCGACGGGCAGGCAGGCGCCCTGGATCTTGTCGGCGACGCCCGCGTAATAGCGGTAGTACTCGGCGACGTAGCCGATCTGGCTGCGCGTCTCGCGAATGATCTTGCCCGTGTCCGCCGTTTCGAGTTGCGCGAGCTCCTGCGCATTCGCCGCGACGAGGTCAGCGAGCCTGTATAGCAGCTTGCCGCGCTGGCTAGCCGTCAGGCCCGCCCACTCCGGCGCGAACAACGCGCGGTCCGCGGCGTTCACCGCGCGGTCCACGTCCGCCGCGCTGGCCGCGGGCATCGTCGCCCATGCGGCGCCGGTCGCGGGATTCACGCTGTCGAAGGTGTCGGCCGCCTCGCTGAACTCACCGTCGATGTAATGCTGGAACGACTTCAACATAACTTCTGCTCCTGAGTGCAGAACGTCGATTCAGGGACGACCGGCAATCAGCCGTGCGCGGCGAAGGCGGGCATCACATCGGAGATGAAGCGTTCGAGCGAGCAGCGCTTGCGCTCGAAGCTCATGTTGCTGTCGACCCAGAAGCTGTATTGATCGAAACCGAGTTCCTCATACTGTTTGAGACGGTCGATCACGGTGCCCGGCTGGCCGATCACGAGATTCTTGCGAATCTGCTCCGGCGCGTATTGCGGGAACGACGCGATGTCGGCGTCGGTCAACGGCTCGATGAAGCCCTGCGTCGCCGGACGCTCGTTTTTGAACCACTTGCTGAAGTAGCAGTAGAAGCGCGACAGGTCTTCGACGGCCGTGTCGACTTCGGCGGCATCCGCGCCGACGAAGGTGTGCATCAGCATCATGATCTGCGGCCGCGGAACATCGGGGTTCGCCTTGCATGCTGCGTTAAAGCGTTCCATCAGACTGACGACTTCGCCGTCGCCCGCGGCTAGCGAGGTCACCTGCACATTGCAGCCGTTGCGCACCGCAAACTCATGCGAGTTCGGATCGCGCGCGGCCAGCCACATCGGCGGATGGGGCTGCTGGACAGGACGCGGTACCGGCGTGGTGGACGGCCACGACCAGAACTCGCCCTGATGCGCGTAATCGCCCTTGAACAACTGGCGCAACGCAGGAACCAGTTCACGCATTCTGGCGCCGGCGCCGAAAGCATCGAGTCCGGGCAACAGACGTTCATATTCGAACGAGTAGGCGCCGCGCGCAATGCCCAGGTCGAGCCGCCCGTTGCTCGCGACGTCGACCATGCCAGCCTCGCCCGCGAGGCGAATCGGATGCCAGAACGGCGCGATCACCGTGCCCGTGCCGAGGCGAATCCGCTCGGTGCGTGCGGCCAGATACGAAAGGTTGATGAAGGGATTGGGCGCGATCGTGAATTCCATCGCGTGATGCTCGCCGATCCAGGCGGTTTCAAAACCGCCCTTTTCCGCGATCTGGACGAGCTCGGTCAGTTCGTCGAAGAGTTGCCGGTGGGGCGTGGCAGCGTCGTAACGCTCCATATGAACAAACAACGAGAATTTCATGATCGACCTGTATGCAGAAAGCTGGGAGTCGGTCCTGCCGCGACCGGCGCTCATTGAAGGACGCCGTCGCTCCGTGTCGACCGCTGGGACGCCGCGGTTGGTATTACGGTATTCCACCCGAGCGCTCAGATCAAGCGTTTCAATATTATGGAATACCATAATATCTCGCGCTATCGCCACGGGGCGCCCCAAAGCGATGGTGCAGGCGTGGTCGGCGAAGAACAGTACTCGCCGAACCTGCTGCAGCGAGCGGCACGGGTCACGTTCAGGCAGGGGTGCGGCGTCGATTTCGTCTAGAGGGGATCAGGGTCCGGCGTCCGTCATCTCACGTGCGCTCAGACGCACCCAGGCGCCGCACCCATCCGGCCTCCCGCGGAGGCTGTTGCCCTGGAAAAAAATCCGTTGCTCGGGGCAAGCAGCTTCTCGCGTACGCTGGAACACGGCGAATGCGCGCAAGCGTTGCGCTGATCGCCGATATCTTTTCGGAAATGCGTGACGACGCGCTCAATCGAACTCATGCTCGAAACCCAGTTGGTCCCGTACTGCAACCGACGAGTCGCGGATGACCGCACCGACAACTTGCCGGATCGAGTCTGTACCTGAATGTCCGGTACCTGGTTGCGGATCCGACGTTCAAATGTCCACGTGAAAACGCAAGCCAATGGCGGCAGTTGGCCCGACTGCCGCCCCACGTGGAGACCTGTAGCCAACCAGCCTCTCTTGCACTACCGAACCCGCGATCGGCCGTCGCCATCTGTGCGAGTGACAGGTCCGCTCGCTTCATGAAGCTGGCGACGTACTTGATTCGCTTCGCCCAAACGTTTGTCCGTAAGGATCGGCAGATACGCGAACGTCGTGTCATCGCGAGTTGACACGTCTACTGCCGCAAAGGCGACAGATTGAATACGGACTACGGTACCGGGTACGGTGAACGCCCGCTCCCCACCTGACTGCCCTCCCCTCGGGCATCGATCAGCGTACGATCCAGACCATATTTCCTGAGCTTCTGATACAGCGTGCTCTTCGCTATACCCAGGTGCCGGGCCGCGGATGTCAGGTTCCCATGAGAGATGATGATCGCGTTGCGAATCGCACCATGCTCCGCCGTTTCCAACGTAACGCGACCGTCGCGCGAAACCGTCTCGTCACCGCCGGCGCTCACCTGCCCGTTGCTCAAACGCAGCTCCGGAGGCAGATCATCGAGCGTCAGCGTCTCTGCGCTTGCTGTGAGAAGCATGCTCTCGACCACGTTGTGAAGCTCCCTGACGTTCCCTGGCCATGAATACGCTTCGAGCGCCTCGATAACGCCGGCGTCAATCGTAGGGCTCGCGCTGCCTTGCCCGGTCGCGAACTGGCGGACAAGATGTTCGGCCAGGCGGCGAATGTCCCCCGGCCGGTCGCGCAACGGCGGAATACGGATACTCGTCACGGCGACGCGATAGAAGAAATCCATCCGGAAACGTCCTTCTGCGACCTCCTTTCTCAAGTCGCGATTGGTCGCCGCAACGAGCCGAAAGGTTACCTTCCTCGGAACGTTTTCACCGAGCCGATAGATTTCCCCCTGTTCGAGTACCCGCAGGAAATGCGGTTGCAGATCTACTGGCATTTCGCCGATTTCGTCGAGAAACAAGGTCCCGCCATTAGCCGCTTCGATCTTGCCAAGTGCGCCGCCTCGGCGTGCGCCAGTGAACGCGCCATCGCCATAGCCGAATAGTTCGCTCGCAAGCAATTCGCGGGACAGGCCACCACAATTGAGCGCAACGAAGGGACCATCGTTCGCCTGGCTTGCCTCGTGAATGCCCCTCGCGAACAGTTCCTTGCCCACTCCTGTCTCGCCTAGCAGCACGACCGGCGCGCGAGAACGGGCGATCTGACGAGCCCTGTCGACGGCGTCGAGCAGTGCTGAGGCCTGGCCCAGAATGCGCTCGAAACCAGCCGCCGCTTTGCCATCAGCGCGGCCATGTGATGTGCCGACAGACCTGCTCGCGGAGGCAGTGTGACGCGCGAACGGAATGATAAGCAAACTGCCGATGCGCCTGCCGTCGTCGATCACCGGCTCGATCCAGTCGGGCTGGATCCAGTGAGGCAGATCAGCTGGCGAGACGTGTGTGCTTGACGAGTCCGTAGCGAGTGCAAGGATGCGCCTCGGTCGGGTGAGAGAAAGATCGCCGCCGGCGGCCGCAATCGCAGCTTCGGCGTGTTCGTTGACCTTGATCGGATAGCCGCCGTGATCGAACACAACCGCGCCATCGGACGCGAGCTTCGCCATTCGGCTTACGCAGCGATCGAGTAGCCGGTAGCGAAGCTCCATGGTCCGCGCAGCCAGACGGCTTTCAATACGGCTGGCGGCTGTGACGACGAGTGCCAGGCTATGACGATTGTAGGATTCAGACAACCCGGACACATCGATGACGCCAATGATCGTGCCGTCGCGCGGATCGCGGATCGCGTTGGCCGAGCAGGTCCAGCGCTTGATGCCGACGCAGAAGTGCTCGGCAGAATGGATCTGCACAGGCTGGCCAACCTCGATCGCGGTGCCGATCGCATTGGTGCCGCAAATCATCTCGTTCCAGGAAGCGCCGGGCAGGAGCTGGATCCCGTGGGCCGACGCGATCGCGGCCGGGTCGCCTTCCAGGTTCAGGATGGTGCCGGCCGGTTCGGCAAGTGCCATGACCGTTTCGGTCTGTGCCAGAAAATCGCGGGCGTGCGCCATCACCGGCGCGCTTGCCTCAACCAGATCGCGATGATTCCGCTGCAACGTGTACAGCAGGTGCTCTTCAAGTGGCGGCGGCGCGTGACCCAACCTGGGATCGACCTGTCGCTCGACGCAGCGTTGCCACGATGTGTCAACGAGGTGCCGCACGACACTGTGCGGTGCTTCCCCGCCGTTCAGGAATCGCTCCCATGCAGCCATGATGACCGCTTCGTCGCCAGGGTTCGAGAACATCTGGGTGGCATCCGACATGCCCATACTTGTCTCCTTTTTCATATCGCCTTGTGCTGACGGTTGGGCGTGTCATGCGGCTTGCGCGGTCATCGCTGCCGCGCTGCAACATGTCAAACCCATTCGGCTCATGCAAGGTGAAGGGCAAGATCGATGCCATCGATTGAATGCCGCAGGAGAATGTTCAGTACGCCACCTGGCGTTCGATTTCCGGACGACCGACGGACAGGCACCGTTCGATTTTCGAACAGTGCCTGCGCGGCAGGGCGCTCATTCGGACAATTCTTTTTGCGCCGCATCAAACTGCGCCGCGCATGGAGCGGCGCGTGAACGCAGCCATGCCGCGCCGCCTTGTCAGGATATGTGTCCGTCCACGCGACTGCGCCACCCGGCAGGATGGCGCAGTCGCGTGCGGGACAACCGGGCGCAATAAAAGCCGCGTCCTCCCCTTTACGCTAGTCAGCGCGCTCGGGAACCGGCAACTGCAACCACTCCTTGTAGAACGCCTCGATATCCGGTTCGAAATCGTGAATCACCGGATACCACGGCGTCGGCGCTTCGACGTCGTGCATGGTTGCGCAACCTGGACAGTAATACTCGCGGTAGACCTGCCACTGTGTGTCGGGCGCCATGAGCTTCGGATAGACCTCGAGCATAGCCTCTTCGGTGTCGCGCACGTAGACATTGGCGTGCAATTTCCAGTTTTCCCGGTAATCGCAGAACTCATGGCCACAGTCGCACTTGATGACCCAGTGCTTGCTCTTCGCGGCCTGCACGATATGCAGGTGCGGCCCAAGCGGCAAGACGATCTTGTCGGGCCATGCGACCTTGCCCTGCAATACTTCGAGGTACTGGCTAAAGCGCTCGTGATCTTTCGGCATGGACAACATGCGCACGGTCGTATCCCAGTCGAGTCGTCCGTCGACCAGATTGCTGACCTGTTCTTTCGTGTAAGCAGACATTTCGATACTCCTTGATTCGCTTCGATATCGATACCGGTATGGATTACTCTTCGACCTGAACCACCGTGGTCACGTCGGGCAACAACGAAAGATCCATCCGGTATTTCGAGCCGTAGGACGGAACGTCCAGCTCTGCCTCGGTCATATTCCAGTCGGCAGGCAGGTCCCAGAACTTGCGGAAGTCGTTGAGGAATTTCTCCGACAACCCGAAGCTGGTCGCGAACATGTGACGCACTGGGCGCGACGCATGTTTGGTAAGGACGCGCTCGCGCTCTTCCTTCATCCATTCCCGCGTCGGCAACGAGCGCGCGAGCCGCTCCTTGCGGATTTCGCCGCGACGCTTCACGGTTTTTTTCGCATCGACCGTCCAGATACCCGTTGCGTCCTGCGACAACACCGCGCCGTAGACCTTCTCGGCAAACTCGGGGAGCAGAAAGCCGTTGTTGAGATCCTTCGCAATCGCTTCCGTCTCCCGATCGAGCGGGTCGCCAAAGCCCGGACCTCCGCGCAGGTAATTGAGGTACAGGTCGTGGTTTTCGTAGCAATCCTCGGTGGTCATGCATTGCTTGTCGCGTTTGACCCTGGAAGTCGCATCGATGTGCCGCTCGTAGTCCGGTGCGTCGGGATTCGTGTCGCCGCCGAGCGGCAGCGAGAGCCCTTGCGCGATGCGCTCTTTCAGACCCGTCTTGTGCGCTTCGAACCGGTAGCCGGTGGCAGACGGATAGCCGCCCATAAACCCCCAGTCGCTGTTCATGTAGCCATTGCCCATGAAGAACATGGTCCAGTCCTGGGCCTTCCAGACCATGCGCAGGGTTTCGAAACCACACCCGCCGCGGTATTTGCCGTAGCCGCCGGAATTGGCTTTGACGTTGCGCCCGAGATAGAGCAACGGCTCAGCCATCTCCCAGATCTCGATGTCGCCCATGTCGCCTTCCGGGTTCCAGATCGCCGCGGCGTGATTGAGGCCGTCCTTGATGGCGCCGGCGCCCGTGCCGCACGAGGAGGCCTCGAAGCTGTTGACCGCGTGCACCTCGCCGTCCTGGTTGATGCCGCCGCCTTGCAGCCAGTTCGACGTATTGGCGTTGCCCGCGTTGACTTCTTCCAGATAGCCACGGCTGAAATACGCCTGGCCGAGCCCCCGCCACATGGCGCTCCACCCCGACACCAGGAAGTGCCATGCATAGGCGTGACCGGTGCGGCGATCGTCCGGATTCATCCATGTGCCCTTGGGCAAGCGGAACTCGGTGCCGAAGTAGGCACCGTCGTTGATGCGCTGGGTCGGCACCAGGGTCTGGGTCATCATGACCCAGATACCGCTCGTGAATGCCACGTGGTGCGCGTTATAGGTGTGCCAGCCCCAGCGGCTCGCGCCTTCGAAATCCAGCCGCCACGTGGCGTCGGGGCGGATCGTCATTTCCACCGGCGAGTGCATGATGGTGTCGATCTTCGCGAAAGCCGAAGGCGTCTGGATATCTTCGTGGGCGTAGGGCACATCCACGAAGGCGACCTTGCGGTATTTGCCGGGCAGCGTCATCGCCTTGATGCGGCTTTGCAACCCGCGACGGCCCTCTTCGATGACCTCGTAGCTGAACTTCTCGTAGGCTTCCAGCCCCTCGGTGGCGATGATCTCCTCCACCATGTCGCGGATCATGTGGCAACCGGCGATCCGGGTGCGCTCGTCCAGGATCCAGTATTTCGGCGTGCGCACCGAACGCTGGCTTTCATGAAGCCAGTCGCGCAGCGGCTGGTCGTTCACGCCGGTCTTGCGGCAGGTGATCTGGTAGCCGTCGCCGAAGCGCTGGACCTGGCCCGTCGACATCGATCCCGGCGTTACCGCACCGGTGTCGATCACGTGGGTCACACCGCCCACCCAGCCGATCAGTTTGCCGGCCCAGAAGATCGGCACGATCGTCGCGATGTCGCAAGGGTGAACGTTGCCGATCGAGCAGTCGTTATTGGTGAACATGTCCCCCGGGTTAATGCCCGGGTTGTCCTCCCAATTGTTCTCGATCATGTACTTGATCGCGGCGCCCATCGTGCCGACGTGGATGATGATGCCGGTCGAAGTCAGCACGCAATCGCCGACCGCGTTGTACAGCGTGAAGCACAGTTCGCCCTCCTGCTCCACGATCGGCGACGCAGCGATCTTCTTCGCGGTTTCGCGAGCATGCACGAGTCCGCCGCGAATCTTGGAGAACAGCTTCTCGTAGCCGATCGGGTCCTTTTCGCGCAACTCGAGTCGCGCGAGCCCGTTGTAGTGGCCCGTCTTGCCAGTGCGCTCCATGATCTCGGCGCGGAACGCTTTCAGCGTCTTGCCGTTGGCGAGCAGCTCGGGTTGGCCGACTTCCTTCGATGACATGAGGTTCATTTTCGTCTCCTTACTTTACTTCTTGCAGATGGAACAGACGATGCTTGTCGAGCGTGGTTTCGAAACCATTGGGCACAACGAAGGTGGTGGACGCGGACTCGATGATGGCCGGCCCCACGATGTGGTTACCCGCCAGGAGCGACTCCATCTGCCAGATTTCGGCTTCGACCCACTTCTTGTGGCGATAGAACGGGCGCTTGCCCAGATACGCAGATTTGGGCGGTACGATGCCCGCCTCCGGGTCTTCCGGCAGCACAGGCTTCTGCGTGGCGACAAGACCGCGCATGATGGCACCGGTGGCGCTGAAGCCCAGTTCCGGTGAGCGGGCAGAACTCGCGTACACCCTCGAGTAGGTTTCCTCAAACGCGTCGGTGATCTTCTTCCAGTCCGCTGCGGTGGTTGCGGCGTTGATCGGCGCGGTGATCTCCAGATCGTTCAGTTGTCCCATGTACTGCATCCGGTAGCCGGGCAACAGCGTGATGTCTTCCAGCTTGAAGCCGTTGATGACGAACTCCTCGACGACCTTGTCGGCCAGTTCCTTCCACGCGTCCTGAATCACCGAGCAGGCCGCCGCTTTCTGTTCATCGGGGGCGTCCGGCGCGACCGCGATATCCACGCTCTTGTCGTAGCGGTACTCAAAATCGGCGCATGCGCAACCGAACGCAGAAAACCCGGCTGCCCACGCGGGGACGATCACGTCCTTGAAACCGAGGCCTTCCGTATATCCGTAGGTATGCACCGGCCCTGCCCCGCCATACGAGAAGCACACGAAGTCGGTAGGGTTGTAGCCCTTCGCGCTGATGTTGGCACGCAGATACTCGTGCAGGCTGAGATCGAGCAGTTCGATCACGCCCGCTGCGGCGTCTTCCACGGAGAGGCCAAGCGGATCGGCGATCTGGGCCTTGATGTGTTGCCGCGCGCGTTCGACGTCGAGCTTGATGGCCCCGCCGAGGAAGTTAAGGGGGTTGAGATAGCCCAGCACCACATGGCAGTCGGACACCGACACCGTATCGAGTCCGCTTTCCGGCCAGCATGTGCCGACGCGATAGCCCGCGCTGTCGGGCCCGAGTTTGATGGAACCGCTGTAGGGATCAAGCCGCACAAAGCTACCCGCTCCCGCGCCCACCGAATCCATCGCCACCAACGGCAGCGACAGCACGAGACGCGCCATGTCCGGATCGGAGGCGATCGCAAAGTTGCCCTTGGTTATCAGCGCCATGTCGAAACTGGTGCCGCCGATATCGCTGCATGCGATGTTCTCGTAGCCCAGTTTTTCGCCAAGCAGGCGCGAGCCGATCACGCCGCCGATCGGACCGGAGACGATCGTGCGGGCGAGCTCCTTGGCCTTCCAGCTGATCGTCCCGCCGTGCGTGGCCATCACGCGCAGGTCGAACTTCGCGCCGTGCTTCCTGAAACGATCACTGACCTTCTTCAGTGTCTGACGGGACGGCTCAGCCGCGTAGGCTTCGAGAATGGTGGTGTTCGTGCGGTGGCTTTCCTTGCGCGACGGGTAGTAGTCGACTGATGCGAAGACCGGGATGTCCACGCCGATTTTCTTCAGTTCGTCGAGACAGACATCGCGAGCGCGCTTTTCACTCGACTCGTTCTTGTGGGACTGAAGGAGGCAAATGGCAATCGCCTTCGATCCGGCGTTCACGAGTTCCCGCGTCGCCTTGCGTACTTCGTCTTCGCGCAAGGGAATCACGATTTCACCCTGAACATCGGTGCGTTCCGTCACACCGCGGGTGCGCGTAAGCGGGACCAGCGGTTCGTCGTAGCGGTGGGTGTTGAGGTGGATGCGCTCTTCCAGCGCGTAGCCGAGATAACTCTGAATGGCCCGCCCCATCGAGTGAATCTGTTCGAAGCCTCGATTGCAGATGAGTCCGGCATCGAGGCCTTTGCGCTGAACCACGCGATTGAGCATCGCCGTACCGGAATAGACGCAGGTCACCAGTTCAGGGTAGACCTCGTCCACTTCGCGGGCCCACTGCGTCAGCGCGTCTTTTGACGATTCCAGAATGGCCAGTGACTCATCCGCGGGATTGCTTTGGGCTTTGCCGACCACGAAGCGGCCATCCGAACGCACGAAGAAGGTATCGGTCATCGTGCCGCCGGCATCGATGCCCAGTACCTGGACGTGTGAAAGTTGCTGTTCCATTAGTGTCTCCAGCTCTCCTTGATTGAACATCGCCTCAACGGGAGGCGCGATGCGAAGCGAGCATTGCGATTCGCTTCGGAGGAGATAATTGCAAGGGGTGTGCCACTGGACGGCCGAATCCACACGTAATCGCCAGGCCCCTGACTGGCGTGGCTCTTCAGGGCGTCTGCTGATGGACTGGAAATGGACGACGCGTTCGTGCAGCGTCCGATTCCCAGACGGTCGGCCGTTTGGAGAGCGGATTTCGAACGCAGGTCTGAAGGGGTGAGCGAAGCGCAGGAGGATCTGCGTGAATGCGTGTTACCGCGGCCGCGGCAGCGGTGGACCGCGAGGTTCGGTGGCGCATCGCCACAGCCAGCTCAAGCGGGGGATTCAGCGCAGCGGCGTCGAGATCCCCTCTCGCAGTCGACGACGCTCAATGTCGCCGGGTGATCTGCCGGGTGGTTCCGAGGTCCTGCGTCAGCGCGTACTTCCTGATCTTCTGATACAGCGTGCTTTTTGCTATGCCTAGCTGGGCAGCTACCTGGGTCAGGTTGCCCCGGCTTTGCTGGATTGCAACGCGGATCGACTCGGCTTCTGCCATTTCCAGCGAGCGGACCTTCTGGAGCGCAAGCGAGGATTGCGCGGAGGGCGCCTTATCTCGCGCGCCAGCCGGAACGGCTGACGCGCCGATTTCGGGCGGCAAGTGGTCTACCGTAATGATCCCGTCCCCGGCCATAAGCACCGCGCCCTCGATCGCGTTGCGCAACTCGCGTACGTTGCCGGGCCATGCATAGTTCAGCAGACATTCGTACGCGACATCGTCGAAGACGACATGGGCAACGTCGTAGCGTTGACGCGAGACGCGCACCCAATGCGTGATCATGTCGGGCAAGTCCGCCTTGCGTTCACGCAGGGGTGGTATCGAGATGTTCGTGACAGCCAGCCGGTAATACAAATCCATGCGGAATTTGCCATCGGCCACGTCGGCACGCAGGTCTCGATGCGTGGCAGCGATCAGGCGGAAGTTGACCTTACGAGGCGTGTTCTCGCCCAACCGATAGATCTCCCCTTCCTCCAGTACGCGCAGCAAATGCGGCTGGATGTCGAGCGGCATTTCGCCGATTTCGTCGAGGAACAGCGTGCCGTGACTGGCCGCTTCGATTTTCCCCGTCATGCCGGATTTGCGCGCGCCAGTGAATGCTCCTTCCGCATAACCGAACAGCTCACTGGTCAACAGGTCGCGGGACAAGCCGCCACAATTCAGGGCGACAAAGGGGCCGTCAGCCCTCGCGCTCGCCTGATGGATGCCTTGCGCAAACAACTCCTTGCCGACGCCCGTCTCGCCGACAAGCAGCACCGCGACCGTGGCTTTGGCAAGCTGCTGCGCTTTCTGGACAGCCGCAAGCAGTGCGGGACTCGTGCCGACGATACGGGAGAACGCCAGCGTGGGCGCGGCTTCAGCGGTCGGCACCGCGTCAGGCAGCACAGCGGCGCGCCGGCTAGCAGCCGGGGCGATCAGTATGAAGCCGAGTGTATCGCCGTCTTCCTTGACTCGCTCGATTCGTGCGACGCGCAGCCACGCCGGTGATTGCGGCGACATGGCGCCATCGGCAATCTTCGCGATGTCGGGGATGGGAAAAGCGCCTTCCAGTGCGCCTGACAGACCGAGACGAGCAAATGCGGCTGGCGCCTGCGGGTTGGCTTTGACAAGCCGTCCGCACTCGTCCACCACCACGACGCCATCCGCACGCCCGGAACAATAGGCCATGCACCGCTCCATCAGGCGCAGGCGTCGCTCCATGGCGAACCTGGCGAGCCGGCTCTCGATACGCCCTGCCATTGAGACGATGAACGCCAGACTATGCTGGCTGTAGGTTTGCGCCAGCCCCGAGACGTCCAGCACGCCGAGCACCCGGCCATCCAGCGGATCGCGGACCACCGTGGCGGAGCAGGTCCACTGCTTGATGCCGGCGCAGAAATGCTCGGAACCATGGATCTGCACCGGTTGCTGCAAAGCGAGGGCCGTGCCGATCGCATTGGTGCCGCAACTGAGTTCTGTCCAGTTGCAACCGGGTATCAAGCGGACTTCGCCTGCCGGCTCAACGATGCGCGTATCGCCAGCCAGGTCGAGGATCATGCCGTCGGGATCGGCGAGCAGCAGGATGGTTCCCGTCTGCGAAAGGAACTCGCGTGTCTGCTGGATAAGCGGCACGCTGGCATGCATCAGGCGGTCGTTCCTGGCTCGCAGGTCGAACAGACGCCCTTCTTCCAGAGGCGGAGGCGCAGAAGTCGTACCGGGGTCCACGCTTGCGTCCAGGCAGCGGCGCCAGGAATCGTCTACCACCCCACGCAGGGCACCATCGGCTGACTTGTCACCTTGAATCAAACGTTCCCACGCCGCCATGACACTAGCGTCGCGATCCGGACTGGAGAACCAGTCCATTGGCGTACCTGTCTCTTTCATGCCGTCTCCGTATGAGCATGACTATCTCGCCTGACCAGCGGGCTCACCCTGCCTCATGGTGTTTTTCTTTTTTTGGTCGTGAAGCGCGATTGGCCCGGTTGATATCCCGACGCCTCCGGTGCACGGCGGTGAGCGCTGGGACGGCCTCGATGGCTCGAGCGTAGTGTTTTCGAACGCTTCGCTGTCCGATGCAGACCGATGCGCTATCGGAGCCGTCGGTCAGGCCATTCCTGAAGCCGTGGCTGCGCTCATCAGCGCTCTGTCACGACGCAGTCGCCATGCAGACACGGGCCTCCGTCCAAATTCTATCCCTGAAATACAGGACCGTCCGGAAATCGAACGATTTGTGCAACTGGCGCCCGTTTGAGCGGCAGCCTTACAGAACAAATATGCATCGAATCAATAACTTACTAACGAATCGGAGATGCTGGCATAGCCCATGCGATTAACTGGGCGGAGGCGGGCCGCAATGGTCGTTTCCGGGTTCGGTCCGGTAGCCGAAGCAGCGGTTGACGGAGCACTTGACGACAATCAGGTTGAAGGAGAAGGCGATGAACACCGGTCAGATGTCCTTGCGTTTGCTGGTCGACAAATGGTTGGCGCCGACCCCGGCGATGCCTGTTCGTGTCACACGCTTCAGCCGCACGAGCTCGAACCACAGACGCTATGTACGCGTCGAGGCATTGCGTCCGACCGGCTTGCTGGCCATTCTTTTCTTCAGGCACGACGACGGCTCGTGGTGTGTATTCCCGCCCAGCATCGAAAGTGAACGGCCAGCCATGAGGTTGTATTAGTCTGGATAACGAACTGATCCATCGCATTCCCAAGGCAAGGCTCCCACAAGGCCGCGCCCTGGGGGAGCCACGCTTGCCGTTCTTCCACTTGGTCAGCACGCTGTAACGCTGTCAACGCAGCGCTGAAAGCCTTAAGCCTGGGAATCTTTTGTGTCGCAACGGCGCAAAAGGGCTGACACCTGGGGCCGCGCCGGAATAGCCGCTCTTCCGACTGCCATTTCGTTGACGACGCGGTCCTTTCGGTCGAGCAAGCGGCCGCGTATCCCTGCCCACCCAGGAATTCAAGAAAAACATTTACATAGATCAAAAATCGAAATATCGAGATTTTCTGGTAACCCCACAATAGTCCGAGAAAATTATTTTCTCGAATTAAACAGAACTCATCCTTTAGACAGTCAAATTTAATATGACGCAACAAATCCGACTTTAGAAAAACTAAACACGAGACTCAAATCAAATCGTTTGTGCGCCAACACCGCCGACGCTACTCTGCCCTGCAATGATCTTCGGCAAACATCGCGCTTTGAAGCTGATTTTGCCACCCCCTTCATTTCATGTATTCGACAGAGGAAATTCAGAATGAGTTTGGCGCACATCGAATCTCGACCAGGCAAGATATCCGAAGTTCAGCTCGGAGAATCCGATATTTCGATCGAGCAATTCATTGCCGTAGCCCGACATGGCGCACAGATAAAGTTTTCCCCTGTCTATCGCGAGCGCGTGTTGAATTCGCGCCGCCTGGTCGATCTTTTTCTGAGCGAGAACCGGCTTGTCTATGGCGTGACGTCTGGCTTTGGCGCAAATTCGACACGCGTCATCAGCCCGGACGACGCCGAGCAGCTTCAGCGAAATATCGTGCGCTCCCATGCCGTCTCGGTCGGCGAACCGCTGCCTCGTGAAGTTGTCCGAGCCACGCTCCTGATGATGCTGATCAGCCTCGGCAAGGGTTATTCCGGCGTAAGCCTCGAATTGCTGCAGCAAATCGCCGGGCTGCTGAACAACGACATCACGCCGTTCGCGCCGGGCGACGGATCGGTCGGTTATCTCGCGCCCGAGGCACATATGGCGCTCGTGCTGATCGGCGAAGGAGAAGCTTTCTGCCGCGGTGAACGCATGAGTGGCGCCCAAGCATTGGAGCGAGCGGGGCTGAAGCCGCACTCGCTGCGCTGCAAGGAGGGGCTTTCGCTCACCAACGGCACCACGTCAGTGACCGCGATCGGGATGCTGGCGCTTTACAACGCCATCGAACTTTCGAAAGTTGCGGACATTGCCGCATCGATGTCCCTGCAACCGCTCAAGGCCACCACGCGCTCGCTGGATGCCCGATATCACTCCGTCAAGAAACATGTCGATCAGAGGAACACGGCCGACAACATCCGGCGGCTGCTGGCCGGAAGTGCGCTATGCGATCGCTTTGCCGATTACCGACTGCAAGACGCCTACAGCCTTCGCGGCATTGCTCAGGTACATGGGGCGTCCAGGCGGGCGATCAAGGACGCGTACGACGCCATTCTCGATGAAGTGGGGTCGTGCGGCGACAACCCTGTCATCCATCCCGACGGCGAGGATGGTACCGCGATATCCGGTGCCAACTTCGACGGTACGTTCGTCGGCATCGCGTGCGATCTCCTCTGCATCGCCATGACCACGCTCGCGAAGATCTCGGAGCGCAGGACGGACCGCCTCGTTAACCCGTACTTCAGCGAACTGCCCGCGTTCCTCGCGAAGGATCCCGGGCTGAACAGCGGTTACATGATCATTCAGTACACGGCGGCTGGATTGCTGGGCGAGATGCGCACGCTCGCTCAACCAGCAAGCGTCGACAGCGTGCCGACGAGCGGCAACCAGGAAGACCCCGTGAGCTTCGCCTATCACGCGGCACGGAAAGCCTACGCAACTTCGCAGAAGTTGCAGCACGTGCTGGCAATCGAGCTGCTCACCGCCGCCCAGGCGCTGGACTTCTTCGATCCGGCCGACGCATCACCGGCAACCGCGGCGGTGTATGCGCGAATTCGACAGGTTGCCCCGACTGCAGAAGGCGATCGGTTTTTCTATCCGGACATGATGGGAGTCCACCGGCTCGTCGAACAGGGCGACTTGCTGAGCATCGTGGAAAACATCGCCGGCACATTGCACAGCTGAAGCCGGTAGCGCGCGCAATCCCGCGGAGCGTGACGATCCGGGTATTTCCAATCCAGGCACGACCTTGATTCGGCACTATGGAGGTGTAATGTGAATACGATTTCCACAAAAATCCTGAAGGCTTCTCTCGTCACCTTTCTCGGCGCGCTGGTACTGGCAGGAAACGGCGCTCAAGCAAAGGAATGGAAGACCGTGAAGGTTGCCCTGGAAGGCAGTTATGCTCCGTGGAATCTGACCTTGCCGAACGGAAAAATCTCGGGATTCGAACCGGAATTAATCGACAATCTGTGCAAGCGGGTCAACCTGCAATGCGAAACAGTCGCCCAGGACTTTGACGGCCTCATTACCGGCCTGCAGGCCGGCAAATTCGATGTTGTGATGGATGCCCTTGCAATCACACCAGAACGTCAACAGGTCATTGCCTTCTCCAGGCCCTACGCTGCAACGCCGGCCGCATTTGCGGCGGTAGACGGGCATGGATTGGCGAACACGACAGGAACAATCTCTTTCCTCAAGCTGACTGGCGACCCCAAAATCGACGGACCCATGATCGCCCCGCTGCGCGATCAACTGAGAGGGAAATCGATCGGCATTCAATCCGGCACGGTGTACACCAGGTTCATCACAGACAACTTCAAGGACATCACTTCCGTACGCCTCTACAAGACCTCGGCCGAACGTGACCTCGACCTGGTCAACGGACGCGTCGACATAGCCTTCGACGACGTAACCTACTACGCCGGGATCGCCGACAACAAGGAGACCGCCCGAATCCGGATCGCCGGACCAATGATCGGTGGTGCGGTTTGGGGGCCGGGAGAAGGTCTTGGGTTTCGCAAACAGGATACGGATCTGAAAGCAAAATTTGATGCAGCCATCACGGCAGCACTTGCAGACGGGACCGTGAAGCGGTTGTCGGAAAAGTGGTTCAAAACCGACGTGCAACCGTAATCGTGCGGCATTGCAGGAAGCCGTTGCGCGTCGAGGCGGAGATCAGTCTTTGCTAGACTGGCTTCACGATGGCATTTGCCAGGTCAACGACATGAACCGCCTTCCTCCTCTTCGAGCCTTGCAGATATTCGATGCCGTCATTCGTTACGGGGGCGTCGTGGCCGCCGCGGAAGCGCTTCACGTGACGCCCGGTGCGATTAGTCAGCAGATTCGCGTCCTTGAAGACTTTCTCGGGGTCGCGCTTTTCGAGCGGGAAAACACGGGCCTGCGACCGACCCCGCTCTGCGAGCTGTACCACTCGCACATCTCCCGGGGATTCGAGTGCTTTCATAGCGCCCAGGCGGCGCTCAAGGCGCAGACGGGCCGCCGACTCACCCTGATGACATTTCCGTCAGTCGCGACCCATTGGCTTGCCTCCAGATTGGATACGTGGCACACCATCTGCCCTCACGTGCAGGTCCATGTCGAGGTCGTCGACCACGAAACCAGTATCGGCGCGAGAAGTGCCGACGTCCGGCTAACGTATGGCGCACTACCGAATGACGGAACGCCCTATCACGTCGTCTTTACGGACAGGGTTGCACCCGTGTTTGCACCCTCGCTGTTGCAGGCGGAAAAACCAGTCTCGCAACCGGCGGATATCTTGCGCTACCCGCTGATTCACGTCGAGTGGGGATGGGCAAACTTGTCACCACCAACGTGGGGACACTGGTTGCATGCGGTTGGCGTGCCTCTACCCGAGGTGTTGGCGCCACTCACTTACTCCGTTTCCGGCATGGCAATCGATGCGGCAATTCGGGGAAGAGGCATTTCGTTGGGACAGGGCTTTTTTGCCATTGATAGCATCAAGCGACACGAACTTGTCGCGCCGTTCAAGGTCGCCCTACCCATGCCGTTCCCATACTTCATTTGCTGGAAGCGAACTGCGGCAGACTCCCCTGCAACCAGGCAATTTCTCGACTGGCTAATTGAGGAAGCCGAGCAGACGGGACGCGACATAAAAGCCATGTTTGGCGACTGAGGCGCGCAAGTCATCGGCCTTTGCGGTCATCCGCACCCCACCAGATTCCATGCTCAACGAACGGCTGCTTACGCGCGAAGCCTGGGACCGGAGTCGACCCCATGCCGTCATTCAGGTCGACGCGACGGCAACGGCCGTTCTCCAGGCTTTCTGAAGAAGGGTTAACCCCCTAATTCGTATCTAAAAGCGCCGAACTAGCGCCGTTCGAGCTTCAACGCCTTCGCATAGCCCGTCAGCTCGAGGTAGCCGCGGCCGACCGGTTGTCCATCGCGGGACAGATTCACCGCCCCTTCCCAGTACACCGCGCCCGTCGATTCGCGCGAATCGAGTTCCTGATCGTCGAGCAGCGGCGTAAGTTGCCAATGCAGGTCGCCGGTTTTGACCGTCGTCGCGACGGGATACAGTGTATTCGTGCGCGGCGACCGCCATTGCCGGATGGGCGTGAAATCGACTTCACCGGGGCCGTATTGCGTCACCCGTCCGTCGGCGCGGCGCAGTGCTGCGTGCGCCCACACCGCATGGCCGTCGACGCCGCGCACCTTGAACGCCATCAGCGCCGAGCCGTCCGCGAGGTTCGCGCCGAGCCAGTCCCAGCCGGACGCGTCGGCGGCGAGCAGCGTGCTCGACCATTCGTGATCGAGCCATGCCGAGCCGGTGACGGGTGTAGCCGAGGCCGCGCGGCCGCCGCTCGTAGCAGGCCGCGTCACGCTGCCGCCGACGCGCAATTGCGGCTCGCTGTAGTAGTTGCTGGCCTGCTCGGGCAGCGGACCTTTGCGCGAATAGCCGCGCTCGCCCTGGAGCAGCGGCGGTTGCGTCGGCGTGAGCGTCAGATGCAGCGCGAAGTCGGCGGCATCGACGCTCACGTCGTAGTGGCCGTCGGGCGCGCGCACCATGCGCCATTCCTCGAGGCGCACGTCGGTGTTGTCCGGCTTCGCAGACGCAAGACCGAAACCTTGCCGCGCGATCTTCTGGTCATGCACGAGGCGCCCGAACGCCGGATCGCTCAGCGCGGCGTGCGCAATGATCAGCTGCGTCGGCGCGAACGCACTCGGGTCGGCCGAACTGTGGCCCGTCGCCGAACGAAAGAACGTGATCTGGAAGCCGAGCGGCTTGTGATCGGGCATGTCGAGCCAGCCCGTCGCGTACCACCACTCGGTGCGATACGCCGGATGCGCGCCGCTGTCCTGCGGGAACGTCACGGGCCGGTCCGGCGACACGGCGGCGAATTCGTGCTCGGCGCCGGGCGAGGGCAGCGCGAACAGCGTGCACAGGGCAAACGATGAGACCAGCACGAGCCTGCGTGCAATCCGCATCCGCATCGGCATCACCAGTCCTCCCTGACGGCGCGCACGGCATCGATCGACACCGCGCGGCGGCCCGCCGCCACCGCCGTCGTACATGACGACGCGAGCATCACGAGCGCAATCACCGACAGCAGCGCCCACGGAATATGCAGCGACATGCTCCAGTGGAACGATTGAGGATTGACGACGAACACGAGAATCAGGCTGATCGCGAAACCGAGCGCGCAGCCCATCGCGATGCCGAGCGCGGTCAACAGACCGCCTTCGGCGGCGAGCAGCGCGAGGATCTGGCCGCGCGTCACGCCGACGTGCCGCAGCATCCCGAACTCGCGCGAACGCGACAGGGTCTGCGCGGAGAACGTCGCGGCGACGCCGAACAGCCCGATCACGATCGCCACTGCTTCGAGCAGATACGTGACGGCAAAGCTGCGATCGAAGATCGTCAGCGTGCGGGCGCGGATGTCGCCGGGTTGCGAGAAGTCGAGCGCCGCGGCGAACGGCAGCGCGCGCAAGGCGGGAATCGCCTGTTCGGCGCGCACGCCGTGTTCGAGCGTCAGTGCGGCGTCGGTGGCGTTCGTGTCGCCCGTCAACTGGCGATAGTCGGCGAGACGGATTTGCAGCGCGCCTGTCTGCCGCACGTAGTCGCGCCATACGCCCGCGACGACGAACGTGTGGCCGTGCTCGCCGAGCGGCAGCGAGAGCCGCTGGCCGACACGGTAGCCATATAGATCGACCATCGCTTCCGATGCCCACACCGGTGTTTCGTCCCGACGCCAGGCAGTGGGCGTCAAGGTTGCGCCCGTCAGTTGCAGGTTCGCGCCGGGATCGGTCGCGTCGATTTCACGCGCGAGCAGCGCGACGGGCGGACGCGACGGATCGAGCGTCAATTGCGATGTGCGCGCGAATGCCGCGTGTCTGATGCCGGGCGTCGCGGCGATCAGCGCCTGCTGGTCGGGCCGCAAGCCGCCGGTGTCGCCGTTCGGCGCGACGCGCACGTAGACGTCGGCGGACAGCAGATGTACGAGCCATTCCTCGACCGACACGCGAAAGCTCGACACCATGATCGCCATCGCGACGATCAGCGTGAAACTCGACAGCACGCCGCCCATCGCAATCGACACCTGGCCCGGCGCGTTCGCGAGCCGCGCGAGCGCGAGCGTCATCACGGGTGCGCCCGCGCGAGATGTGCGCGTGCGGCTGAACGTGCGGAACAGCATCGACGTCAAGCGCGGCATCAACGCAATCCCGCCGATCAACAGCAACGCGACGGCGAGATACCCGGCAATCGGCGTATCGAAGACAGGCGGCGCCTGCGTCAACGCCGCCGCGAGCGCGATGCAGACCAACGCGGGCCACGGCGTCGTGAGCCGCCCGAGCGCGCTCTCTTCGCCGCCTGCCTTCAATGCGGGGGCAGGGTGCGCGCGCGCCGCTTCGAGCGCGGGAACGAGACTGCCGAGCAGCGACACGCCGATGCCGAGCGCGAGAAATATCGCGCTCGCAACCGGCTCGAAGCCGACCGTCGGCTGCACGCCGGGAAAGTAACCGCCGCCGAGATCGCTGCCGAAAAAGCGCAGCACGACCGACGCCATCGCGAAGCCGACCGCGATGCCTGCCACTGCACCGAGCGTGCCGAGCAACGCGCCTTCGAGCAGGATCTGCCGCAGCAACTGCGCGCGCGTGATGCCAAGCACGCGCAGCATCGCGAATTGCGCGCGACGCCGCACGACGCCCAGCGCCTGCGTCGAAAACACGAGGAACGCGCCGGTGAAGAGCGCGACGAGCGCGAGCACGTTCATGTTGATCCGGTACGCACGCGAGAGCCGATCCGTGCGGCTTTCGACGTCGCGCGTTTCGGACACCACGAAGCGGTTGCCGAGCTGTTCTTGCAGCGTGCGCCGAAAGCGTTCGCGATCGACGCCGCGCGCGAGTTGCAGATCGACGCGCGACAGCTTGCCGACACGTCCAAAACGCCACTGCGCGGCGGCGATGTCCATTACCGCGATCCGTTGGCCGGGGCGCGTGCGCACAATGCCGCCCGCGACGCGCAAGCGCACGATCGACGTGCCGCTGCGCAGCGCAACCGGATCGCCGACATGCACGCCGAGCCATTCCTGCGCAGCCGACGACAGGAAGATCGCATCGTCGGCGAGCGTATCGAAGGGCCGTTGACTGTCCGGCACGCCCGTCAGGTCTGGCGCGATGCGGCTCGCTCTGAACACGTCGATGCCAAGCACCTTGAGCGGCGCGTTGCGGTCGGGCACGGTCACGTCGAGTTCGAGCACAGGGCTGGCGAGAGCGACACCCGCATGCGTCGCCAGTGGCGGCCAGGCGCTGTCCTCGAACGTGGGCTGCGCGCTGCGCACCTGCAGATCGGCTTCGCCCGACAGGCTGCGCGTCGCCGCCGAAAACTCGTTGAAGGCCGCGCTGTTGATCAGCTGCACGGCATAGCCGAGCGCGACGCCGAGCGCGATTGTCGCAATCGCAATCAGCGCGCGGCCTTTGTGGCTGCGCCATTCGGCGGCAAGCAGCCAGCGCGTGAGCGTCCGCAGTCCGTGCGTGTGCGCGCCTCGCCGGCTTGCGACGTCACTCATGCGAAGGACGCAACGCGTGCGAGGACGAAAAATCGGCGGCGTGCAACTTGCCGTCGCTCAGAATGAGGACGCGGTCTGCGACGGCTGCCGCCGCTTCCGAATGCGTGACCATGATCGTCGCCGCGCCATTCGTCCTGGTTTCGGCGCGCAGCAGCGCGAGCACTTCATACGCGGTATCGGGGTCGAGATTGCCGGTGGGTTCGTCGGCGAGAATCAACGTCGGCTGGTGGACGAGGGCGCGTGCGATCGCGACACGCAGCAATTCGCCGCCCGACAGCTGACGCGGCAGGTCGTCGCCGCGTCCTTCGAGGCCGACGGCCGCCAGCATGTCCAATGCGCGCGCCGGCGCAATGCCGTTCAGCAGCAGCGGCAGCGCGACGTTCTGCGTGAGCGTCAGATGCGGCAGCACATGAAACGCCTGAAACACAAAGCCGAGCTTCTGACGCCGGAGACGCGTGGCCGCGTCGTCATCGAGACTGGAAACCGGCAAGCCGTCAATCAGCACGTCGCCGCTATCGGCATGATCGAGGCCCGCGATCAGGTTCAGCAGCGTCGATTTGCCGACGCCCGAATCGCCCATGATCGCGACAAATTCGCCCGCGCCGAGTGCGAAATCGAGGTGGTCGAGCACGACGCGTTTTGCATCATATGTTTTACTCAACGCGCGGCATTCGAGCGCGGGCAGGACATGACTGTCTGAAGGCTGCATGGGTCTCCGGCTAAGCGGCATGGATGCGTGAGAGCGTTCGCATCATCCGTGCTGCACGCGTGAACGCCCGCCGATCGCCGCAGTATAGGCGGGATTTACGTCGCGAGGATTGGGCCGCGCTAGCGCTTCAGTTCGAAGATGCTCTCGATCTCGACGGGAATGCCCATCGGCAGCGTCGCCATGCCGAGCGCGCTGCGTGCGGGCAGTTTCTCTGCGCCGAACACATCGAGCAGCTGGCCGTTCGCACCGTCCGCGACTTTGGGATGCTGCGTAAAGGACGAGACGGCGGCGTTGCTGCGCGCCGGGCTCAACGAGAATCACGCGCGGCTCATCACCGAGCTCTACGACGCGCAGAACGCGGGACGAATCGATGTCGAAGTGGGCAACAGCGAGCGGCGTTTCGGTGAGACCGAGCTGGTCGAAGTGTTTGCCTCTTTGAGGGCTGCGCTCAACGCAAGCTGATCGTGAATCGATTTCAAGGGAGGCACCCGATCGGCCGTGATTGAGGCAACCGGGCCTTTCGACCCTGAGTGCTATTTCTTTTGCTGCACCCTTGCTTTGCGGACATCCGTTGCCGTGTCCGCAAACAGATCGATCACTACTCCGCGCAGCCAGCCTTTGCCTTCGTCCTGCTGGACTCGTGTGTGCCAGAGCAGATGAATCGGCGCGGCGGGCAGCGCCATGGGCAACGCGCGCAGGCTGAGCGAGAAAGGTGTTGCCAGTTGCAGGGCAAGTCGCTCCGGCACCGTGGCGATAAGATTGGTGCGTTGCAGGATGTAGCCCACGCTCATGAAGCGACCAGAGTCCGGCCATCACGAGCCATTGGGTGCGAGTCGCATCCGGCACGGTTGAGCCGCTCCGCGAAGCTGCGGATGTGCGTCGAACTCATGCAGGAATATTTCGCGCGCGTGGCGCGAGGCGTCATATAGCCGTAGCTCAGGCGGCAACAGGCGTGTGGTGTTCCCGCTTGCCGGCATGGTGCTTGACGGTCTGCCGGTGCGCGCCGGACGCCGAATCTGTCCGGTACGATGCGAACCGCACCTTGACGCGATGCGAACGCGCGAGCATCGAATGGTGATGATGCAGCCGAGCGTTTGCGTAATAGGGCGGCTCGACGACCGGCGTTTCGTCGCCGTTCAGCCATCGGCGTATCGTGACGAGATCGGTGGAGCGGCCCCATGATGTTTGCGAGCCGAGCAGCGCAATCATCACCTGGCCATTCGGCATGTTCGCATCGACCACGATGCAGCGCCCCGCCTCGCGGATATAGCCGGTCTTTGCGACCAGAACGTCCCAATCGGCTGCGCGGACTATCGGGTCGGTGTTGTGATAGAACCTCGTCCTCGTGCCGATCTCCTCTTCATAGCGGGGAAGCGTCGTGTATTCGCTGATCAACGGATAGTGCGCCGCGGCTTCCGCCATCTTCGCGACGTCGCGTGCCGTCGAGAGATTGTCCGGCGAGAGCCCGGTTGGATCGTCGAAGTGCGTATTGGCCATATGCAGCGCGTGCGCCTTTTCGTTCATCTTCTGGATGAACGCAGGCTGGCCGCCCGGGAACGCACGCGATAGCGCGGACGCCGCGCGGTTCTCGGACGACATGAGCGCAAGGCGCAGCATCTCTCCCCGTTCGAGTGACGCACCGATCGGGATGCGGGACCCCGAGTGCTTGAGCCGATCGATGTCGTCATCGTCGACGGTCACCGTGTCTCCCAACGACTGGGCGCTGTCCAGCACGACCATCGCCGTCATCAGCTTGGTGAGCGACGCGATCGGCTGGACGTCGTCGGCGTTCTTTTCCAGCAGGACTTCGCCGCGCCCGACGTCGTAAACGATTGCGCTACGTGAATAGAGGAATGGCGTTTCGGCCCACGCGACGAACGGCGCAGAGGCGAGCAGTAGCGCGCTGAGGAAGTTCTTCATGGCGTTCACACCTTGGAACAGCAATCAGGTGATGGCGGGTCCAACGTGCAGGATTGTCCCCAACAACTAAACTGTAGTTGCTCATTGCAGGGATGAGTGTGTGAAAGAGGAAGGAATTTTTTGTCCCTGGAAGACCAACGATGAGGCCTGACGCTGGTCCGGCGAAGCCTGCTGAAATAGCGGACGGATGTCCGCGCTCTCGGGGCCGATCCAATCAATGGCCTCGAACGCGCTTGGGCCACCTACCGGTTCAGGAAAACCGCTCCCTGGCATGTGCGATATACGCCACCTCCCGTCTGGGAGCGCTTTGCCCGGCTTCGAGCAGCGCAATTTCAGCCCGTGACACATCAAACAGCGCCCTGACGGCGGCCCCCCACTTCGTCGTCACGATCCGGCCGTGGTCGTCAGGAAGGCCTCAAGCGTCCCACGTTCGGATTTGATCCGATGCAGTCTCATGTGCGCCTGGCAGCGCCGTCAATTCATCCTCGCCGACGCCCGGCGAAGGTGAATCCTTCGCGATCGTGGCCGTCCACTTCCGCAAACGGGCTAGCGCGGCCCGTGCTGCTGGATCCTGTCCGAAGTTCAGGATCTCTTCCCAAGGCGTGTCTGCGTTCGGTTCGGGCAAGGTGTCCAGGATCATTCGGATCACCGTCGAAGGGCCCGACTCAACGGGTGAGTCCTCCACACCGGTCGCAACGCGGCGAACGTTCCCAATGGCACGCTCTCCGGCGTACGCTTCGTCCAACGGCTCGACACCGCTGGCGGTATGCCACTAACTGCTTCCTGCCCCGCCGGGCACGCGATGGCGCGCTTTCCGTATTTCGCGCGATACGTGTTTTTTAAGTGATCGGCAGAATCTCTCGCGCCTGCCAGAGCTGTTCGCGCGAAGCGCGAAACAGTTCCACGGACCGGACGTGGGCACCGGACCGCTGCCCGACAAGTCGATCTTGCGACGACGGGCTGCAGTCGACCCCGAGCCGTCATTCGGGTCACCGTGTTGGCAACGGCCGCTTTCCAATTCCGAACGGACATCCGTCCGCACCACGTCTGCAGTACGGGCGCTCGCGGCCGACGGGTCGCGAGCGGCCATCATGCACTCGCTCAGAAGCGCCAACGGAATCTCGGTCAAATCACCAGCAAGCGTTTAGCGATGTGCGTGGCCGCTGTGACTTCGTCGTGAGGCGCCGCTATTTGAACTTGACGAGATCCTTGAAGATCAGTTGACCCCAGGTATTCCCCCTGCCTTGGACAAGCAAGCCGCCATCCTTGAGCGGTCCTAGCGCAATCGGCGCGAAACCGAGTTGTTCGGCCAAAGCAGCGACCGGTGCCACCGCATTTTCGTCATCGCTCGACAAAAAAACGACGCGGCTTCCGCCATTCACGCTCGGATCAGCGGCCAGGGCGGCAGCAGGCAGATGGTTAAAGCCCTTTACGAACCTGGCGCCGGTAAACGCCTTGGCGACAACCGCGGCCGGCGGCTGACCTTCCAGGTCTTCAACCGGAACACCGAAAGCATTTGTCGTGTCGATGATCGTCTTGCCCTGCCAGGTTGTGATCTGCTTCGCGACTTCGCGATGGTCCCAAAACGGAACCGCGAGGAAGATCGTGTCGGACGCAATTGCATCCTGCAGCGTCCCGGGGACAACGGTGGGGCCGATCGCTCGTGCCCGTTGCATCAGCGTCTCGGGAGGGCGCCGGCTGGCGACGGTCACATCGATGTTCTTTCTTGCAAACGCTCGGGCGAGGGCCTGGCCTACCGCGCCGAAGCCAATAATCGAATAGTTCATGCGAACTCTCCATTCAGTATGGTAAGAAATCCATATTTATTGACACAAATCAGATCACCTTCGTCGAGTTGAAAGATCCTTCTACACGCTTTCGGCGCGATTTCAGATGGCCGAGAAGCCGCCGTCGACAGACAACTCCACCCCATTCACGAAGCTCGAATCGTCTGAAGCAAGAAACAGCGCGACCGTCGCAATTTCCTCAGGACGCCCCATCTTTCCCCGCGGGATCAGGGATTCGAACATCCGCTTCGCCTCCTCGGTGAGAACCTGGTCCTGCATCGGTGTGGCGATCGGCCCCGGGCTCAGCACGTTCACCCGGATATTCCTGCCCTTCAGTTCGTTAAGCCACGTGCGTGCGAATGAGCGCAACGCCGCCTTGCTCGCCGCATACACGCCATAACCAGGAAAACCTTTCACCGAAGCAACTGACCCGGTCATGAAGATCGACCCGCCATCGTTGAACAGCGGCAACGCCTTCTGAACCGCAAACAGCGTTCCGCGCGTATTCAGACCGAAGGTCGCATCGAAGTGCTGCTCGGTAATCTCGCCCAGAGGGACGGCTTCGCCCGTGCCTGCGCTCGCGAACAGGATGTCAATCTTGCCCTTTTCCCGCTTGACTGTATCGAACAGGCGGTCGAGGTCGTCCAGATTGGCCCCGTCGCCGCGCACGCCGGTCACGTTCCGGCCAATCAGCTTGACGGCCTCGTCGAGCGCCTCCTGCCTCCGGCCCGTGATGAAAACATACGCGCCTTCTTCAACGAACCGCTTGGCGCTCGCCAGCGCCATGCCGCTCGATCCACCCGTGATGACTGCAACCTTACCCTCAAGCTTTCCCATGACATCTCCTTTCGTGGTGTCGTCTGCGCCTGTTCCCATCTGCACAAATGTGCTGTATCTTGTGGATCACTGATCCGGATACAGGTTCATTATATTCGGATCACTGATCCGTTTGTCAAGGCAATTTATGCGAGCTGACGCCAGAAAGAATTACGACCATCTCCTTGCAGTCGCGCGTGACGTCGTCACCGAGCATGGTGCCGATGCGTCCATGCGAGATATCGCCCGCCGGGCCGACGTCGGGCTGGCCACACTATTTCGCCATTTCCCGACACGAGAAGCCTTGTTCGAAGCGTTGCTGCGCATGAACGTGGACGAACTGATACAGCAGGCGGCCGAACTCGAAACGTCGAACCCACCTGACGAAGCGCTGGTGTCCTGGTTTCGCGAAGGGGTTGCATTCGTTCATACCTATAACGGTATTTGCGCCTTGTTTGCGACCGCGCACGCGGACCCGGACTCCGCGCTTCACGCTTCGAGCACAGCGCTGCGTTCAGCGGGTGCGCGACTACTGCTCCGCGCTCAAGCCGAGGGAACGGCGCGCGCCGATATCGATGGGGTCGACCTGTTCGCCCTGATGTCGGCGCTCGGCTGGCTCGTCGGCCAGCCCGGATTCGCGCCACGGGGGGATCATCTCTTTCACGTTATTACGAGCGCCATCCTGACAAATCGGCCTGGCAACGATATCAAGAAGGCAACGTAACCGAGTCCAACGAATTGTTGTCTGCATTGCGTCGGATGGCGTCCTCTATGACCGACGCCGGCGACACTATGCGCAAAAGTCTTGGCAAAGGTGACGAATGCAACTGATCGTGTTGGGAGTTTTGAGCGGCTGTTGACGAAGGCGATAAGACGTTGGAGCGGCTGAGCTGTCGCACTACCCAGCGACCGCACATGGCCGACCTCTGCCTCACGCGATCCGCATGTGCAGCACGAGCCCGGCGGTCGGCACCGCGCGACCCCAAAAGCGGACAGTCTGGCGAGACCCGCTACAAACTTTTCAGAAGATTGTCGATTTTCGATCATCAGCTTCGTCGTCAGGTTATTCACACCCAAAGGATCTCCCATGAAATACCTCGGCTTGGCCTACTTCACCCCCGATAAATTCGCCGCGATGGCGCCAGACGACGTCAAGAAATTGGTGAGCCAATGCCCCGCATTGGACGACAAGATGCGGGCTACCGACAAGGTACTGATTTCCGCATCGCTTGGCGATCTGGACAACTGGAGGACGCTCCGCCCGCGCAGTGGCAAGACGCACGTCACCGATGGGCCCTATACCGAGTCGAAGGAAGTCGTGGGCGGCCTGTTCATCATCGAGGCGGATACCCATGACGAGGCGTTGCGCATCGCCTCCATGCACCCGGCGGCCACGCTGGGCGAAGAAGGTGGATGGGTCGTCGAGCTTATCCCCGTGGATTTCTACTGGTCCCGATGAGGGCTTGGACGCGTGTCTCAAATATGCGTTGGGGCTCTGTTCTCCTCAAACACCTTCACGGCTTCGTGAGTCATCGCGACAATGCTACTTCTGGGCCGAGCGGCGACGCCTGTCGACCCAACTCGGCCACCGGACGAGGCTTGATATCAATGGCGGCTTCCAATGTACAACGGTCATCTGCATGTTCTCAACGGCCGGCATGTCCGAGGCCTTTTCCGCCTCTCGGTGCCTCGACCTCTACGGCCCAACCCGGTCTCCGGCCCCCGGGTAAATTGTCACGGCTCCCTGTTATGGCTCGAGCCATTCGCTCCAGCGTTGTCGCCGCTCCCATGGCGCGAGCAGGGTTCCTCCTGTCGTTGCCTCCTCCTCTGCGAGACAACGCTGGCTCTTGCACCCAGTCTTCTAGTTGAACATTTCCGGCCGCAAGTCACTCACCTCGATGATCACATCAGCCGGCAGGTTCGCCCGGCGTGCGGCAGTGCGGATGGCTTCAGCATTGGGCGCCTCGTACAGGCAGTAAGTCTTCTTCTTGTCCGCGCTGAGAAATGAAAAGAGCCATTCGATGCCCTCCTCGTCGTTGATCCGCTTCACAGCGTCCGCACTTTCTCTGGTGACCTCGAGCTGTTCTGCAAAGCTTCGTTCAATCATAAAACGTGGCATGAGATTCTCCTGAGAGTAATGGCCACATCGCCGCAGTTCGAACTGCGCGATAGGCGTGCACTAGTTTCCGAGCGCTGTGTTCGCACACACGCCAGCGATGCGCTCGACGAGAGCAAACATCTTCAGTTCCTTCGCAGCGGCGGCCGCATCGGCTAGCAAGGTCTGTGCCCGCGCCCTATCTCCTACACCATTGCGCGCTGCCAGCATTCGCGCGAATTCGTACCGGCCATGCGCGAGCCAGGGCCACGCTCGCAAGCGCTCGTCCATGCGTAGCCCGTATTCGAAATGCTCTTCGGCGGCAGACCAATCGCCCAGTGCATGGGCGAGCATGCCGAGATACCGTGCCGCGGATCCGCAGCACAGCGTAAAGACAGGAACGGTGACGACCTGATCCCGGAACGGCAGGAGAAGGGTATAAACCTGTTCGGCGCGCTCGACGTCTCGGAGCCGCGCAGCAACTTCCGCCAGATACGTCAAGGTCACGAGCCGCTTGCTGTCGAGAGGGATGCTGGAATCCGATTCTGCGAGCCGATCGAGATTGTCGCGGGCCTGCGCTTCCAGGCCGAGATCGCTGCAGAGCAACATGAGCCCGGGCCGCCACGCTGAGTTTTCGGAATGCTCGTCGACGAACCGCTTGAAGAGCGGCGCTACCTCGGCGAGCCGTCCTTGTTCGCGGCGTATTGTGAACATCTGCATGCCGTACACGCCCGTTGCGAGTGTCGCGTCGACGGTCTGCGCCATCTGGAACGACTCTCGCGCCTTGTGCTCCGCCACGGCGAAGTCCCCGACGAGTACGGCGCGCATTGCCTGCGCACCAGTGACGCACCACTTGTCGACGAAGTGCTGTCCACTGGTGGCAATTTCCCGATACCTTTCCAGGGCACTCTCGAAGCGTTCTACGTCGCCGATCTCCAGGTAGCCGGCAAGACATCGAGCGCATGCGTGACCTATGGTGTCCGCATCACCGAGATCTTCTGCGATCTGGCGCAGCTCCTGCAACACGCTTTGGCGCTCCGCAAACTTGCCCACATTTAAAGGACGGGCCCCGACATGCATCATCTCGCACACCAATGCGTCGAATAAGCTCGGCAGGTCGTTCAGGCGTCTGGCGAGGGCGACAGCCTCCAATGCCAATTCGCCAGTTTGCTCACGCGCACCGGTCATGTGAACGGTGCGGACCAGTCGACTCAACAGGCGACAACGCTCGATCGACTCCTCGGTTCCGATCAAGGCGAGCACCTCTTTGAGCAAGGAAAGCGATGCTTTGCCGGAGCCTTCGAGGAACGTTTCCGCGGTGTCGAATCCCAAGGCCGCCTGCACAAGAAACGACAGAAGCTTCTGTTCGCGGGCAATCTGCGCCGCCTGGCGGAAGGTCGCTTTCGCTTCGAGAAGGCCCAATCTGAACTCCGCTCCACCTCTTGTCAGCAGCAAGGGTAATAGGTGCGCGGCCCGATCCTGATCACCGTAGGTGCATCGATTGAGCAGTTCAAGCCCGTGCTGTGCATGTGCGATAGCCTCCTCGTAGGCCGCGCCCGAAAGTGCCCGTTCTCCGGCACGCTGCCAGTAGCTGACTGCGCGAACCGGCAGGTCTGCCGCAGTGAAGTTCTGAGCGATCAGTTCAGGTTGCCGCTCGGCTATTTCCGGATAACGGTCCTCCAGAGCAACCGCGATCAGCGCATGGTATTGGCGACGGCGCGCAAGCAACAGGGATTGGTACGCGATCTCCTGGACCAACGCGTGCCGAAACTGATACGTGTCTCCCTCCGCTGGCGTACCGGAAGCGGGCACGATGATTTCCGCCGCAACAAGGCAGTCAAGTGTGTCCTGCAGTTCATTCTCTGGCTTCGATGCAATCAGGCCAAGCAGCTTCCTGCCGAACTCCCGCCCCACTGTGGCCGCGATCTGGGCGGTTTCCTTGACGGTCGGCTCCAGCCGGTCGAGCCGCGATAGCAGGGAGCCCTGCAGCGTGTCCGGAATCGCAATTGTCTGCGGCGTTCCTTTCAACTCGTAGCTGATGCCAGCATCCTGCAACCAATCGCCCTGCAGGACGGTCTTCGTCAGCTCCTCGACGAAAAGCGGCACGCCGTCCGTTTTTGAGACGATCTGATCGAGTACGAGACCCGGAAGCCGTTTTCCATCCGTCAGCCGTTCGATCATCGCGATGCAATCGCGGCGCGAGAGCCGATCGAGATTGATTTGTACGAGATGAGGGGAAGCCCATCCTGGTTCGAACTCGGGCCGCGCCGTGAGCAGTACAAGCAGCGGGGCGGCCACCAGGCGCTCGAGCACGAGCCGGACGAGCTCCTGTGAAGACGGATCGATCCAGTGCGCGTCCTCGACAACGACGAGCACCGGCTGAACCCGGGTCGACCTTTCGACGATGGCGACGAGCACGTCCAGCGTCCGTCGTTTGAAGGAAGGAGATGAGACGTCGGTCGCCTGATGGCGCGCGGCCGCCGGAATTCCCAGCAAGGTTGTGAGTACGAGAACCGTTTCGTCGACATCGACTCCTAGTCTTGCGATTCCAGCCTCCAGCAGTTCAAGATCCGAAGCGCGGGGCGGGTCGAGTCCGAGCTCAAAGACGCGCCGTAGCCAGCGCAACACCGGCCAAAAAGGGCTGTTGCGATAGTACGGGGAACAGTGGAGCGAAATGACCGCATGGGTGTCTCCACTGATGCTGTCGCCGAATGCTCGCAGCAAGCGGGATTTTCCGATTCCCGGCTCGCCGATCAGCAGCACGCAGCGCATCTCGCCGTCGACGCTCTGCTTCCAGCGCTGCCGGATCATGTCGAGTTCCGCGGCCCGTCCGATGAGCGGCGTCATGCCGTAGCCCGCCCTGACTTCGAAGCGGTCGATCGCATCCAGTTGCGCGAGCACGCGCTGGACCTGAACCGGACCGGAAACCCCTTTCAGTTCTTGCCTACCGAGGTTTTCGAGCAGGAACGATCCTTCGATCAGGCGTTGCGTGGCCGGGCCCACGACGACCGCGTCGGGCGGTGCGAGTGCCTGCAGCCTTGCGGCGAGGATTGGCGCCTCTCCGACAATCGCCTGGCGATCCAGCGAAGATCCAGCGCCAATCGCGCCGGCGACGACCAGTCCCGTCTCGATCCCGATACGTACCTGTAGTCGTACGCCGTGCTCAACTTCGATGCGATTGTTGGCCTCGCGAAGCGCCGAAACGACGGCGAGCGCGGAAAGTACCGCGCGCACGGCATCGTCTTCGTGTGCATTCGGGTAGCCGAAATAAACGAGCAGTCCGTCACCGAGGTAAAGCGCGATGTGACCTTCATGAGCTTCGATCGCCCTTGCGCAGGCTTGATGGTAGAACCCTAGCAGGCGTCGCATGTCCTCAGGATCGAATCGTTCCGCGAGCCCCGTCGAATCAATAAGGTCGACAAACATCACAGTGAGCTGCCGCCTCTCGGCCTCGACGGCTACGGACGCAGATGACGAAGGTCGTTCTCTTCGTTCCCCCGCGCGTTCGAGCGATCGCGCGTGAGCGTCGGCCAGTGCCGCAAGTCCTTTCGCGAGCCGCTTGCGGTCACCGAGCGTCAGGCCGAGCTCCTTCAGCTCATGATCGGAAAGATCGCCGAGGACATCCCAGTCGATCCCTTCCGAGGCGAACTTCGCAGCGTGCTCACCGAGGCCGATCTGCACCAGCCATGTCGTCAGATCGTCGGTCATCGCTGGATCTCTGGCATACCATTTAGGCTATGATCGGCGAGGGAACCCAACTTGTCCATGCGCCTTCGCACGCGTTCCAACGATTGCTTGATAAAGCGCCGTACATGGCAGGCGCGTGCGTCGATATCGCTTAAGTAAGAGCACCGGACATTGCGCTGTGTGGTGATTCGGCGAGTATGGATATGAGGCTCTTCACACGTTCGGCGGGAAGCCGACGTTCGAATGCTCGTCTTGACGGGCAGGCCAGCGTCCACAACTGGCCGGCTGCCGTCCCATGTCTGATCACCCCGGAACGGGCTTTCGGGATGGTCAGGACGGCATCAGACACTGGCCGTACGCGCCTGCAGCAGTGCGCCGAACGCGTCGGCCGTGAGCGGCCGGCCGAGCAGAAACCCCTGCATTTCGTCGCACATCAGGGCTTTCAGCTGGTCGTGCTGGGACGCGGTTTCGACGCCTTCGGCCACCACGTCCATCCGGAGGGAGTGCGCGAGCGCAATGATTGCCGAAACGATCGCGCTGCCCTCCTGGCCGTGCGCGTCCAGGCCGTCGGTAAAGAAGCGGTCGATCTTCAGCTGTTTGACGCGAAAGCGCTGCAGGTAGGCCAGACTCGAATAGCCGGTGCCGAAATCGTCGATCGCGATCTCGAATCCGCTGGCCTGGAACGCGCGGATCATCTCGATCGTCCGGGGCGCATCCTGCATTGCCACGGTCTCGGTAATCTCGAACATGATCCGGTCGCATGGAACCTGTTCCGACCGGACGATATCGAGCATCGTCGCGATCAGATCCGACTGCGCGAGCCGCCGCGGCGACAGGTTGATGGCCACCTTGATCGCTGGCAGGCCGGTTATTTGCCAGCGGCGAATCTGCCGGCAGGTTTCGAGGACGACCCAATAGCCGATCTGCACGATCTGGCCGGAGCGCTCGGCAATCGGGATGAATTCCAGCGGGGGCAGCGACCCAACCTCCGGGTGGTTCAGACGCAGCAACGCCTCGGCGCCCGCCAGGTCGCCATTGCTGCCGCGGAATTTCGGCTGGAAGTGCAGTGAGAAATAGCCCGCGCCGAGCGCCTCGTGCAGCGCACGCTGGATCTGTAGCGTACGGGTGGCCGCCTCGTTCATGCTCGCCTCGAAGAAGCGGTAGGTGCTGCGCCCGCCGCGTTTGGCTTCGTACATCGCGGCGTCCGCGTGCTTCAGCAGCGCGTCGACGGCCTCGCCATCCTGCGGGAACAGCGCAATGCCGATGCTGGGCATCACCTGCAGGGGCTGGCTGTCGGCCCAGACCCCTCGCGCATCCGTTCAAGCACGCTCTCCGTCATCTTGCCCGCATCATCCGGCGACGCGAGATTGTCGAGCAGGACCACGAATTCGTCGCCGCCCAGCCGGGCCACCGTGTCGCCGCCGCGCACGCAGTGCAGCAGCCGCTGCGCGAAGGCCTTCAGGACTTCGTCGCCGATCGTGTGCCCGAGCGAGTCGTTTATGGTCTTGAAGCCATCGAGATCCATGAACAGGATCGCAAACAGGGTCTGCTTCTGCCTGGCCGTCTGAATCGCGCGTTCGATCCGTTCTGTAAGCGTCCGGCGGTTCGGCAGATCGGTCAGCGTATCGAAGGTCGCCATGCGCACGATCTGGCCGTTCAACTGCGACACCGAACCGACCAGCAGGGTGGTTCTCGCATCGAAGCGCGACAGCATTAGCGTTACGGTCAGGATCGCGAACGTGAACAGCGTGATTGTGACAGCAAGCCAGTGGCCATCGAGGGCATTGGCCGCACCGCAGATCGACCCAAGCGGGAATTCTGCCGCAGCGCTCCCGGTATAGTGCATGCCGGTGATCGCAATCCCCATCACGAACGCGGCGCCGACACGCTTGGCGATCAAGTGGCGCTGATCGGCTGCGCTGAGCGTTCGCGCGATCCACAGTGCCACGCTGAACGCGGCGATTGCGATCGCGATCGAGGCGATAAACAGCACCGGGTCGTACTGGATGGGGGGCTGCATGCGCATCGCAGCATCGCCGGTGTAGTGCATCCCGGCGATCCCGAAACCCATCAGGATGCCGCCGCTAACGAGCCGACGCAGGGTCAGTTTGTTGCGTGTGATCACATACAGCGCAAAGTACGACACCAGCATCGCGATCATGAGCGAGAAGGCGGTGATGCCCAGATCGTAGCCCAGCGGGATCGGCAGCGAGAATGCCAGCACGCCGATGAAGTGCATCGACCAGATGCCGACTCCCATCGCGGCGGCGCCGCCCGCGAGCCATGCGTGGCGCAGTCCCGCCTGGGATAGCTGGGAAATACGGCCTGACAGATCCAGTGCGGTGTACGAGGCGAGCGTTGCGACGACCAGCGACAGCGCAACCAGCCAGAGGTTGTAAGTGGCGTGCATGTCGATTCCGTTATCAGGATTTTGATCGCTATCAGTTTGATATCGGCAGCACAGCCATTTTCTTTATGGCGTGGTGACGTCGATTCAGACGAGGCATATCGCGCGTTGCCTGTTCCTGATTCGCGTGCTATTTAAAACCCATACCGGACGGCAGCAAAATGGCCCTTCAAAACGTGCCATTATTTGCGGCTGCAGGATGAATAATAAAAACGCGATAAATACCGATACTGACGCAGCCAGATCCGGGAAGCCTGAATCAGGCCTGCAGCCCCACGAGGTGCCGGTCGGGACGCCGCTCGACTGGCCGGTGGTCGGCGCCGGCGGCATGCCGCTGTTCGGTCGCGGAGCGATCCTCGCACGCCCCGAGGACCGCGACTTCCTGTTCCGGCACTTCCAGCCGCACCGGGAGGATCGGGTCACCCAGTCTGCGTCCGTTTTCCGGAGCGGAGCGGCGATCGACCCGCATTCTCCGGCAGCCCGCTCGCCCCCACGCCGGGCGATCGCCTGCGCGTGGCTTTCCGGATAAGGGCCGACGACGTCAGCCTCGACATCGAGGCGGTGGCGATGCTGCGTAGTACGCATACCTCTATTCATCGGTCGGCGGGACGGAGGGAGCTGACGACTCGGGGCCTGGCGATACCCTGCTGGGATACTCGTTCGCCCTGACGGACACATCCGGGCGCGGCCTGCCAGGTTAGGACGCGGTCAGGTTTTCCGCTCGGCCTCACCGCAGATCGAGCGTCTCGTTTCGGTCCGAACTCGGCGCTTCGACGCAGTATCGGGATTGCGCAAACGAACGTTTGTGCAACAATGCAATGCTCTAGGCTGTGACTTTCGGCAATAAATGGCGGGGAAATTCCAGCGCTATGTGACGCCGATAACGAGGGTGCTGCGGGCGGCTTCGACGCGATGATCCAAGGGCAGTTCGCGACCCAAAGCGGTCTTCGGACGTCGTTACTCAATCCACTCAGTAGCGGACACTCATGGAGTTCAAATTTGCGTATCGCCTTTGAGCCCGTCGCGGAACTGGTCGATCACAGCACGTAGATCCTTGGTCGCGACCACCATGTCAGTGAACACGGTTTTCGCCTTGTCGCGGAGACGAAGTTCTTTCGCACCACCAGCGAACGCGCCATAGGTTGCGTGTTTGGGGTCGATTAGTTCAAGGCGCGTAGACGGAGGGCGCTTGCCCCATAGGTTCGTGTCCATGGCGAAGTGCATCGCCACATAGTCCAAGATACCTTCGGGCGTATTCGAGTTGCCAAGCCGCTCGGCAGCCTCTGCCCAGATCGACCCGCTGGCGCGGGCTTCCTCATAGGCGATTCGAGCAGCGTCCGGGAGCGGAATGCGACCTCCAAATCGCATGATGCGGAACCCATCAAGCTTGCGCCGGAAGTGCGTCGGCCACTCCCACCACCTGATAACAACATAGGCTGCCATGGCAAGTGTGACGACCCAGCACACGTAGCCTAGCTGTTTGCTGTGCACATCGCCAAGCTGCAGCGCAGTGCCGACGACGAACAACAGCACAGTCAGGAAGTTTGGGTTCGCAAACATGGGCCGACTCCCGTAGTTGTGGCTGGCATTCTACCCTGGCGACGGGCCGCTCTTGGCCGGTTCATGCCTGACGTGGCCAACGCTGTATGACCCTAAACCGTCATCCGCGTAAGCCTTGGTCAGGCATCCCGTTATGGTCACCGAGCGGTCTGGTCGGCCAGTCCGTCCAGCGGTCCGCGCGCGTAAGTTCGTGCGCTTCGTTGAGCGGATACCGGATACGGTTGTCATCGCGCGGACGTTCGCCGATCACCATCAGCCTGACTTCATCTTTGGTATTGTTGATAAAAGTGTGGCAGATGCCGGTGCCTGCCGGAAACGCAACTGAGTCGCCTTCAGCAACAGGGTGCAGCACGCCGTCGATCCAGACATCGGGCCTGCCCTGAAGCACATAGACGAACTCCTGCTCGGTACTTTCGGCGTGCGGATATGAAGTGCGCCGACCCGGCAAAAGCCTCACATGATGAATGCCAATCCGCGTAATGCCCATCGCAGCGGAAAGCGGCGCGTCAAAGCCCATCGGCTCAGAATCGCCGCGATAGCAATGCGCATGGGGTTCTTCCAGTTCGGTCCAGTGTTTGATGAAATCCGGGCGGCGCATCGCTTGTTCTCCTTTAGGACGAGCAACGATGATAGCGGGTTGCCGGATATGGAGCAGTTCAACGAGCTGACCCGACAACTGTTCTTCTCGAACAACAACGTCAAGCGCCTCAAGACCCTGGTCAGCATGAGCCGGGGCAAGGTCGACCCGACGGTGTCGGTCGACCTCAAAGACTAGCGGACAGCCCATCATCCGCCTCTCGCACCGCGTTACATCCGCACGATGTCCAGCAGTGCTTTCTTGCCGCCCTGGTATGAGAACACCGAAATGGCGCCGTGCTTCAGGTCGCCTTGCGCGTTGAAGCTCGTTTCACCGATCACGCCTTGATAGTCGGTCGACGGCATCGCGGCAAGCACCCTGGCGGCGTCGATTGAATTCGCGCGCTTCATCGCGTCGACGATGATGTACACCGCGTCATAGGCGAACGGCGCATAGACCTGCAACGGCTGATGGAATCGCGCCTCGTACTTGCGCACGAACGCCGCGCCGCCCGGCATCTTTTCGAGCGCCATACCCGCCTCCGAGCAAATCACGTTGTCGGCAGCCGGGCCGGCCAGATTGGGCAGGTCGGTCGAGCACACCCCGTCGCCGCCAAGTATCTTTCCGCGTACGCCGAGTTGCCGCGCCTGCCTGGCGAAAGGGCCGCCCGTTGCGTCCATGCCACCGTACATGATGGCGTCCGGATTCTCGCCTTTGATCTTCGTGACGATCGCCCGGAAGTCGACGGCTTTATCATTCGTCGCGTCGTGCGACAGCACCCGCAGGCCCGCCGCCTTCGCCGCCTTCTCGAACTCGTTCGCCAGTCCCTGGCCATAAGCGGTCGAGTCATCCACGATCGCAACCGTCTTCACATGCAGACTGTTTGCCGCGTAGGCGGCGAGGGCCGGTCCCTGCTGGGCGTCGGTGGCGACCACCCGGTACGTGGTCTTGAAGCCCTGTTGAGTGTACGCAGGATTGGTCGCCGCCTGTGATATCTCGACAATCCCCCCATCGCTATAGATTCGCGATGCCGGGATCGACGTCCCCGAGTTCAGATGACCCACCACGCCGACAACCTTGTCGTCCGCGAGCTTTTGCGCCACCTGCGTAGCCGTGCGCGGATCACCGGCGTCGTCCTGCGGATCCAGTTGCAGCGTCACACGCCTGCCGCCGATCGACAGCCCCTTCGCGTTGATTTCCTCGACCGCAAGGCGCGCACCGTTCTCGCTATCCTTGCCGAGGTGCGCAATCGCTCCCGTCAGCGGACCCACGTGCCCAATCCGCACGACTTCGTCTGCGTTAGCCTTAAGCGTCATACTCAATAACGTCACGGCCACTGCAATGCGTGCCGCGGACTTCTGATTCATTTGCATGATTGTTTTTCCCAGGAACGTTTTACGCCATCTCGTGTTGTACGCCGGGCCGTTCAGGCTGCCGTCATGCAGGCAACGTCATGCGCCGGCGCTTGAACGTTGCGGCCCATTGCCACGCCATATAGATCTTTCGGATCGAGCGGCGCGGGGATCAACTCCAGCTCGGTGCCGATGTTCCGCCCGGACGAAACCGCGCTGAGATAGCGCAGCGCCGAAAAATCCTCCAATGCAAAACCCACCGAATCGAAAACCGTGACCTGTTCATCGGTTTCACGGCCTTTCTCGTCGCCGCGGACAATCGTCTGGAACTCTATGACAGGAAAGTCAGCGGACAATTGCTGGATATCGCCTTCGATACGCGTCTGAGGTTCGTATTCGACAATGACGCGCGCGCGACGCAGTATGTCCGCATGAAGCTCCGTCTTGCCCGGGCAGTCTCCGCCTACCGCATTGATATGCATGCCCGGTTCGATCATGTCTGGCGTGAGTATCGTTGCGTTCGTCTTGTCGGCCGTGACGGTGGTCACGATATCGGCGCCGCGCACGGCGTCCGCGGCGGAATTCGCCCTGACGACGCGCAAAGTCCTGAACGGCGCAAGGTTGCAGATGAGCTTGTCAGTCGCGGCCTCGTCGACATCGAACACGCGGATTTCTTCGATGCCCAGCATGTCGTGGAAAGCAAGCGCCTGAAATTCACTTTGCGCGCCGTTGCCGATCAGCGCCATCGAACGCGAATCGCGGCGCGCAATGAAGCGCGCAAAGAGCGCCGACGTTGCCGCCGTGCGTATTGCGGTCGTCAATGTCATTTCGCTCAGCAGCAACGGATAACCCGTATCGACATCGCACAGCACGCCGAACGCCATCACCGTCAGCAAGTCCGCCTTCGTATTCTTCGGATGGCCATTCACGTACTTGAACGAGTACAGTCGAGCATCGGAAGTCGGCATCAGCTCGATTACACCGTCCGTTGAGTGACTCGCCAGTCGCGCGGTCTTCTCGAAGGCATCCCAGCGCCGGTAGTCCTGCTCGATGTACGAAGCCATCGTCCTGATTACGTTGGCGATGCCGACCTCCGACACCAGTTTCGAAACATCCTTCACGTCTATGTATCGCGTCATGCCAGTTGCTCCTTTGTTAGCGGTCGACGCATGCATCGAACCGATTACGCGCGCCCTTCAAAACCGAGCAGCACGTTTACCGCGTTAATGCCGATTTCGTCGACCATGTAGCCGCCCTCCATCACAAACAGCGTGGAGACGTTGAATTTCGCAATTGCCTCGCCGATGCGCAGGAAGTCCGGCGTGCGCAGGCTGAAGTGGCTGATGGGATCGTCTTCGAATGTGTCGACGCCGAGCGAGACGACAAGCACATCGGGTGCATGGGCGGCAATCGCGCCGCCGGCATCGCGCAGCGCCTGTTCGTAGCCGCGCCAGGCGGTGCCCTTCGCCAGCGGCAGATTGACGTTGAAGCCCTGTCCCGCGCCCGCGCCACGCTCCGACGCGTGTCCGGAAAAGTAAGGGAACGACACGGCGGGGTCGCCGTGAATCGACACGAACAGCACGTCCGCGCGATCGTAGAAAATGTCCTGCGTGCCGTTGCCGTGGTGAAAGTCGATGTCGAGTACCGCGACGCGTTTCGAGCCGTTACGCAGGGCGTGCTGCGCGGAAATGGCCGCGTTGTTCAGATAGCAATATCCACCCATATATTCGCGGCCCGCGTGATGCCCCGGCGGACGGCACAGCGCGAATGCCGAGCGCGCCCCGGCGGATAGCGCATCGACGCCGGTCAGTGCGCAGTTCGCGCTCGCACGCACGGCATTCCAGGTGCCGGCGTTGATCGGAGATCCGGCGTCCATCGAGAAGAAACCCAGCTTGCCGTCGATAAAGTCGGGCAACTCCACACTGGGCAAGCCGCGTACCGGCCACACGAGCGGCAACGCCTGGCACATACGCCCCGACGCGGTCCACTCTTCCCAGGCGCCGGCCAGAAAATCGACGTAACGCCGGCTATGCGCGCCGACGTAGTGCTCGCGCCGATAGCGCTTTGGATCGATCACATCGCCGAGCTCTGTTGCGCGCACCTGCGCCAGCACGGTCTCGGCGCGGCTGGGTTGTTCGAACGACGGCGTGATCGCGCCGTCCTTCAGTTCGACGCCGTGATGCAGGCGGTGATCGCCGCTGTAGATGGTAAGCATGGTTGACTGTCGCGTTGAAAACAGCCACCAGTTTACGGAGAGGCAGGAGCATTAACTTTGCTTTCGTTTGCGCCAGACCCTACACTTAACGCACAAATTATCTAACCATGATCCAGAATGGGCACAAATCGTTCAAAAGTCGAACTGGATGCAGTCGACCGTTCAATGCTGCGTCTCTTGCAGGACGACGCGTCGATGTCGAACGCGGCGTTGGGCGAGAAGCTGTCGCTCAGCGTGACGCCGTGCTGGAGACGGCGCAAACATCTGGAAGACACCGGCGTGATCACGGGCTACCAAACGACCATCGATCGACGCGCGGTCGGCATGAACCTGTTTGCATTCGTGCATATCGTCTTCAACATGCATTCGGATAAAACGGCGGACAACTTCGAAGCGGTGATTCGCAATCGCCCGGAAGTCCTTTCGTGCCACAAGATCACCGGCCAGGCGGATTACATTCTGCAGGTGGTCGCGACCGACCTCGATGCGTACGGTGAGTTTGTCGAACGAGTGTTACGCAGGCAAGCCGGCATCGCATCGATACAGTCGAGCCTGTCGCTGCGTGAGGTGAAGCTCTCGTCGAAGATACCGATTCCTGAAGCGGACGATTGAACGTGTCGGCCATTAGCCTATGTAATTGGGCGGTCACGAAGATGGTCGGACACTCCTGGAATCGCAGAACCAACTGTGCAAAGGAGGCTGTGATGACTTACTACACCGGGCTGGATGTGTCGCTGCGTTCTGAAAATACGGAATGCCCCGGAACCCTTGCCGGGCGGAAGGCAGCAGGAGTCGAACCTGCCAGAGAGTGTCTGACACCCCCAACTGGGTTTGAAGCCCGGTCTTTTTGCCCGGCCGCCAAGGGTTCTGTGGTTTTAAGAGGAAATTGGACCTTGGTCCAATATAGGCATCCCCACTAACCACCTAGTCTATTGCGTAGGTGAACGTGGTTGAAAGTGCGTTCCGGCACGAGGCGCTCGGAGGAAATCAAGGACCAGGCCATCTCGACAGGAGCGAGGACTCCGGCGCCGCCGTTCGCGGATGCCGCCATCGCTCAATACCGGAACCGATTGTTACTGTTACTAGAGGAGAGAGACGTGAACACGAGCAAAGCAGCAGTCTGTCTCATTGGTATCACCCTGTCGGTGTCCTGCCTTGCCGATGCCAACAAGGAAATGAAACCAGCCAAAATGACATGCCAGGACTTCATCGTGATGGATGATGTGTACAAGCCACAGATGGTGTACTGGATGGACGGCTACAACAACAAAGGCAAGCTGCAAACCGAAGATGTCGTCATGGTCGGTCAGGACGAAACCGTTGCCGCTCTGGTTGAGGAATGCAAGGCGACGCCGAAGCAGTCCTTTGCCAAAAAGGTGAAATCTTTCTTTGCGCACGGCAAAACGCCGATCAGCAAGACCTATGCGCACGAGTGACGAACTGGCGTCGAGAGTGGGTGCGCCGGGAGACCGGCAAGGAGTAAGGGGTGAAAGTCCGGTCCTGTGGCACGGACCCGCGTGTGCCGCTCATGTGACACAGGCACCTCGATCGGTCCGAGTTGGTGCAGTTTGTGCTTTGCATTCTCGAACTGCTGGCGTATCAGCCACAATCCCGAGCCCACTCACTTACGTGAGACTGAACGCTATTCCCCCGGCGGCAACAGTGCCGAAAGCAGGCGCCGCAACTCCAGACATTCGCGTGAAGTCAATCGCGCAGTGAGAATGCGCTCGACCTCCTCGACACGTGGACGCAACGTCGCAAGATTTCTCTTGCCTTCGGAGGTAAGGAACAGCACATAGCTACGTTTGTCGACGGGATCGTCCGAGCGTTCGATCAAATCATTGCGAACCATGCGCGCGACGAGATCGGCGATAGTCGAACGGTCCACGTCGAGTTCATCGCCGAGTTGTCGTTGATTTATGCCGGGCGTTTTCTGCAAGATTTCGAGCGCCGCGTACTGGACGCTCGTGATCTCGGTAGAGACTTCGCTGAGCCATACCGCTACGTGGCGCTGCTGGGCGCGGCGTACCAGGCTGCCCGTGAATTTCGAAAGCGCTTCGGGGTAGTTGTGTTTGGTTGGCAATTTCCAGGCGTTTAACGAGAAGGTGTGTTCGTTCGGAAAATGGGCCGCAAAAACGCATGCAATTCGGCGTAGGCGTCCAGCGGAAGTACATGCGCGACGTACTGGTCCGGACGGACCACGACGAGCGCGCCCCGTTCGCGGTCGATGCCGCGCGCATTGAAGATATCAGTCGATGCGTCGCTCGTAAATGCTTTCTCGTAGTCGATGAGGCCGTAGCGGCCCTTGCGCGGCACCAACAACGCATGTAGATCTTCGAGTCGTACTTCGCGATGAGGCCGCTGCAACACCGCGCGCAGATCGAAGACGCTATCCGCATCGGCACCTTCTGGCGTGAAAAGACGCAAGACAGAATCGGGCGACGTGGCGAGATGTTCGCACAGCGCATTGAGCGCGCTTTCGTTCGCGTCCGAAAAAGCGTACAGGCGCCAGCGACCGTCGGCGCGTGCCGTGTGGCCGAGCTGCATCGGTTTCGCATCGGCGAGACGAACAACCGGCGAAGAATGAAAGCGCGTGCCGATGGTGAAGCCGCTGGCGAGCGTTTGATATGTCGATTCGCCTGTCAACGCGCCCGGCCGATATCGCGTCGCGACGCCCGCCGTATAGCGGCCCGCACGCACGAAGTAAGCCTGAAGCTCCGCGGGATCGACACCGCCCGCTTCGGGTCGACTGGGATCTTTCGGCGGCGCGGCCATCATCGCCGACCATTCCTTGTCGAAGTCGATCAGCTCTTGCGCGATGGGCTGGCGTTCATCGGAATACGTGCGCAAAAGGTCGATGCCGGCAAGTCCTTGCAGCGCCGCGCCGAGCTTCCAGCCGAGATTGAAGCCGTCCTGCATCGAAACGTTCATGCCCTGACCCGCTTTCGCGCTATGCGTATGACAGGCATCGCCGGCGATGAATACGCGTGGCTCGCGAGATGTTCCGTCGGCGTCGATTGCGTCGTCAAAGCGATCGGTCAACCGCTGTCCCACTTCATAAACCGAGAACCACGCAACCTCCTTCACGTCAAGCGAATAGGGATGCAGAATCCGCTGCGCCGTCTGAATGATGCGCTCGACCGTGATCTGCCTGATGGCGTCGCGATTCTCAGGCGTGACTTCGCCGAGATCGACGTAAAAGCGCACGAGATAGCCGCCTTCGCGCGGAATGATGAGCAGATTGCCCTTGCTCGCAGATTGAATCGCAGCCTTCAGCCGGATGTCCGGAAAGTCGGTCACGGCGAGCGCATCCATCACGCCCCACGCATGATTGGCGGCATCGCCGCGCAGCGTTTGGCCGATGGCCGAGCGCACGCGACTGCGCGCGCCGTCGCAGCCCACGACATAGCGCGCACGCACGACGACCTCTTCATCGAGTCGCGCTGCGCCCGTGCGACGTAGCGTGACGCGCACCGGATACTCGCCCTCGCTATCGCGTTGCACGTCAACGACTTCGAGATCGTAATCCGGCTCGAGCCGTTGCGCGGAACGGCGCATCACATCGAGCAGATAGTCCTGCACGCGCGCCTGATTGACGATGACGTGCGGGAATTCCGACATACCTGTTTCGGTATCCTGAACACGTCCGGTACGCTTGATCGCGCCACGGTCATTTGCATCGGGTCGCCAGAAGACCGTCTCGTTGACCCAATAGGCTTCGCGCAACAAGCGGTCGCTCAGGCCGAATGCATTGAACATCTCGACCGTGCGGCACGCGACGCCATCCGCTTGCCCCATCATCAACGGTCCCGAGCGACGCTCGACGATACGCGTCGTGATCGACGTAAACTGCGACAACTGGGCTGCAAGCACGAGCCCGGCTGGACCGCTCCCGACGATGAGCACATCGACCGTATCGGGCATGTCGACGCGAGGCGCGCCATCGGCGGCAGGCTCGATCGTCGGGTCACCGACGCGGAAACCGTTGAGATTAAATTGCATGATGTCTTCCTCCAATCTGTCTCGACCATCTTGATGACGAATATACTCCGTACACCAACTATTTAGAAGCACTTCATGTCGTTATGGATGTTTACCCTGATCTCAGGAGGCGCTTTGCGAATCGCCGTCAATCGGGATCATTTGCCCCGAAATGGAACGCCCGGCATCGGACGCCAGAAAAACAGCGAGCGCCGCGATGTCCGCGGGATCGACGAAATGCCTGATGGACTGATTGGCAAGCGCAGCCGCCTCTTCCTGCGCGACGGTGCGGCCGCTGGCTGATGCGCGTCCCGCCAGCACCTGCTGAATTCGCGGACCTTCCACGGCGCCCGGCAGGATCGCATTGACTCGTATGCCGAATTCGCCCAGCTCACGTGACAAGGTCTTTGCGAATCCGATGAGCCCCCATTTGGTCGTTGCGTACGGACTGCGGTTCGGGTAACCGAAGCGGCCGGCGAGCGACGACATGATGAGAATCACGCCCGCGCCCGATTGCTTCAGGAAAGGGATGGCCTGTTGCGTAACCATGAATGTGCCGGTGAGGTTCAGACGAAGCACAGCTTCCCACGCGTCCGGATCCATCTCCGCGACACTCGCGGTCGGTCCAGCAATCCCCGCGTTGTTGATCAGGACGTCCAATCCGCCGAGAGCGGACGCGGCGTCCGCGACCATGCGCGAAGCCGCCACGCGATCGGCGATGTCGCACACCGATGTCCTGACGCCCGGCAATTGGGCCTGCATCTGTTGAAGCGCTGCTTCGTCGATGTCGCAGACAAAGACGCTCGCGCCCGCAGATACGAATGCTTCCGCGATGGCGCGCCCTATCCCGCCTGCACCCGCCGTCACCAGCACGCGCAGGCCTTTCGATGTGGTCATGAAATCCTCTTTTCTGACTTGGGTCACGCACGCCGCTCAATCGCAGGCGGCACGTATGAACTCGGGCACGGGGACGGCCTTCAGCCGTCCATCGTCCTGTTTGATACACAAAGCGCGTGTCGCGCGACCCTCGCAGATCAGCGTATCGTTGCGCATGATTCGATGGCTTTGGATAAAGACTTTGCCTCGCCATTCCTCAATGCGGGTATGCACATCCAGACTTTCGCCGTAGGTCGCCGAGGTGTGAAAGCGAGTGTGCACCTCCAGCAGCGGCGCACCAATGCAATGGGGCAGCGTTTGCATCTCCCGCCATGGCGGCAGCCCGCACTGTATAAAATAATCGTGCGAAGCGGCGTCCATCCAGCGCGAGAAGTTCGGAAAAAAGACGATTCCCGCCGGATCGCAATCGCCGAATTGCACGTCGACACGATAGACAGTTTCTTTACTCACGGACCTATGCTCCAGTTTCCAGTCCGACCATTGTGCGTGCATTGCACCCGCAACACTGTCACTGCGGCGACAGTTCGCGTTGACCGCCGGACGAGCGGCCCTGGGAGCAGGGAATGACCAGACAAAAGCGGATGGTCACTGTTTCGCTTACGCTCGACGAACTACTCGCACAGTCGCCGTGGTTCGTCGGGCTGGACGAACCCGTGAAGGCTCGCGTGCGCGCTGACGCGTCGGAGCGCGCCGTCGCCGCAGGTCAGACCCTCGGGCACCACGGCGAACGACAACATGTGTGGTTCGGCATGCTCGAAGGCCTCATCAAGTGGTCGATCACCGCGCGCGACGGACAGACGGTGACTTTAGGCGGACAATCCGTAGGCAGCTGGTTCGGAGAAGGCACCCTGATTCGCAACGCGCCGCGCGAGTCCGATCTCATCGCGTTGCGCGACAGCCGCGTCGCGCAGATTCCACGCACGACGTTCAACTGGCTGCGCGAGCATCAGCCGTCGTTCAACGAATTTCTGCTGCTCCAGGTCAACGAGCGTCTGCACTGGTTCATGGGCGCCGTCGCCGCGCACGGATTGCTCGACACCGACAGTCTTGTCGCACGGGCGCTGGTGGGCATGGTGCAACCATTGTCGAATCCGGGCGGCGTGGGGCATCTGCCGATGTCTCAGGAAGAACTCGCCAACCTGGCCGCCGTGTCGCGTCAAACCTGCAACAAGGCCATGACCCGCTTCAAGAACGCTGGCCTCGTGCGCACGGAGTACGGCGGCATCGTCGTGCTGGATTTACCTGGGCTTCACGCCTTGGCACGCTAGCGCCGCGTATCTTTCTTCGCGAATCGTTGCCGACGGCGTTCGTGCATTGCCTGGTGTTTACGCTGACTCCAACTGTCGCGCGATCGACAGTCGTGGCAGCGGTCGCTCGAAATAATGCGTGTCATACAAGACCAGGAGACACGCATGATTCCCGCTCGTCCGCTGCCCGCCGCAGCCGCGTTCGTCGAGAGCCCGACGAATCACATAGTCGAAGACGCCGTCTTTCGTAAGATCAGTTGGCGCGTCATGCCGCTCGTCTTGATCGCGTATGTCTTCGCGTTCCTCGATCGGATCAATATCGGATACGCGCAGCTGCAGATGAAGCAGGACCTTGCTTTCTCCGATGCTGTGTATGGACTCGGCGCGGGGGTCTTCTTCGTCACCTATCTGCTGTTCGAGGTGCCCAGCAATCTGCTACTCGAAAAGATAGGCGCGCGACTAACCTTCCTGAGGATCATGGTGCTGTGGGGCCTCGCGTCCGCGGCGACCGCTTTCGTCACGGCACCGTGGCAGTTCTATGCCATCCGGTTGCTGCTGGGCATGTTCGAAGCAGGCTTCTTCCCGGGCATCATTCTGTATCTGACGTACTGGTACCCGAGCCAGCGCCGCGGTCGTGTGACGGGTCTGTTCCTGTTCGGCATGCCGATCACGGGTGTCCTGGGCGGCCCACTGTCGGGAACGATCATGAGCGGCATGGAAGGCCTCGGCGGCATGCACGGATGGCAGTGGCTATTCCTCGTCGAAGGCTTGCCGACCGTTCTGCTTGGGTTCGTGCTGTATCGCATGCTTCCGAACGGGCCGGCCCGCGCGCCGTGGCTGAACGACGCCGAGAAAGTGCTGGTCCAGTCGATCCTTGATGCTGACCACCTGGGCGAGCCAAAGGCTGGACATCATGGCAGGCTCGCCGCGGCGCTGGCGGACCCGAAAACCTACGTGCTGGCCTTCGTCTACTTCTGCTGCGCTTGCGCTGTCTACACGCTCACGTTCTGGCTGCCGACCATGATCAAAGGCCTCGGCATCGCACCCATCGCGACGATCGGCTGGTACACGGCGGTGCCCTATATCTTCGGTGCGCTTGGCGTACTCATCATCAGCCGCAGTTCGGATCGTTTCAAGGAGCGTCGCTGGCATGTCGGCGGAACTCTGGTCTTCGGCGCGGTGGCTCTCGCCTCCACCTCCTTTCTTGGCGCCGCGGTCATCCCGGTGATGGTCCTGCTGTGTGTTGCCTCGTTCTTCATCTTTGGCGGCGGCTCGCTGTTCTGGTCGATTCCGCCGACCTACCTTGGCCGCGACGCAGCCGCAGCTGGCATCGCGGTGATCAGTTCACTGGGCATCCTTGGCGGCTTCGCCAGCCCGACGCTGATCGGCTGGATCAAGGGCTCGACGGGCAGCATCCAGATGGGTCTGCTGGGCTTGATCGCACTTGTCATTGGCGGCGGCCTGACGATCCTGCTGGGCCTGCCAAAGAGCGCGGTCCGCGTGGGCCCCGGCGATGGCGCGAGCGTGCACTGACCCGGCAGCCATAGTCAATTTTGTCCTTTAGACCCATTTCTTCTCCGGAGAAGACCAGCATGAGCAAGCCCAAAGTCATCGTGACGGTTGCCCCGACGGGCGGCATGGCCAACAAGAAAATGAACCCGAACCTGCCGACACAGCCCCAGGAGATCGCCGACGACACCTACCGCTGCTACAACGCAGGTGCGAGTGTCGTGGCAGTGCATGCACGGCGTCCCGACGACGAGGCCACCTGCGATCCCGCCATCTATAGCCACATCAACCGGCTGATTCGCGACCGGTGCGACATCGTTCTGAACAACTCCACCGGCGGCGGCATCAACGGCGACATGGTTCGCGAACTCGACAACGGCCTGTGGGAAATCCAGTGGGAAGAACGCCTCAAAGGCATGCAGGGTGACGGCGTCGAGATGTGCACGCTCGATGCACAGACCGTGATCGCAAGTTTCAGCGGTAAGGAAATCCTGGTGGCGACGCCGCCCTCGCGAATCCGGCAGATCGCCGAGATGATGAAAGCGCGCGGCATCAAGCCGGAATGGGAAGTGTTCGGTCTCGCCGACATCGTTCAGGATGTTCAGCGGGCCATCAACGAGGGCCTCGACGATGCCCCGCACTTCATCAATATCGTCATCGGTGCCAATGCCTTCCAGGGCGCATTGCCCTACACGCCTCGCCTGTTGCAGACTATGGTCGACCATCTGCCCCGCAACACCGTCTTCAACGTCAGCGCCATCGGCGCGGCGCAGTTGCCCGCCGCGATGAACTCGCTGTTACTGGGAGGCCACGTGCGCGTCGGGCTCGAAGACAACCTGTATTACAGGCAGGGCGAGTTGGCCACCAATGTGCAACTGGTCGAGCGGCTCGTTCGCCTCGTGCGTGAGATGGGTTACGAGCCGGCCACGCCGGCTGAGGCACGGGAGATCATCGGGCTGCGGCCGTTGCGCGAAACAGTCAACGCTGCCTGCCTGGAGAGTTAGATCATGACAAAGCAAGCCGTTAACATCGCCATTGTCGGCACGGGCGTCATTGGTGCAGGCTGGGCGACACACTTCCTGGCGCAGGGTTTCGCGGTCACGGCGACGGATCCCGCCGACGGGGCCGAGACGCGCCTGCGCAACTGGATCGACGACAGTTGGCCTGTTGTCGAGAGACTCGGGCTGGCGAATGGCGCCTCCCGGGAAAACCTGACTTTCTCGACTGATGTGGGCGCGGCGGTGCGCAACGCGGACTTCATTCAGGAAAGCGGCCCCGAACGACTGGACGCCAAACACGCATTGATCGCAAGCATCGAATCGGCCGCAAGGGCAGACGCGATCATCGCGTCGTCATCGTCGGGGCTGGCAATCAGCGAGATTCAGGCAGGCGCGAAACATCCGGAACGAATTGTCCTTGGTCATCCATTCAATCCGTCCCACATCATTCCGTTGGTAGAGGTCGGTGGCGGCAGCCTCACATCGCCCGAAAACATAGCGAGAGTGATGGCGTTCTATTCGTCAACGGGCAAGAAGGTCATCAGGATCAACAAAGAGGTCAAGGGCCATATCGCCAACCGTCTACAGGTGGCGATATGGCAGGAAGCCATTAGTCTGGTACAGCGCGGGGTCGCCTCTGTGGAGGACATCGACGCGGCGATCTCCTACGGCCCGGGCCTGCGCTGGGCGTTGCTCGGACCGTTTCTCAACCTTCACGCTTCCGGAGGCCCCGGCGGGATCACGCATGTGCTACAGCACTTAGGCGCGGCTCAACGCGAGTGGGCCCGGGACCTGGGCACGTATCCCGAGACAGACGATTACATCGAGTCGATCGCGAAAGGCGTCGAGGCGGAACTGCAGGCGTACGATTTTCCAGAAATGCTGCGCCAGCGCGATCAATTGCTGGTTCAGCTACTGGAGACGAAGCGAAATCTCTCTCAGATTCCGTAGGTAAACGGACATGGGGCACAACTATAATCAACAAGCACGGGGACGCTTCCGGTTGACGGGAGGCTATTCCCGCGTGTGTCTGCCATGCCCAATTACGGGTCAATTTTTTGTACGGAGGTATTCCATGGCCACGTACGTCATCCTCAGCCGCTTGTCTCCTGACGCGTTCAAAGACCCCAAAGACCTGAAACAGCTCGCCGCCACCGTTGCCGAGAAAATCAAGGCCGAATGTCCTGCGGTCACCTGGAAAGACAGCTATCTGACACTCGGGCGCTTCGATGTGGTGGACATCGTCGAGTCTGACGATCTGAAACAGCTCGAGAGAGCGGCGTTGATCATCCGCGCCTGTGGACACGCCACCACCGAGACCTTGCAAGGGACCGCGTGGGACGAGTTTATCGCGACGCTATAACGGGGTTGCCCGCCACCCCGTTGCAAAAGCGCCGAGACAAGGTCGCCCGCCAGGCGCTTCGCGACAAGGCGTCCTGGCGACCTGTGGCGTTTCAGTCGGGTTGTCGGCAAAAAAGTGAGAGCACCTGGGGCGCACTGAAGCGACGCCACTTTCCGCTCGAGGCGGTCCTCATCAGGGAGCGCTGGTGCGCCGCGTACGTATGCCGGCGATGGAATGCTAGCGGTTTTCGGCACCTCGTGTCGTTGAGGGCTGGCACGCCAAATGGCCTAGCACGTGACATGCAGGATGGCATTGGCCTCGTCAGGGTGCTCCTTCAGATTGGCGATGGCCTCTGCTGTCGGCAGGATGACCAGTTCGACTTGCCGACGCCGGGCCTCGAGCTTCACCTCTTCCATTACCGGTAACGCCCCGGTGCCGGTACCTATCACCAGCCGCCCGCATTTCCAGGGTATGTCCTCCGCCACTGACAGCGGTGTGTGCCCAAAGGTCTCGCGGAACGCCTTGGATGGATTCTTCTTGCGTTTGCGAACCTGTCCGTGCTCGATCACCACGTCATGCTGGTAGGTGACGCCATCAATACGGATGGAACCAAAGGAAAATGCTTCGAAGCGCATGCCCATCTCCGCCGCTTTTGTGCTGGTAGCCACTCATTGCGCCAAGACCCAACAGAGTGGTCGTCCAACACAATCATTATAGGTTGGAGGCAGCGTTGTGCGGATGTGTCCCGCCGGCGACCACGAGAGGTAAGCAAGCGCTTCGTGAAGCGCCGACAGTTGGCTCGGCGGATTTTGTGGCGGGGTCTGACGGCATCGTATTCTCCCGATGACTGGGGAAAATCCCCATCACCACACTAGCACTGAACATCCGGCGTGGCTTGCGCGCGGAACGCCTGGACTACCAGCCGCGCATTGGTGGCAGATGCTACGATGGCTGAAAATCGCTGCGGAGGTCTCAATGCAAAGCCCCGCTCTGTTCCACGTGCTTCTCGATCACCTCGAAGCGAACGGCACCCAGCCTGTCGACATTCAGCGGTTCATTGACCGGTGGCACCGACTTCGATCGCACGACGCGTTTCCGTGCCCAGTCTGCTACCTCGCCGGCGAGGAACAGCCGCTCGCAGCATTGCCGGCGCAAGGTAGCTTCGAGCCATTCAAATGCCCAGGTTGTCGAACGCAGTTCGACGTACCAATCGACGGGTAACGCCACGTCTTCCGAAGTGAAAGGGACAGGGAAAAACGCGGGTTTCCACGAGCGCATCGCCTAAAATCCAGGCATGCGGGCGACCTGGCAAGGACGCTGCCATGGTCGTGTCGATGACGGGAGTGCTGTTCGGGGTGATCGCGCCGATCATGGCTGCAATATTGGTAGCAGAGCACTACCCATGAATGAAGATCCCTGTTCATCACGGAGTTCGAGGGCATCAATGACAACGCGGCGTGGTTCATACACGTGAAATTCCAGGCCTTCGGGCCAAGCCATGTTAACCACCGGCGCCACAGTCCAGCGGTCGCGTCGTCCGGCATGCCATCAGATGGACGCTTCATTCGATCCGAAAACGCGACGCCGGATCGCTTGCGTCAGATCAACAATTTCGCGGCGTGTGGATCGCCGTTAAGCGCCGTTCGTTCCCATTTATCCGGTGGCCCTCCGGCCTCGACGGCGGAAGGAACGAGACGCTGGAGACAGCATGTGGTACGCGTGCATTGAAGCTCAGCGTGACCTGATACAGTCGATCAGTGACTGGGCGATGCTGGGATGCGACGTCTGGACGTCGCCGGCGATGTCTTGCACGCCCGTCGCTGCTGCCGGCTATGACTGGCTGTACCGGCTGGTTCGACCGCCGCCCGAGCCACCGCCGTTCGGCATCCCGGTGGTGACGGTCGGCGACCGGTCGGTACCCGTGGTCGAACGGGTGGTCGACAGCACGCCGTTTTGCGCGCTGCGGCAATTCATGCGCGCGCCGGCGCCAGTTGCACCCAGGCGCGGTCAAAACCGCACTGCGCCACCGGATATCTTCCTCTGCACGCCGCTCGCGGGACACCACGCGGTCATGCTGCGCGAGACCGTCGAAACGCTGCTACAGGACGGCGATGTGTACGTTACGGACTGGGCCAACGCGCGTGACGTGCCACTTGCCGCAGGCCGCTTCGGACTCGACGACTATGTGTTCGCGCTCGAGCGCTTTCTGCGAAAACTGGGCTGCGCGCATACGCACGTCATCGCCGTTTGCCAGGCTACCGCTCCGACCCTTGCGGCAGCGGCATTGCTGGCGAGACAAGGAGAAGCGCCGCCGCTCAGCCTGACGCTGATGGGCGGGCCGATCGATACGCGCCTCAATCCGACGGCCGTCGACCGGTTGGCGCAAAGCCACAGCCTCGACTGGTTTCGCGACACGGTGATCGAAACCGTTCCGCCCCGCTACGTCGGTTCCGGTCGCCGGGTCTGTCCGGGCTTCATCCAGCATGCGGCGATCGTCGCCGCACATCCGCACCGCCAGTTGGCACTCGAATCGCGCTACTGGTCGAGCCGCCTCTCAGCCGATGCGGCGGCCATCGCGAACAGCCTGCGTTCATTGAACGAATACGCCGCGGCCCTCGACATGACTGAAGATTATCTGCTCGACACGATCCGCGTGATCTTTCAGGAACAGCACCTTGCCCGTGGGGAATGGCGCGTCGGTGGAAGCTGTGTGCAGCCGCAGGATCTCGCATCCATGGCGCTTTGTACCGTCGAGGGCGATCGCGACGACATTGCCGGCGCGGGCCAGACGCATGCCGCTCACACGCTGTGCAGTGCGATCCCGGTACAGCAGCGCTGCCGTTGGACGATATCGGATTGCGACCACTACGACCTGTTCACTGGACCGAGGTGGCACGAGGTGATTCACCCCGCCGTGGTCCGGTTCTGGGCGTCGGTGCGCTGACCGGGGTGCCCTTCCTTGTAAGTACGCCCGAATCTCTGCCATCGTCACAGGCAAACCGCAAGAAATGCCGAGGGAGATGCGGGTAGAGGATGGCCAAAAAAGCGAACGCCGCCCTGCAATCTGGCGGGCAGGGATTGAGCTGCGCGGCGACATCATCCCACGCGAAAGCGGGCAGACTCGACCAGGGCGCCGCAGGCGGGCGTCACTCACGATTCGGTCCGACCTCGAGCGTTCGACGCTGCGCACCGCGCATCCCAACATCCCAATGTAATCGCCCTGACGACGGCGCAATCCCCGCGTTGGAACCCGATCGCGCGGGCGGCGCTGGAATTTGCCACCCGTCCCGATCGTTCTTTCCACTGTAACAGCGGTAACGATTTTGACCGGGCAGCAGCCCCGCGTTCGCGAATTCGCACGTTCGAACGGAGTCAAAAGTGCAACAGACCAGCGATGTCTGGTTCGAGGGCGATCCGCAGCCGATCTGCGTGGATCGCGCCTTGCGAGGAGGGAAAATGAAGTCGACCATGTTCCGGATTCTCGCCGGGATGCTGGCAAGCCTGATCCTCGGAGCATCATCGGGAGTGCATGGTGAGAGCGAGGTCCAGCTGGCGCCGCAGGCCGCCGCGCCGTTGACGGCAGAGCAGCTCGATCAAATGCTCGCGCCGATCGCGCTCTATCCTGATCCGCTGGTCGCCCAGATCCTGATGGCGGCGACCTATCCGCTGGAAGTCGTCGAAGCCGATCGCTGGGTTCAGCAGCCGGGCAACGCAGCGCTCCAGGGCGGGCAGTTGACTGACGCGCTCGAGCAGCAGCCCTGGGATCCGAGCGTGAAGTCGCTCGTGCCGTTTCCACAGGTGCTGAGGATGCTCGATGACAATCTCGAGTGGACCGAGCACATTGGCGACGCCTTTCTGGCCAGCCAGCCGGCGGTCATGGATTCGATCCAGCGCCTTCGCCAGCGTGCGCAGGCGGCAGGCACGCTGCAGTCGATACCGGAGGAGGCGGTCAACAAGGTCGGGCAGGACATCACGATTCAGCCCGCCAGCGCGGACACCGTCTACGTTCCGGTCTACAACCCGACGGTCGCCTATGGCGCCTGGCCTTATCCCGCTTATCCGCCCTACTATTTCCCAAATAACTTCTACGACGCGGTGCCCGGTCCGTTCGGTTTCGGCTGGGTGAGCGTAGCCATAGTCGTTCCGCTGTGGGGTTGGGAGCATTGTGACTGGCATCGGCACCACATCGACCTCGACCGCGACCGCTTCGCCGACCTGGACCGCCACCATCGGCCGTCGGGAGTCGAGTGGACGCACGATCCGTGGCATCGGCACGGCGTTCCGTACCGCGACCCGGTCGTGCAGAGCCGGTTTGCGTCGAACGCCGCGTCGCCGGATGCGCGTCCGGCCTCGCGCGGAAATCCGGCAGCGTTGGCCGCTCCTTCATCGCGCACCGTGCCGGCCGTCGCGGGGATGCCGGGAGGCGCGCATCCGCAGGCGGCTCCGGTGCCGGCGCCGCAGGGTCCTCATGCGCAGATGCCTCAGGTATTGACGACGCCCGGCGCACAGGTGCCCGAGTCACCGCAGGGTCCTCATGCGCGGACGCCTCGGGTGTGGACAGCGCCCCACGCAGCGGTGACGTCGGCTCCACAGGTTCCGCACGCGCAGATGCCTCAGGTATGGACGGCGCCGCGCGCGCAGATACCTCAGCCACCGCAGGTTCCGCACGCGCAGACGCCTCAGGTATGGACGGCGCCCCGCGCGCAGGTACCTCAGCCACCGCAGGTTCCTCACGCGCAGACGCCTCAGGTATGGACGGCGCCCCGCGCGCAGGTCCCACCGGCGCCGCAGGTTCCTCATGAGCAGATGCCTCAGGTATGGGCGCCCCGCGCACAGGAACCTCTGTCACCGCAGGTGCCCCACGTACAGGCGCCTCAAGTACTGCGGGCGCCTCCAGCGCAGATGCCGCCCCCGATGCCGCGGCCAGCCGCTGTGGTGATGCCGCACGTCGCGCCAGGCTTCGTGTCGTCCGGTCGCGGCCTTGGCATGCAGGCGCCAGCCATGCCCGGACGCGTCAGCGGCATGCCAGCGCCCGTATTCCGTCCTGCGGGCGGGGTGACGCGGCCGGCGACGTCGGACGGCGCCGGGGCACACTGAAGAGCGGCATATCGGCCGCCTGCGGACAACCACGAACAGCGCATCCGGCACAGGCGTCTGACGTATGGGACCTGCAACGATGGACGGCCAGCGGCAGCCCGGATCGGATCCGCGCGTTCACACGTCATCCGGAATCGGGTTGCAAGAGCTGATGAACCGATCAGGCTGATCGAGAGTCATCGAGGAAAAAAAACGAGTGAAGACAACGGTTGCCCAGCGAGGCTGCCAATAACTATTGAAGCAGCTTACGGCCTGAACCGCTGTGAACTTTTGTCAAATGCGCGAGGCAATGACCGATTTGCTGTTGCCTTCTGGCGTATCGGCAGGACCGGCGCAATGCGCGCTGACATCCTGATGTGACGAGCTGGCCGCAGACAATCAACGTCGACATTTTTCCCCGCAGTTGTGACCTGGAAGAGCGGCGGTGTCATGCCCGATGCGCGCTTCATGCAGTTCAACGCGAATCAGGTTCGCGCCTTTTCGAAGTGTTCAGAAATGCTGACTTTGGTGGCGCCTCAGAAGCACGTTAGTGGGCGATCGTCGCAAAACGGCTGGAGGCGGCCGTTTTGCATTGCATCGCAGCAAGTGACTCCTCCATTTGCGCGATCCGTATACGGGGCACGCTTCCCCCTTGCGCTGCCTTGCACGATGCAGAGGAGAGGACTACCTTTGCTCTAGAGACGTGCCGGCGCAGACAGTACCGAAGTACGGCAAGGCGGCACAACGACGCCTGGAGCGTTTTGTTAGCGGCTCCAGCGAGTGACACGCAGCGAGGTGACCTATGTCGCTTGCGATTGCCTTGATCCTGATCATCGTATTGGCGGTGGGGTTTCACTTTGCCAGTCCCTGGTGGATCACGCCGATCGCCTCGAACTGGGTGCGCATGGACGACATGCTGACGATCACGATCGTCATTACCGGCGCGCTCTTCATCGCGATCAACCTGTTCATCGTGATCGCACTGGTGCGCTACCGCCACCGCAGGGGTCATCGCGCTGCTTACGAGCCGCACAACAAGCGGCTGGAATGGTGGCTGATCGGCCTGACCTCTGTCGGCGTGGCAGCGTTGCTGGCCCCGGGGCTCTTCGTCTACGCGGACTACATACGGCCCCCGCCCAACGTGCTGCAGATGGAAGTGCTCGCCCAGCAATGGCAATGGCGCTTCCGCTTTGCCGGCCCCGGTGGCAAGCTGGGCACGACGGACGTGCGCTACATCAGCAACGACAACCCCTTCGGCCTGAACCCCGGCGACCCCAACGGCCGTGACAACTACCTGATCGAGTCGCCCGAGGTGCACCTGCCGCTCAACCGGCCGATCCTGGTCCTGACACGGTCGCGCGACGTGCTGCACGACTTCTACGTACCGCCGTTCCGTGCGCGCATGAACATAGTGCCCGGCATGGTGACCACCTTCTGGTTCACGCCGACCAAGGCAGGGCGTTACGACATCCTGTGCGCGCAGCTTTGCGGTATCGGGCACGCCAACATGCGCGGCGTGGTGGTGGTGGAAGACGAAGCATCGTTCTCGCGCTGGCTGGCGCGGCAGAGCACGTTCACTCAGCGGCAGCAGGCCAGGGTGCAGGCCGCACCCGCCGCTGCAGGCGGCAGCGCCCAGGCGCTTGCTGACCAGGGCAAGGCCCTCGCAGAGGCCAAGGGCTGCATCGCCTGCCATACCGTGGACGGCAGTCCGCGCGTGGGCCCCACCTGGAAGGGCCTGTACGGCAAGACCGAAACGATGGCCGACGGCAGCACCGCGAAGGTGGACGAAGCCTATCTGCGCGCCTTCATCCGTGACCCGAAGGCTCGCGTCGTGAAGGGCTTCTCACCCATCATGCCGAACTTCGACCTGAGCGAGCAGGAGCTGACCGCGCTGGTGACCTACATCGAATCGCAAGGCGGCCCGGCCGCCAGCAGCGCAGCCCAACCCTAGCGGAGCAGACGCAATGTCCTACGCGCACACCGACCACGTCCCGCAAAGCTTCTGGACCCGCTATGTCTGGAGCCAGGACCACAAGGTCATCGCCGTGCAGTATTCGCTGACGGCCATCTCCATCGGCCTGGTCGGCCTTGTGTTGTCGGACCTGATGCGGTTGCAGCTCGGCTTTCCGGGCAAGTTCAGTTTCATCGACGCCAACCACTACTACCAGTTCGTCACCATGCACGGGATGATCATGGTGATCTACCTGCTGACGGCGCTGTTTCTGGGCGGCTTCGGCAACTACCTGATCCCGCTGATGCTGGGCGCGCGCGACATGGTGTTCCCGTTTCTCAACATGCTGAGCTACTGGGTCTACCTGCTAGCCGTGCTGGTGCTGATGGCGAGCTTCTTCGTGCCAGGCGGGCCGACCGGCGCGGGCTGGACGCTGTATCCACCCCAGGCCATCCTGCCGGGCACGCCGGGCGTGGAATGGGGCATCGTGTTGATGCTGGTGTCGCTGGCGATCTTCATCGTCGCGACAACGATGGGCGGCTTGAATTACGTCACCACCACGCTGCAGGCGCGCACGCGCGGCATGACGCTCATGCGCATGCCGCTCACGGTGTGGGGCATCTTCGTGGCGACCATCATGGCGCTGCTGGCGTTTCCGGCGCTGTTCGTGTCGGCGGTGATGATGCTGCTCGACAAGACACTCGGCACCAGCTTCTTCATACCGGCCGTGGTGTCGATGGGGCAGACGCTCAAGCATGCCGGCGGCAGCCCGCTGCTGTTCCAGCACCTGTTCTGGTTCTTCGGGCATCCGGAGGTCTACATCGTCGCGCTGCCGGCCTTTGGCATCGTGTCGGACCTCATCAGCACGCACGCGCGCAAGAGCCTCTTTGGCCACAAGATGATGGTGTGGGCCATCATCATCATCGGTGCGTTGAGCTTCGTGGTCTGGGCGCACCACATGTTCATCGCCGGCATGAATCCGTACTTCGGCTTCTTCTTTGCCACCACCACGCTCATCATCGCCATCCCGACCGCCCTCAAGGTCTACAACTGGGTGCTGACGCTGTGGCGCGGCGATATCCACCTGACCGTGCCCATGCTATTTGCCATCGGCTTCATCAGCACCTTCGTCCTGGGTGGGCTGACCGGGCTCTACCTCGGCAACGTGAGCGTGGACATTCCGCTGTCGAACACGTACTTCGTGGTGGCGCACTTCCATATGGTGATGGCCGTGTCGCCGATCCTTGTGGTGTTTGGCGGTATGTACCACTGGTATCCGAAGGTGACGGGCCGCATGCTCAACGACACGCTCGGGCGCGTGCACTTCTGGGTTACCTTCCTCGGCACCTATGCGATCTACTTCCCGATGCACTATCTCGGCATCCTGGGCATGCCGCGGCGGTATTACGCGTATGAGGGCTACAGCTTCATTCCGTCTTCGGCGCAGACGCTCAACACCTTCATCACCGTCGTTGCGCTGATCGTTGGGGCGGCGCAGTTGCTGTTCTTGTACAACCTGGCGTGGAGCCTGGTGCGCGGCAAGCGTGCCGACAGCAACCCCTGGCGGGCCACCACGCTGGAATGGCAGACGCCGCAAACGCCGCCAGTGCACGGCAACTGGGGCGCCGCACCGCCCGTCGTCTACCGCTGGGCGTACGAATACAGCCCGCCGGGGCACGAGGAAGACTTCGTCCCGCAAAACCAGCCGCCTGCGACGGCGCCTGAACCGGTCCACCCGACGCTTGAACCCGGCGAGGCACGCGAATGACCACACTGCGCCGCTCCTTCGTTCCTGACGCGCCACCTGTCTTGCCGAATGCGAGCCGCATCGGCCTGATCGTCTTCATGGCGGTGGCAACGACATTGTTTTCACTGCTGCTGTTCGCCTATGCAATGCGCATGCGCGAGCCCGACTGGCAGCCGATCCCGCATCCGGCGCTGCTGTGGTGGAACACCTGCGCGCTGGTGCTGGCAAGCATTGCCATGCAGCGTGCCCGGCAGCTGACCTTACACCGCGCGGCGTGGCTGGTGTCCAGCGGTGTGCTGGCGGCCGTGTTCGTGATCGGACAACTGACCGCCTGGCGCATGCTGTCGGCGGCCGGGCAGACCGTCACCGTCAATCCTTCCAATAGCTTCCTCTACCTGCTCACCGGCCTGCACGGGTTGCATGTGCTGGGCGGACTGGTGGCCTGGGCCGTGACGATCGCGCGTCTCCAGCGCGGGGACCCCTTCAGAACCCAGCGCGCCATCGCGCTGTGCGCCATCTACTGGCATTTCCTGCTGGCTGTCTGGCTCGTGCTGCTGGCGGCGATGTGGTGGATCACCCCTGGGTTCGTCGCCGCCATCTGCGGGCCGCTGTATGGAGCCGCGCCATGACCACGCCCACGCTCCCCACCGAATCCGCTGCCACCACGCCCACCGACGCCGGACCTGACGGCTGGCGCGGCATCGTCACGGACTGGTCGGCCGACCGCGAAGCCTTCAAGGTGCCGTGGGGCAAGGCAATGATGTGGATCTTCCTGCTGTCGGACACCTTCATCTTCAGCAGCTTCCTGATCGGCTACATGACGGTGCGCATGTCGACCACGGTGCCGTGGCCTGACCCTTCCAAGGTGTTCGGGCTCACTGTGGGCGGCGTGGATGTGCCCTTGCTGCTGATCGCCATCATGACGTTCACCCTGATCACCAGCAGCGGCACCATGGCGATGGCCGTCAACTTTGGCTACCGGCGCAACGCAAAGCGCGCCGCCGCACTGTTGCTGGCGACCGCGCTGCTGGGCGTGACCTTCGTGTCGATGCAGGCCTTCGAATGGACCAAGCTGATCGTCCATGAAGGTATCCGCCCCTGGGGCAACCCGATGGGCGCGGCGCAGTTTGGCGCGTGCTTCTTCATGATCACCGGGTTCCACGGCTTTCACGTGAGCTGCGGTGTGATCTACCTGCTGCTGATCGCACGCAAGATCCTGCAGCCGGGGTTCACCGGGCACGGCAACTTCCAGATCGTCGAGATTGCCGGCTTGTACTGGCACTTCGTCGACCTGGTGTGGGTGTTCATCTTTGCGCTGTTCTATTTGTGGTGAGGCAGACCATGGACCACACCGATCCTGCCCATCGGCCCGACGCCGCGCACGGCCAGCAGCATCCGATCGGCATCTACCTGAAGATCTGGGGCCTGCTGTTCGTACTGAGCACGATGTCGTACATGGTGGATTACTTCCACGTGCAGGGCCTGCTGCGCTGGGCGCTGATCGTCGTGCTCATGATCGCCAAGGCCGGGCTGATCGTGTCGATTTTCATGCACATGATGTGGGAGCGGCTGGCGCTGGTGTACGCCATCCTGATACCGCCCCTGTGCCTGCTGGTGCTGCTGGTGCTGATGGCTGCCGAAGCCAATCACACCTTCGGCATGCGGGAACTCTTCTTCCACTGACCCCTGCGCCGACCGTTCCTCAGGCGACGGGCGTTGCGTCCAGCGCCTGGGTGAAATCAGTCAGCAGGTCGGCTTCGTCTTCAATGCCGACCGAGACGCGCACCAACGAATCGGCAATGCCCATCGACGCGCGACGCTCGGGGCCCATTTCCCAGTTGTTGTGGCGCCCGTCAGAGCGCCAGCCGCTTACTACCGATAGATTTCGACTCATGCCGATTAACGCCTGGCCGCGGTCATGGAGAGCTTCTTCGGCACACTGAAGTCCGAGTTCTTCCGGCTCAACCGCGCCGCCAATATCGAGCAGTTGCAGGCCGGACTGCGCCGCTACATCCACTACTACAATCACGAGCGCAGCAGGCTCAAACTAAACGGGCTGAGTCCTGTGCAATTCAGGACCCAGCCCGTGGCCGCGTAGCTTTTAACTGTCCAACTTTGAGGTGTCAGTTCACAAATGCCGAGCCGTTTTTGTTTCCGTGCTCGCTAAAAATCTCAGCGAAAAACGCCTTCAAATCAGGCGTGCTTCTCACTGGATTCGTTGAGCGGCACAGGCTGCTTGAGCGGATCGAAGTCGGCCCACCGCCCTTGTTGCCAGCGGCCGGTTGCGCGTTCGATCGCCGCGCCTCCCGCATCGCGCAGCACCCGTGCGGCGTCCGACTGGCTGTCCGGCGACACGTGTACGGCCACCAGCACGCCGGAATCACGGGTTTCCTCGTTGCTGGCTTCAAGCGTGCGCATCATCGCGCCGACCAATGAACCGACATACGCACTCACCCCGGCCGCGACCAGCGACATGATAAGCGGCGCCGAAAACGCCGCGAAGATCCCGACGCCGACCACGGCGCCAACCGCTGCGCCAATCGCGACGCCTATCTCGGCACCCTTCGGCGCCTCCCTCGCGTTTGCGTCGCTGCTGGTATCGCCGCCGGGCCGAAAACGTGCGTGCTGGCCGGGCGGATTGACGAAAAACAGTGTGACGTCCTCCTCGACGAAACCGGCATTGAAGAGCCGTTGCGCCGCGTCTTCAGCGGCGGGGAATGTCGTAAAGCGTGCTGCGACGATGAGTGACATGTGGCCTCCTTCTATCGTTGACTAGCGGTTGCAGACTATGCGGCCCCACCTCACCCGCGCCGAGGCACAGGTGCATGCGGTGGCACGCGCCGGGACTATGCCGTGGTGCCGCGACCGGGTTCCATGCCGTCCACTCTGAACAGTCCGCTATGTAACACTACGCCTTTGCCGCCGTTCTGGTCGATCGCTTCCGCGCAAACCGAACGGATACGATTGCGGTCGCGCTCGGCGGGCCACGTCAGCAGTCTGCGGTTTCGCTGAAGGCAGCCGGATACGGGGCTTGGGGCGCTACGTTCTGCGTCTCCGATCGAAGTAAGATGGCGGTTGCCGGTCACGTCAGCATAGGAGGAAATCATGCCCTCAGACCCGACCACACGACCGATTCACCGGCCCGGGCTTCCGGACCACCCCGTCCACGGCGTTACGCCAGGCACCAGGTCGCCGGCGCCGAAAGCCACGCCGGGCACTCCGGGTGACGTTCCGTCGTCGCCAGAACGAAGATCATCCGTCGGGGTGGCGATAGCCATGCGGCGCTATCAGTCTCGCGGGCTGGAGGACTAGAATGAATTATCCTAATCAATCGGGAGAGAAATTGTGCAACTTCACATGGATTCCCATCATTTCACACACGGCCAGCCCGACTGGCGGGCAGCCGTGCTGGCAGGCGTCATCGCGGGCGCTGTGTTCCTGGCGCTAGGGGTTATCCTGATGGCACTGACGACGGGCGGAAGTCTGCTGGAGCCCCCACGCATGGTCGCCGCGATCATTCTGGGACGAGGCGCATTGCAATCGCCGCAAGCATTCTCAATTGGCATCGTGCTCGCGGCCTTTATGGTGCATTTTGCCCTTGCCATCGTATTTGCGCTTATCCTCGGTCTGATCATGACGTCATTCAACCTTGACTCGAGCATGGGGATGGCTTCACTGGCGGGTGGCGCTTTCGCTGCAGCCGTTTACCTGATTAATTTCTACGGCATGACACAGTTTTTTCCGTGGTTCGCAGAAGCGCGCAACGGGGCCAGCCTGTTCGTTCACCTCGTCTTCGGTATCGTGGCGGCGAACCTGTACATGAGACTGGAGCGCAACACATCCCGCAGGGTCAAGGCGGACGCGGGCGGCCCGTCGTAGATAACCAGAATAGGCCAGCACACCATCACCCATGTACTGGGCAATGAAGCCACCGGCCTTGGTAATGATATCCGCGCAACCCCGGTAATAGGCGCCGAGGATCTTCCGCATGTCTTCCGGATCGAGCCGCTTCGAGAGGGCAGTCGAGCCGACGAGATCGCAAAACATGACGGTGAGCTGGCGTCGGTCCGCGTCATCACGTGGTACGGGCGCGGCTGAGATTGGAAATATTGCAACGGCGCTGTCGCCAGGTTGGGCGATAGCGCGTAGCATTTTGCGGCGATGCCCAAGCAAGACGCCAAGATCCTTGAGATCCTGGTCCGTGAGATCGCGAAGGACCGAGCGATCGATACCATTCTCGGCAAAGAGCTGGGCATACTCGGACAAGCCGAGTGATGCTAACCACTCTGCAATGCTCCCCACCGCTTATCTCCTGAAGGCGGCTGCCTCATGCAATGGTAGGAAAAATATTTGTTCCGCGCTTGTCGACAATCAGCGCGGCGGCCGGCTGCAACCAGAAGTGGTTGATTCTCTATTCGTTGTGCGGTGCGGCTAACGTACGATTTATTCCGCTTCCTGACGGCACGCGAACCTGACTGTGAGATTGTTGCTTGCCCGTGGATCCGGGTCCAAACCTGCGTGTCAGATCTTCCCGCGGAGGCTGAGGCGCGGGACGTCTGTTATCTGACCGGAACGGTCCTCTGAATGGCGGTGTAAGGACGAGGGCGAACGGCTGCAGTTGGCCGAACTCGGAAGCCCCCTCAAGCGATGACCCTTGCTTCCGCCTCCGTCGAACCGGGTGCAGTAGACGCGAGAATAGAGCCCCAAGAAATAGCTTAGCTCTGGATGTTTTCCTCGCAATCTTCCCAGTACCGCAGCGGGTCGCGATGTTGTGGATAGTGCAAGTTGAGCCACGCCGACAGCCTGCTCCAATCTGGATGGTTCGTACCAGTTTGGGCAGACCAGATCGACGACCTCTCAAGAATCTGACCGTTCACGCGATCACGGACAAGCAAGCTGCCTAGTCCGCTTGAACTGTTCGCCTGTGATTCAACCAGATACCGCGGCAGAATCCTGAGCTCAGCATCCTCGGCCCACCCGTATAAGGCGCGGACCACGCCGGAGGGATCTCGCAGCTCTATGGGTCCGCTTTCCGGGCGAACGGCTGTCCATCCTTCAGGAAACTCAGTAACAACCTCGGTTTTGCCTTCCCTCACCCACTTCACGCGCCATGCCCTCGCCATCGACTCGCGCATGCGAGATACCGACTCGTAGCCAGCAGGCAACTCGATCGCCATCGGAAGAGTAATGAGGTTGTCTTTCCAGAGTCTGGTTTCGTCGTCGACGCGCTCGACCACATCGAACGCCCCTGCTTCGAATGGGTTCTCCGGCCGGCTCGATACTCTCACGTTCCCGTGAGGCAGTCCCTCGAAAAGGCGCTCGGCATCATGACGGGTAAGTTTCGTCTTTCCTTTCTTCATTGGTTTCTCTGCGCCTCGCGGATTCAAGAAAATAGCGGCAAGGATTCGACAACCATTTCGCGTCGACGTCGCGAAGGTGCCCGCCGACTGGTCCGCGCAGCAGCTTTATCGCTGGCCGCGCCGAGTGATCGGTTCAACGCCGACAGTGCCCGGCAGACAGACGTGCGAGGAGGTGTCACCTTTAAGGCCACTTCGAGCTGGTCGAGCAGTGCCGGCAGATTCGTTTCCGTTGTCCTGGAATGTGCAAAGTTCCTTGTTTGCATAAGGCCGCCCTCCTTGTTCTGCCGTTCCCATCAGCATGGCGTCACTGCACGTCTTCAAGATCGAGCAACATTTGATCCGTCGTGTTCGCGCGATGGGTTTCCACGGATACGATTTGCGTCTGCAGCGCCATTTTCAGCACATCGAGATGGAAAACGACTCCCGCGCCGATCCTGACAGTCGAAGGTGGCAGGTCACCGCCGTTCCCGGCGCTGACCTGTTTTTCTTTCACCTTCTCAACCGGCGTGTTCAAGCGGCATTCGCCAACATTGAGCGACGGCAGCCGGCCGCCGCACACTGGCACGCGTATTGGCTTCGAACGCCCTCGTCCAGAGGATCGTCTACCGAGAGCAGGTATTCGATGAACAGTTCTTCGCCTGCCCGGATTGGCCGGAGCGTATAAATGTAGATGCGGCCGGCGTCTTCGATTGTCTCGCAATTAGGCGCGCACGCGTGGTTGAGCCATCGTGCGCTATTGCCGCCGCGGCTGCCGTCGATCACGCGTCCATCCGACAGCCCGAAAAGGAACGTATGCCCCTCGATCCCATCGCGCCGGTGCCGGCGCACGGCTTCCCGCCAGCTTGTTATCTCACCCTTATATTCGAACACGCGCTCACCCGCCCCGAGCGATCGCATCGCAAACACACCCTTGCCATGAATTGACGAACGCCGGACGATCACGCGCCGCATACTGTTTCCTTCACTGATATCCGCACCAGTATAGACGCGGCCAATTTCTGCATCCACTGCTCCGTGATGTACGAGTCATAGCCCGATCGGGCTTTCCGCTCAACGTTGAAGTGAGAGATGCAAGCGGCTCAATCCGCTGGCGAGCATCCCATGTGGGTGTCCAAGCAAATGGGGCACACGGACCAGACGATGATCGCGAGAGTATATGGACGATGGATGCCCGAAGCAGACCGCGGAGCCGGCTCGCGCGCCGTCGCCATGTTCTCACCGACAAAAGTGGCATGAGAGCGTCATTCCAATGAAGAAATTCGGGGGAACCGGGGGAACGATTTGCATCGGAGTGAGTTCTCGTTTGCCCGCAAACCCTAATAAAATCAAGGGCGGAAGGCAGAAGACCGCAACAACCGCCCGGAAAGCCCCGCTAGATTTGGCTCCTGCATTCCTGGAGGGTGGCTATCCATACTCCTACCCATATTGCGAAGGTGCATGCCGCGGCGGCTTACCGTCACGGCACCCGGCCCCTCCCATCGCTCCTGCGTAGTAGCCTCCCCAGTCGGTCGAACGACGAGCACGGATCGAATGCCACTTATCGCCAACAGGCGCAGAACGGTCATCTACCGACGGCGTCCAACGCTGCAGCATGGAGGTTCGAACTTCGGCTTCACCCAGACAACGGATCTTCGTGCTCGAATCATGTCCGCCAGGTTGTCACCAATGACGCGACGGTCAAGTGTGGCACCGAAACGCCAGTTGCCAAAAGTAGGCGAAACGTTCGAGCGACCGAGCCGACCGGCGCATTCTCGCGTCACCCCGGAGGGGCCTGGCCAATCGAGATATACCGCCCCTTTCGCGAAGTCACGACTCGTCCTCTTTGCCGCCTTGTAGACGTCGCCGGTCCTCGAGTTCTTGCCGCGAACGCTGCAACGCATCGGCAATCAGTTGCTCGTCGGGCAGCACCGTCTGGTACTCTGCTGCCAGAACCTTATTGGGCAGATTGTCGAGGGCGTAGTGTGCCTCGGCCGCCCCCTTCTCTGCGCACAGGATGAGACCCACGGGCGGATTCTCGCCAGGCATCATCCAATGCTCCCTGGCGTAATTGAGGTAGAGATGCATTTGCCCGGCATCGGCGTAGCCGAAGCGCCCAGCCTTCAAATCGATAATGATCAGGCAGCGAAGACGGCGGTGGAAGAAGACGAGATCCACGCGAAACCATGTGTCATCGATGCGCAATCGCCGCTGACGACCAATGAAGGCGAACTCATCGCCCAGTTCCAGGAGGAAGTCCGCCAGACGCTGAATCAGCGCGTCTTCCAGGTCGCTTTCAGAGTACTCGTCCTTAAGGGCTAGGAACTCGAGGACGAAGGGATCCTTGATCGCCGCCTCCGGAGTCACCAGGTCAGGAGGCTCCGCGAATTCGGCCGTCTTTAGCATTGCCGCCTTGTTCTTTGACACCGCGATCCGCTCGTAGAACTGGCTTTCGATCTGCCGGTCGAGTTGTCGCACGGACCAGCCACACCGCAAAGCCTCGGTCTGGTAGAAGGCGCGAGCGCCTGGATTCCTGACAGATAACAGTCGTACATAAGCTGACCACGGAAGTGGGAAGCATGCGGCGAGCTTCGCGAGATCCAGGATTTGGAGGTGACTCGTCTGCGTCGGTGATTTTTCAGACACCGTCTGAAGTTTGTCCACGTCTCGCCCCTCGCCGGCCTGCTCAAACTCGATGATACGTCGGCCCACCAGCCAGTATGCGGCAGTCATGACCGCATTGACGTGGCGCACGGCGGCTTGGCGCGCGGACTCGACAACGCCAATATATCGGCTTGAATCCCGGCATAGGTCGCTGGCGCGATGTCGAAGTTCTTCATGGAATACTCACCCCATCATTAGCTGCTTGCCAGCGGTGTGTCCCGCCGACGCATCTTCGGTCTGCGGCGTTTGCCCCATATTTCCAGCAGAAATTCTGCGAGGCGGAACCAGCATCCGCAACACGTCGCCTCCCTCGAACCCGCACAATATCCAGAGTCCGTGAGCATCGACGAGAACGAGGGTGTGAGAAAGTTTGGGGCCATTCGGGCGGAAGGCAGCAGGAGTCGAACCTACCAGAGAGCGTCTGACGCCCCCAACTGGGTTTGAAGCCCAGCCGCACCACCGGATACGGATGCCTTCCTTCGGTGAGAAATCACAAGCTGCGCAACAGAACGGTCAAACCACATCCAGCAGACGGCTATCGATACGCAACAGGTGGACGTCGCGGTGGAAGCGAGTATATCCAACGCGATCGAAGAACTCCAGAATCTGGATCGATCGCTTGCGCCCAAGGCCCGTCAAGTCACGGAATACCGATGCGCTCACTGCACCATCGTGCTGCTGCGCCAGGTCGCTCACCGCGCGCGCCATCTCACGCACCACGTCACGGTGATAAAACAGATCGCGCACGACCTGATGCACATCGCCCTGTCGTGCGAGTTTTCGCATCAGGAGCCGCACGCGCTCTTCGGGCTCGCCTAGCTGACCTGCAAGATCGCGCACCCATGGCGGATCGAAGCGTCCCTGCGCGACCAGCGGCAAGAGTGAACGGGCGAGCGCTTCTTCGGCCGCGTCGAGCGTCACCGCATGATCCGGCAGATGCAGCCACGGCCCGCTCTTCGCGATCGCACCGTCCGCGATCATGGCGTCGATCAGTGCGCTCCATATTGCATCGGGCCACAGCGGCGCCGCTATTCGCCGCAGACGTGCCGCGTCAGGCCCCTGCTCGTCGGGCGAGCGCGCATGGAAATTCGACAACGCCTCGATCGTTCGCTGCTGCATGCTGCCAAAATGATGACGCATGACGATGAACGCATCGTCGGCGGTCTTGCCGTGCAGCGGAATTTCGATTGCATCGACAGGCAAGCGAAGCGCCTGCGATGGCATGCCCGTGAGGTGCATCAGCATCGAGCGCAACATGCCGCGCGGCGACTGCGTCAGCAGCGGTTCGAGACGTGCTTCGTCGAGCCATGTCGTCAGCGCGTCGAGCCACGCGCGCCGCTCCGGCGTGCGTCGTTTGCGCGCGGGACCGAACGGATCGAGAACCCGACCGCCGCCGACAGTGCGCGTCGCCTGCGCATTGCGCACGATGAAGCGATCGCCGGGCAACGCGCTTATTGGCGTATCGAACACGAGTTGCACGCGTGCCTGATTGCCCGTCGCCAGCGCATCGCCTTCGAGTAGCGCGACATGTGCGACGTGATGCGTCGTTCCCAGGTGCACGTGCAACGGTGCCCAGTGTTGCAACGTCATGCCTGCGTCCGGCAGCAACGTCAGCTCGACATCAAGCCGCTCCGATGGCGTAGCAAGACGCGCATCCACGATCCAGTCACCACGGGAAATGGCGTCCTTGTCGATACCGGCAAGATTTAAAGCGCAACGTTGGCCCGCACGCCCGACGTCCGCCGCGCGGTTCTGCGCGTGAATGCTACGCACGCGCACGGAAACGCCCGCAGGCGCGAGCGTCATCGTTTCACCGGTTGCGACCTGACCCGCGAAAACGGTGCCCGTTACGATCGTGCCCTGCCCCGCGAGCGTGAATACACGATCGACAGCGAGACGGAACAGACCATCGTCGCGACGCGCGTTCCACGCCATCGCGGCCGATCGAAGATATGCATTCAATGCGGCGACACCAGCGTCGTCCGCATACATCGCATTCGTTTCAAAGATGGGCGCGTCGACGAATGAAGTTGCCGCGAGAAAAACAGCAATTTCATTGCGCACTTCGACAAGCCGCGCTGCGTCGACGCGATCGGTCTTCGTGAGAGCGATCGCGCCACGTGTGACGCCAAGCAGCTGGAGAATCGCGAGATGTTCACGCGTCTGCGGCATGACGCCGTCATCGGCGGCGATCACTAGCAATGCGAAGTCGATGCCGCATGCACCCGCGGTCATCGTGTGAACGAGCTTCTCATGACCGGGTACGTCGATCAGACCGAGGACGTCGCCATTGTCGAGCGGCGTGTACGCGTAGCCGAGTTCGATCGAAATGCCGCGCGCTTTCTCCTCCTTCAGACGGTCGGTTTCGACGCCGGTCAGCGCGCGCACCAGCGTCGTCTTGCCATGATCGATATGGCCGGCGGTGCCAACGATCATGCGCGCAGCTCCACGCATTGCGCAATGAAGCGCGCTTCATCATCGGCTTCGAGACAACGCAGATCGAGTCGAAGCGCATCGTCGGCGATACGGCCGATGACCGGACGCGGTAATTCACGCAGTGCCTTCTCCAGCTTCAGCAGCGCGCTGCCGCTACGTTTGCCGGATGCATTGCGCACGACAAGCCCGTAACCCGGCAACTGGTCGACCGGCAATGCACCACTGCCGATCTGGCTGGACATGGGCTCGGCAGCGACGCTATACCGCTCGCCTAGCGCCTGCTGCAAGGCAGGCATCACACGTTTAGCGGTGGCGTGAATCTCCGCTGCAGGACGCGTTAGCAGACGCAGCGTCGTCAGACGTTCACGCAAAAATTCCGGCGATTGATAGAGACGCAGTACCGGTTCAAGTGCGGCCAACGTCAGCTTGCCGACGCGTAGCGCACGCTTGAGCGGATGCTTCTTGATCTTCGCAATCAGGTCCCTGCGTCCGACGATGAGTCCTGCCTGCGGCCCACCAAGCAACTTGTCGCCGCTGAAGGTGACGAGATCAGCGCCGGCGGCGATCGTTTCGCGCACGGTCGGCTCGCTGGGCAATCCCCATTGCGTGAGGTCCACGAGCGTCCCGCTGCCGAGATCGACCGCAACCGGCAAGCTGTGCGCGCGGGCGAGCGGCACAAGTTCATCGAGCTCGACCGATCTGGTGAAGCCGCTGATCGCGTAGTTGCTGCAATGCACTTTCATCAGCATCGCCGTCCGCACGCTGATCGCTTCCTCGTAATCCTTCAGATGCGTGCGATTGGTCGTGCCGACTTCGCGCAGCCGCGCGCCGGCACGGTTCATGATGTCGGGAATGCGAAACGCGCCGCCAATCTCGACGAGTTCGCCGCGTGACACGATGACCTCTTTCTTCGACGCCAGCGCGGATAGCGTCAACAGCACGGCTGCGGCGTTGTTGTTGACGACGGTCGCGGCTTCGGCGTCGGTGAGTTCGCAAATGAGCGCATCGATCAGGTCATCGCGATCGCCACGCTGTCCTGTCGCGAGGTCGAACTCGAGATTGACGGGATGCGTCAGCGCGTCGACCACGGCGCGCACGGCTTCGTCGGGCAACAGTGCGCGACCGAGATTCGTATGAAGCACTGTGCCTGTGAGATTGAACACGGCGTGAACCCGGCTTTGCGCGCGTTGTGCGAGCAGGCGGGCGACGTCGGTGGCGATGCGGGCTTCGTCGAGCGCTGCAGCGGAGGCGTTCGCCGTGCCCGCCTGTAAGTGGGTTCTGAAGTCGTCGAGGGTCGCGCGCACGGCGGCGAGCACCTGCGTGCGGCCGTATTCATCGATCGACGGCTGCATGGCCGCCGACGACATCACGCGCTCGACCGAAGGCACGCGCGCCAGCAGCGCATTCAATCCGTTACCCGACACTTCGCTCACTCGCAGTTCTCCGCTTACGCCTCGGACGGCAGTTCAGGCCATAGTAGCGGATTTGGCGCACTGCGCTGATAACCGGCGTCGTTCATCAGCAGATCGAGCATGAGGCTGGCGAGATCGTCGGCGAGCGGTTCGATGTCGTAGTCCTTCTCCTGATAGCCGATCTTGCGATACGTGTGGCATTCGTCGCACGATTCCGCCTTGAGCGCCTCGTTGCCACCTTCAATGCCGTGATACGCGATGCCTTTGGTCGAATCGCAATTCGAGCATTTTGCGCGGACCATGTGCCATTCGTTCGCACACAGGCCGCATTGCAGATAGCGATAGCCCTGGTACTGTCCGCCAACGCGCACAATGCTTGCGACCGGCAGCGAACCGCAGACGGGGCAGACGCCTGGGGCGTCGACATAGGGAATATCGCGTTGATCAAGACGGCTTGCGAGGTCTGTCCACACGACCTGCAGCGCAGCCATGATGAACGGCGCGGCGGCGGGTTCGATTTCGTTGTAGCGGTACGCGAGGATGGCGTCGGCTTGCGCGTCGAGATCCGGTCTTGTTTTTGCCCGCAGCGCGTCGAGGACTTTCGCGAGAGGCGGTGTGATGGCGCCCGCAGCTTCTACGCTGTCCAGCAGGCGGTAGAGGATGCCATGCCATGCCTGGCTTGATGCTTGCGCGGGGATCAGCGGCATGGAGTGTTCCTGTGCCTGTTTGATCGTCGCTTCCGATGGCATCGGGGTTTCGGCTTTTTCTACGAGCTTTTGCTGGGCGTCTGCCAGCGTTGCCATCAGTCTGACGTAACCGCCGATCGGGTTTGTGTCGGCGAGTTTGCGCATGCGCGCGGCTCTTGCCGAGAACGTTGTGGCCCGTTCGGGCAGGCGGTTTCGTGGGATCGATGTGTGGTCCAGCGATTCGATCTGGCCTGGGTCTAGTATGCGTTGCACCATGGTTTGCTTCCATTTCATTTCAGCTGTTTCTGGAGTTCGTTTTTTTGCTGCGCTGGTCTGGATGGGGTTGGTTTTTGCTTTCCGGTGGTTGGGGCTTTGCTTTGCTTTGCCTTGCTTTGTTGGCCTTTCCTTGTGTTCATGTCGGTCTATTTGCGTCGCCCCTGTGCGGGGCGGCACCTACTTTTCTTTGTCCTTGCCAAAGAAAAGTAGGCAAAAGAAAGGCGCCGAAAACTCCGCTCTTCCGGGCTGTGTGACACGCCGGGAACGGCACCCCATGAGATGTCGCCATCGCATTTCACCCGGCATCGGCCCGCGCACGATCGGATTCCTCGCGCAGCACACCTCGTGACAAAGGGCTCATCCACTCCACTCCGCACTACGTGCGTCGCCGCCCAGCAATAATCTTCGCCCCCCCGGCCGCGCCCAGTTCGTCATCTATCGCTGACCTAACCGCCCGCGTCCCGCTATCGCCTGCCCCCTCCGCGGCGCACGCAGTGCGAAGCGGCGTGAATGAACGCCTTGTCGCCAGGTTAAAGGGCGCGGGTGACCAGATCGTGCGCGGACCGGTGTCGCGTGAGGCGCGGGGACGACACTTCATGGGGTGCCATTCCCCGCGTGCGACACAACCCGGAAGAGCGGAGTTTTCGGCGCCTTTCTTTTGCCTACTTTTCTTTGGCAAGGACGCCCCGAAGGAAGTCCCCTTGGGGGACAAAGAAAAGTAGGTGCCGCCCCGCACAGGGGCGACGCCAATAGACCGACATGAACACAAGGAAAGGCCAACAAACCAAAAACCAACCCAAACCCAAACCCAAACCCAAACCCAAACCCTTACTTAACACTCTCCCGAAACCACCGCGGATGATGCTTCCGCGCCCACCCATAGGTAACGGTCCCCCTCACCATAGCGCCGATAGACCCCTTGATCCAAAGCGCAGCGTAGATATGCACAACAATCCCACAGATAACAACAAACGCAGCAACAGCATGAACAACCGCCGCAAGGCGAATCACATCGACAGGAAAGTAGAAAGAAAAATACCGTCTCCAGATCACAATCCCGCTGCAAAGCAGCAAAACCAGACACGCGACCATAACGAAGAACAAAAGCTTCTGCCCGGCGTTATATCGCCCAATCTCGGGCAACCGATCCTCCCGATTGGCAAGCACATCATCGATCTGCTTAAGCCACTGAACATCGCTGCGATCCAGGTAGTTGTGATGCCAGAACCTCAAGACCAGAACAAGGAACGACAAAAACATCACAATACCCACAAACGGATGCAGAATCCGCGTCCACTGCCCTCCGCCAAAGAGCGCCGACATCCAGAACATCGAAGGATGAAACATCGACAGCCCGGAAAGCGCGAGCAATACAAACGTGATCGCCGTAATCCAGTGGTTCGTGCGCTCATTCGGCGTGTAACGCACAATCAACCCAGGTTCGTCATGTCTCATCTGCGCGCTCCCTGATCCGGCGCGCCTCGTCATGAGCGGCCAGTTCTTCCTCTTCCGTCACTTCGTTCGGACCAACCCTCGTGTAGTGGAAGAATCCCGCCAGCGCGGTCAACGCAATACCCGCCACCGCCAGCGGCTTCGCAATCCCCTTCCACAACTGCACCATCGGGCTGATCTTCGGATTGTCCGGCAACCCGTGATACAGCGACGGCTTGTCCGCGTGATGCAGCACATACATCACATGCGTGCCGCCGACGCCCGCCGGATCGTACAGCCCGGCATGCTCGAAACCGCGCTCCTTCAGGTCGACAATCCGCTCGGCCGCGTGCTGCTTCATGTCGTCCTTGGTACCGAACACGATCGCGCCAGTCGGACAGGTCTTCACGCACGCTGGCTCCTGGCCTGCCGCGACACGATCCGAACACAGCGTGCATTTGTACACACGATGATCCCGCTTCGAAATGCGCGGAATGTTGAATGGACAGCCGGCGATGCAATAGCCACAGCCGATGCAGTTTTCCTCATGGAAATCGACGATGCCGTTCGTGTACTGGACGATCGCGCCCGGCGAAGGGCACGCCTTCAGGCAGCCGGGATCTTCGCAATGCATGCAGCCGTCCTTGCGGATCAGCCATTCGAGGTTGCCATCCGGATTCTCGTATTCGGCGAATCGCATCACCGTCCACGAGTGCTCGCTCAGGTCGGGCGGGTTATCGTAGACGCCGACGTTCGTGCCGATTTCGTCGCGCAGGTCGTTCCACTCCATGCATGCCGTCTGACATGCCTTGCAGCCGATGCACTTGGTGACGTCGATCAGCTTCGCGACGCTGCCCGTAGCCGGCTCGCGCACTGACGGCGGCTGCACCGTGGTGGCCGACACGCGCCTGATATCGAGCGATTGCAGTGCCATCGTGTTCTCCTATCGCGTGTTCAAGCTTTCTCGACTTTCACGAGGAAAGACTTGAATTCCGGCGTCTGCGTATTGCCGTCGCCAACCACTGGCGTGAGCGTATTGATCAGATAGCCCGGCTTCGCGAGGCCCTTGAAGCCCCAATGCAACGGAATGCCGACGGTCTGCACCTTCTTCCCGTCAATCATCAGAGGTTTGATGCGTTTGGTGACCACTGCAACCGCAACGATGTGTCCACGATTGGACGACACCTTCACGCGGTCGCCCGCCACCACGCCGACCTCCTTCGCGAGATCCTCGCCGATCTCGACGAACTGCTCCGGCTGGATGATCGCGTTCAGCCGCACGTGCTTGGTCCAGTAGTGAAAATGCTCGGTGAGCCGATAGCTCGTCGCTGTATGCGGGAAATCCGCCGCCTTGCCGAACGCCGCGCGATCGTTCGGGAACACACGGGCGGCCGGGTTGCTCGTCGCCTGCGCATTTTGCGGATGCAGCGGGTTGTAGCCGAGCGGCGTCTCGAACGGCTCGTAGTGCTCAGGGAACGGACCTTCGGCCATAGCGTCACGCGCAAAAAAACGCGCCACACCTTCCGGGTTCATGATGAACGGCCCCATGCCGGTTTCGGGCGGTTCGTCCGCCTTGTAGTCCGGCACGTCGGCGCCGCTCCACGTCTTGCCGTTCCAGGCGATCAGCTTGCGCGTCGGATCGAACGGCTTGCCGTTGACGTCGCACGACGCGCGGTTGTACAAAATCCGCCGGTTCGCCGGCCACGCCCACGCCCAGCCAAGCGTCTGGCCGATGCCCGTCGGGTCTGCATTGTCCCGTCGCGCCATCTGGTTGCCCGCTTGCGTCCATGCGCCGCAGAAGATCCAGCAGCCGCTCGACGTGCTGCCGTCGTCTTTCAGTTGCGCGAAGCCTGCGAGCTGCTCGCCCCTCTTCACGAGCACCCTGGTCGGGTCCTTCGGGTCCGTCAGGTCTGCCAATGCCTTGCCGCTGAATTCCATCGCTATTTCTTCCGGCGTCGGCGCCGACGGAGTCGCATAGGGCCAGCTGAGATTGACCATCGGATCCGGGAATTTGCCGCCCTGATTCTTGTACAGCTTGCGGATCAGCACGAACAAGCTCCCCATGATCTCCAGATCAGTCTTCGCCTCGCCCGGCGGCTCGGCACCCCGCCAGTGCCATTGCAGCACGCGCCCGGAATTGACGAGCGAGCCGTTCTCTTCGGCAAAGCAGCTTGTCGGCAGCCGGAACACTTCGGTCTGGATCTTCGACGCATCGACGTCGTTGAACTCGCCATGGTTCTTCCAGAACTCCGACGTCTCGGTCGCGAGCGGGTCCATGATGACGAGCCACTTCAGCTTCGAAAACGCGACGGTCATCTTCGCCTTGTTCGGTGCAGCGGCAAGCGGGTTGAAGCCCTGCGCCAGATAGCCATTGATCTTGCCCTGAGACATCAGTTCGAACACCTGCAACATGTCATACGGCTTGTCGAGCTTGGGCAGATAGTCGAAACCCCAGTTGTTCCCGGCGGTCGCCGCGTCGCCCCACCACGCTTTCATCAGACTAACGAAGAAGCCCCGATAGTTCTTCCAGTAGCTCAACTGGTTCGGTCGCAACGGCTGCGCTGCGCGCTTTGCGATGTAGGCGTCGTAATCCTGCTCGGCTTGCGACGGCAGCGTCATGTAGCCCGGCAGCAGGTTCGACAGCAGGCCGAGATCGGTCAGCCCCTGGATGTTCGAGTGGCCGCGCAACGCGTTCATGCCGCCGCCCGCAATGCCGATATTGCCCAGCAGCAGCTGCACCATCGCGCCCGTGCGGATCATCTGCGAACCGACCGAATGCTGGGTCCAGCCAAGCGCATACATGATGGTGGCGGCGCGCGTCGGCGACGCGGTCGAGGCGAGCATTTCGCACACCTTCAGGAACTTGTCCTTAGGCGTGCCGCAGGTCTTCTCGACCATCTCCGGCGTGTAGCGCGTGTAGTGCTGCTTCAGCAGGTTGTACACGCAACGAGGATGTTGCAGCGTCGTGTCGACCTTCACGAAGCCGTCGTCGCCCCGCTCGTAGTCCCACGTCGATTTGTCCGGGTAGCCGTGTTTCTCGGCGTCGTAGCCGGAAAAGATGCCGTCGTTGAACGCGAAGTCCTCGCGCACGACGAACGGCAGGTCCGTGTAGTTCTTCACGTACTCGTGCTGGATCTTGTCGTTCGTCAGCAGGTAGTTGATGACCCCGCCTAGGAACACGATGTCCGTGCCGGTGCGAATCGGCGCGTAAAAGTCAGCGACAGATGCAGTGCGCGTAAAGCGCGGGTCGACCACGATCAGGCGCGCCTTGCGGTGTGCCTTCGCTTCCGTGACCCATTTGAAGCCGCACGGGTGCGCCTCGGCAGAATTGCCGCCCATCGCCAGAATGACGTCCGCATTCTTGATGTCGACCCAATGGTTCGTCATCGCTCCACGGCCAAACGTCGGGGCAAGACCTGCCACCGTCGGACCGTGTCAGACACGCGCCTGGTTGTCGAATGCAAGCATCCCCAGACTGCGGGCCACCTTGTGCGTCAGGTATCCTGATTCGTTGCTGCTTGCCGATGCCGCCAGCATGCCCGTGGTCAGCCAGCGATTGACCTTCTTGCCGTCTGCCGTGTTCTCGACGAAGTTCGCGTCGCGATCTTCCTTCATCAGCTTCGCGATGCGGTCGAGCGCGTCATTCCACGAGATGCGCTGCCACTGGTCCGAACCCGGCGCCCGGTATTCCGGATGCGTGAGACGGCTCGGACTGTGGATGAAGTCGATCAGGCTGGCACCCTTCGGACACAGCGTGCCGCGATTGACAGGGTGATCGGGGTCGCCTTCGATGTGGATGATGCTGGAGACCGCGTTCTTCGCGCCATCGCCGAGGCCATACATCAGGATGCCGCAGCCGACAGAGCAGTACGGACACGTATTGCGTGTTTCAATGGTTCGCGCCAGTTTGTACTGCCGGACTTCAGCGAGCGCGGCGTCCGGTGAGAAGCCCATCAGGGCTAGGCTCGATCCGGCCAGCGTGGTCGCTGTCACCTTCAGGAACTGACGCCGGGACATCTGGAGCATGATTGCCCTCGGCCTGTGTGTGGGTACTCAAAAGTATATGTGGTTTGCCGTGTCGTGACAGCATCACGAGCAAAAGTGTTAAGGAAAGCGTTTTATTTGATCTGACCTGGCCAGACGGTCATGGGCGGCGTGCGTTGATATAGTGGGAGGCATACGGTTTGCGGCACTGCATCTAAACGCCTGAACGCCTCTACGCCAGGGCAACGGGCCGGCAGGCGCCGCATCGACGCAACGATTCCGCGACGAAGGACGGCCATGGATACCCTTTCCACCGACAAGCTGCAGACTGCCGCCCGCAAGCACGCATCGTGGGCCGTCGGCGCGTTCAAACAGTTCGCGGAAGACCGTTGCGCGGCGATGGCCGCGAGCATTGCGTTCTACGCCGCCTTCTCGCTGGCGCCAACCCTGGTGATGGTGATCGCGGTCGCCGGCTGGTTCTTCGGCGCGGACGCGGCGCGCGGCGAGCTGTTTCGCGAAGTGCATGGCGTGCTTGGCGACGACGCCGCAGCCGGCGTGCAGACCATCGTGCAGAACGCCCACCACAGCGGAAGCGCCGGCGGCATCGCGGCGATCATCTCGTTCGTACTGCTGGCTGTGGGCGCGTCCGCGACGTTCTCTTCGCTCAACAACGCACTCAATATAGTGTGGCCCGCCACGGGGCCGCGCACGTCGAGCGTGATCGCGCTCGTTCGTGTCCGGCTGATCTCGTTCGGGCTGGTACTCGGCGTCGCATTTCTGCTGATCGTTTCGCTCGTGCTCGACGCCGGCATCACGTTCGTCGGCAACTGGCTACTCGGCGATTCACCCTACATCGTGATCGCCAATCTGCTACAGCTGGTAGTCGGCCTGCTGGTGCTGGCCGTCGCCTTCGGGGGGCTGCTCAAGTTTCTGCCCGATGCGCCCGTGCAGTGGCGCGATGCGATGGTCGGCGGACTCGTCGCAGCCGCGCTGTTCTCGGCAGGCAAGAAGATGTTCGCGCTCTATCTGGCGCATGCCGGCATGGCGAATTCATTCGGCGCGGCTGGCTCGCTGGCGGTGCTGCTCATGTGGCTGTATTTCTCGGCGGCCGTGCTGCTGCTCGGCGCCGAGTTCTCGGCGGCCCGTGGAAGGCTGCACGATCCACGCGGACCATGGGCCATGCATGACGACACACCGCCACCGGGCAGCCGGGCGATGCTCGCTTCAGTGATGGCGGCTTCGACGATGCCGGCGGTGTTGGCGGGCAGCGCGCAGAAAAGTGGAGTAACGGCTGCTGCCGCTGATACCGGTATGGTGCCAGCCGGTAACGTGGCCATGGCAACTGACGCAATGCGTGGCTCGCGACCGTCGACGGCGGAGACGGCGATGAACATCGGCCGCTCGGTGGCGCGCGCCGAAACGAACGCGACTCGCGCAGCCGCCGGAACGATTATCCAGACCGACCGCTACGTTCGAAAGCATCCGTGGGGTTCCGTGCTGCTCGCAGTTGCGGCGGCGTTCGTCGTCACGACCTTCGCAGGACGTCGCGATGCGGGGAACGTGGATCCGGGCGCCATCGATCATCCTTAAGCGCCGCGGATCGCGCCTTAAAACACGTCTACCGCCAACCCGACAGACGCGGAAACCCGCAGCCGTCCGCAGGCGCCCAGCCAGTCAGTCTCTACTGGCCCCAAAAGCGTCGACCGGCCCACGCAACACGCGACCCGATTAGCCGACTTATTTACAATTTACCTTCAACACAGCAACATTTTCAGCAATTGTCGACGATCACTGTCAACGAAACAACAATATTGCGCGGTCAACGATTCAATATTGCTGTTTTAGCAATACTGGCTGGCAAGCTTTATTTATAAGGCGTCTGGCCCTGTGTCACTTTTTAGAGACACTCATTTTTTTTCAGTTCTTACCTTAAGACACACTGAGCTATTCTCCAATCCGCAACAACTAAACCAATCATTTGCGTGGAGAAATGATGAAACGATTCGCACTATCTACCCTCTCGCTGGCACTGCTGGGCACCGCGGGTGCGGCGCACGCTCAAAACAGCGTTACCCTCTACGGCGTGCTGGACGACTCGATCCAGTACGTTTCGAACGTCGGTGGCCACAGCCTGTGGAACATGGCTGCAGGTAACCTGCAGGGCAATCGCTGGGGCCTGAAGGGTACGGAAGACCTGGGCGGCGGCCTGAAGGCGATTTTCCAGTTGGAAAGCGGTTTTGACCCGAACACCGGTAAATCGAATCAAGGCGGCCGCTTGTTTGGTCGTCAATCGTACGTCGGCCTGACGGGCGACTCGTGGGGTACGGCTACCATCGGTCGTCAGTACGATCCGGTGGTTGACCTGGTCCAGCCGCTGACGGCTGATAACTACTGGGGCAGCACGTTCACCACGCCAGGCGACGTCGACAACAACGACAACAGCTCGCGTACGAACAACGCAATCAAGTACGCTTCGCCGGTTTGGGGTGGCTTCCAGTTCGAAGGTATGTACGCGCTGGGCGGCGTCGCAGGCAAGACGGGCTCGGGCCAGACGTGGGCCGCTGCTGCAACGTACGCAACGGGTCCGTTCGCGATCGCTGCTGGCTACATCCGCATGTCCAACACGTCGACGACCGCAGTCGTTCGTCCGGGCTGGAGCAGCACGTCGGACGGTACGTTTGACGGCGGCATCGAAAACTCGGCCTACGCTGGCGCCAAGTCGATCGGCATTGGCTCGGTCGCTGCGCAATACGTGGCAGGTCCGTTCACGTTCGGTCTGCGTTACAGCAACGCACAATACAAGTCAGACGCGCAATCGGGCTTCGGTTCGACCGAGCGTTACAACGTCGGTGCAGGCTTCGTGAACTATCAGGTCACGTCGGCAGCGCTGGTGGGCTTTGGCTATACGTACACGCACGGCGCAGGCGACTCGAGCGCGTCGTACAACCAGATCTCGCTGGGCGGCGACTACAACCTGTCGAAGCGCACGGACGTGTACCTGGTCGGCGCATGGCAACATGCTAACGGACACCAGCGCGATGCAGCTGGCGCTCCGCTGACGTCGTCGGTGGCGTCGGTGGCTGACTATGGCTTCAACTCGGACAGCGTCAACCAGACGATCGTCAGCCTGGGTATCCGTCACAAGTTCTAAGCACAGAACCTGTTACGCAGCTGAAGCAGACGCTGTAGAAAGCCAGCCGGAGGCGCAAGTCGATGGCTGGCTTTTTTACTTCCGCCGAAGCTGGCGTCAGAAAGCAGAAAAGCCGGACAATGTCCGGCTTTTCTGCTTGTAGCGGTTCGGGTAACTAGCGCTGCTTCTTCTGCGCATCCGCCTGCGCAAGCGTCTGCGCAGGCTGCATGTCCGCGTGCCCGGCCAAATTGTCGGACGCCTCATGCGGCGACACGACCGGCGCCCGGCCGCGTTTGCGCAGCGGCACGTCACCCGAGTTCTCCCACGCCGGATCGGGGATCCCGCTGAACACCTGGCGCAGCTGCTCGCCCCACGTGCGGTGAATCATCTGATAGTAAGCATTGTCCTGATCGACGGAGACGAAGCGCGTCACACGCAGCGTGTCTTTTTCGTAGACGAGCAGATCGAGCGGCAGCCCGACCGACAGATTCGAGCGCAGCGTCGAATCCATCGAAATCAGAGCACATTTGGCTGCTTCATCGAGCGGCATCGACGGCGTGAGCACACGGTCGATGATCGGCTTGCCATATTTCGACTCACCGATCTGGAAATACGGACTGACGCTCGACGCCTCGATGAAATTGCCCGCCGAGTAGATCATGAAGAGACGCGGCGCTGAAGCCGCGCCGCCTTCCGCCGACTCGATCTGTCCGCCCAGAATGAAGCTGCAGTTGAAGTCGACGCCGAATTCCTGCAATGCCTGCGCCTCACGCTGATACACCTGGCGCACGGCATCGCCGACCACGCGGGCCGCTTCCGGTACCGTTGCGACCGTCCACAACGTCGGTTTGCCGGGCTCCGTGGGCTCGCTGAGCGCCTGGAGCACCGCCTGGGTCAGCGAGAGATTGCCGGCGCCCAGCAGCACGAGCACGCGCTCGCCGGGCTGTTCGAACACGGACATCTTGCGCGCCGTGCTGATGTGATCGACGCCCGCGTTGGTGCGCGTGTCCGAGAGAAACACGAGCCCTTCATCCACGCACATCGCCACGCAGTAAGTCATGATTGCCAACCTGGAAAACGACAGAACGCCGCTATTGTAATGCGCCGGCACACTGCCTCTGACGCTTCCTTCGGTATTGCGGCGCTTCAGCGGCCTTTTGAAGGCCGCATCAACCCCTGGATGAAGCTCTACTGCGGCGTCTGCGCGCTGACCGACACCGACACATGGAGCTTCTCTTCCCGGCCGCCGATCCGTCGACCGCGCACGGGCGACGCGGCTTCATAATCGCGGGCCACGGCAAGCCGGCAATAGATTTCGCTGGCGAAAGCCGCATGCGTCACGTCGATCGACGTCCAGCCCACCCCATCGATCCACACATCGACCCACGCGTGGCTCGCGCCATGCTCGACGTCGCCGGGTTCGATATAGCCGCTCACATAGCGCGCCGGCACGCCGCGCGCGCGGCAGCACGCAAGCATCAGATGCGCGTGGTCCTGACAGACGCCCTTGCCGAGCGCCAGCGCTTCAGCCGCGGTACTCGTGACCTCGGTCACGCCCGGCTGGAACTGCACGCGCTGCATGATCTGCTCCGACAACGCGATCAGCGAAGCCGGCGTATCGAGCGAAGCCACCGAAGCCGCAAGTTCGCGCACCGCCGCATCGCATTCGGTCAGGGGCGTCGAGCACGTGAAGTGCTCCAGTGGAATCGGGCCGACGCCATCGGGCAGCAGGCCATTGATCAGCGGAAAGGTGTCGATTTCCCCGGACACACGCACGCGAATCTCATTGTGCGGCTTGTTCAGCACGAGCGTGTGCAGCACGTTGCCATAGGCGTCGAGCGTGGAATCGAGCTTGCCTGGCGCATCGAGCGTCCAGCGACGCACGACCTGCGCCCCGCCGCTTGCGGGCGTCAGGCGCAATTGCTGGATCGAATAGTGGACCGTCGCTTCATAACGGTACGAGGTGTCGTGGCGAATCGTCAGATACATGAATAAGGCTCCGTCAGGCGACCGGCAACATCAGATAGGTGCGCGCGACCAGTCCGCCGAGTTCGAACACGCGGGCAAGAAACTGCGTCAGATACGCGTGCAATCCCGCCTCGAAAATCTGCCGGATGTCGGAATACACCAGTTCCGCTCGCAGTTTTCCGGCAAAACGCTCGCACTGGTTCGATCCCGACGTGCGCAGCATCGCGAGATTCGCGCACACGCCTTCGAGCGACGCGAGCAGCGAACGCGGCATCTGCGGATTCAGGATCATCAGTTCGACCACGCGCGCCGGCGTGACGACATCGCGATACACCTTGCGGTAGATCTCGAGCGCGGACACCGAGCTCAGGATCGACGTCCAGTAATAGAAATCTTCGAGCTGACGCGCAGCGTCGCGCGAATTCGGCTCGACGTCGGCGAAACGCACATCGAGAATCCGCGCGGTGTTATCGGCGCGTTCGAGGAACGTGCCGAGTTGCGTGAAGAAAAACGCGTCGTCCTGCAGCGCGGTGCCGAGCGTCACGCCGCGCGACAGATGCGAGCGGAACTTGACCCATTCGAAGAGCGCCACCGGATGCGCCATCAACTGCCCGGAAGACGCACGCTCGTTGAATTCGAGCCACGTATCGTTGATCGTTTCCCACCATTCGGTGGTCAACGTGCCGCGCACGGCGCGCGCGTTTTCGCGCGCCGCCTGCAGGCATGAATAGATACTCGACGGATTGTCGGCATCGGCGACCATGAAATGCAGCACATGTTCGCGCGTGGGCTCGTCGTAGCGCTCTGCAAACGCGCCTTCGAGTTCGGAGATGCGCAGCACCGAACGCTGCGCACGCGCTTCCTGTTCAGGCGTCTGCGGCAGCAGCAGCGCTTTCAGGTTGATGTCGAGCATGCGGGCAGTGTTCTCCGCGCGCTCCATGTAACGGGCCATCCAGAAGAGATGATCGGCAGTGCGGCTTAGCATGACGGCTTTCCGTTATCGATGAGCGCAAGACTTGAAGCCTCAAGGCCTGCGCTGGTTACCGGGCATTTTCCGTTCGTCACCGGCGAAATATCTAGCCGGCGCGTTCCTCACTGGTTGCAGATGCAACCACCCTTTCAGTCGACCATCCACGTGTCTTTGGTCCCGCCGCCCTGCGACGAGTTGACGACGAGCGAGCCTTCCTGCAACGCGACACGCGTGAGACCGCCTGCCACCATCGTCGTTGTCTTGCCGGACAGCACGAACGGCCGCAGATCGATGTGACGTGGCGCGATGCCCGATTCGACGAACGTCGGACACGCCGACAGCGCCAGCGTCGGCTGCGCGATATAACCGGCCGGCCGCGCGATCAGCCGCGCGCGGAACGACTCGATTTCAGCAGCGGTCGAAGCCGGCCCGACCAGCATCCCGTAGCCGCCCGCGCCGTGCACTTCCTTCACCACGAGCTCGGGCAGATGCGCGAGCGTATAGGCGAGATCGTCAGGCTTGCGGCACTGGAACGTAGGGACGTTATTGAGGATTGGCTTTTCGCCGAGGTAAAACTCGATCATCTCCGGTACGTACGGGTAGATCGATTTATCGTCGGCGATACCCGTGCCCATCGCATTCGCGAGTGCGACACGGCCGGCGCGATACGCCGTCAGCAGACCCGGCACGCCCAGCGCGGAATCGCTGCGGAACGCAAGCGGATCGAGAAAGTCATCGTCGACACGGCGGTAGATCACGTCGACGCGCTTCGGCCCCTGCGTCGTGCGCATAAACACGTAGTTGTCGTCGACGAAGAGATCCTTGCCTTCCACCAGTTCGACGCCCATCTGCTGCGCGAGGAACGTGTGCTCGAAATACGCCGAGTTGTACATGCCCGGCGTCAGCACGACGACCACGGGTTCATCGACGCCTTCAGGCGCGACCGAGCGCAGCGTATCGAGCAGCAGGTCAGGATAGTGCGCGACCGGCGCGATACGGTTCTGTACGAACAGCTCCGGGAACAACCGCATCATCATCTTGCGGTTTTCCAGCATGTAGGAGACGCCGGACGGCACACGCAGGTTGTCTTCGAGCACGAAGAACTGGCCGTCGTCGCCCGCGCGCACGACGTCGACGCCCGCAATATGCGCATAGATGCCGAGCGGCACCTTCACGCCCTGCATTTCCGGCCGGTACTGTGCGTTCGTATACACCTGCGCCGCGGGCACAATCCCGGCGCGCACGATGTTGCGATCGTGATAGACGTCGTGGATGAAAAGGTTGAGCGCCTGCACGCGCTGGCGCAGGCCCGCTTCGAGCGTTTGCCACTCGCTACGCGGAATGATGCGAGGAATCAGGTCGAAAGGGATCAGCCGTTCAGTGCCGGAAAGATCGCCGTTGACCGCAAAGGTGATCCCGACGCGCCGGAACAGCAGGTCTGCTTCGGCACGCTTGCGGGCAATCGCATCCCCGCCCTGCTGGACAAGCCAGCGTTCAAACCGCGCATAGTGCGGCCGCACGACCTCGTCGTGATGACGCATCTCGTCATAGCATCGCATGTCACGCCCCGCTCTTTTTGTCGGATAGAAGGCGAATGCGCTGCGCATTCGGTGTTCGACAACAGTAAAGCTTCAAGCAAGCGCTATGCCATTCACTTTCACGCTAAATTCGGGCGCTCAATGCACCCGAAGAGCGCATCCGGCCGGCATGGACGACATCTCCATCGTACCGCTGCGCAGATCAATGCGCTACTGCGGTGCATCAACGTCTGCCGGAAGTTCTGTGACAAAACCGTCGTTCGGGCGGCGGAAGGGGAAAACGACCCAAAAAGGGCGGACGAAAAAAATCCCCCCGGACTTTCGCCCGAGGGGACTCTTGTGCTGCATCTTGCGTGACAGATCGCGACCGCCGCCCGAAAGCGACCGGTCGGAACCTGAAACACCTAGCCGCCTGCTGCGTCCTTCAGCTTCTTCAGCGCGCGTGCCTTGATGCGCACGCTAGCCGGCTTGGCCGGGAACCAGCGCTCTTCACCCGAGAACGGGTCCTTGCCGAAGCGCTTTTTCTTCGCCGGCACGGCTTGAACAACGATCTTCAGAAGACCGGACAGCGTGAATTCGCCAGCGCCCTTCTTGTGCACGGCGCCGAGGATCGTATCTTCGAGCGCGGCCAGGACAGACTTGGCAGCCTTCAGATCAACAGCGGAACGTTCTGCGACGTGTGCAGCCAGCGAGGCCTTCGTGAAGGTGTCCTTGATCGGCGACGGTGCGCCGGACGCCTTCACGGCGACCTTCTTAGCTGCTACTTTCTTCGCAGGCACTTTCTTCGCTGCAACCTTTTTGGCCGGTACAGTGGCAGCCTTCTTGGCCACCTTTTTTGCGGAAGTCGGCATGTTTCTCCTACCTGTTGTGGTCAGTGAATGCACTTGAAGAGCACGCGGTATGCGCGCACTTCAACGCCGGATTCTACAAGCGCTCTAGCGTTTCGCGCGAATCTTTTATGCATAACACCGCAGGTTTGTTGCGTGGCGCAGACTCCGTGACACATTTTGACGCCTGTTTTAGCGGGTAAAACGTATATCGGGGATCGCTGGACGGATGTCCTGGAGAGTGAGGTAAACACCAGGGCATCGCGAAATCAACAGCGCGATGACAGGTAGAAACGAGCGAATGAGCGCCTGTATCAGGTGCTTTTCGAAGATCAGCGCGCGAGCTTCGGCATCAATCTGGCGAGCGTGGTGAGCGCCGTGTCGATCTGCTCGACGCCGATTCCACCGTAGCCAAAGATCAGCCCGGGCCGCGCCTTTTCGCGCACGTAAAATGGCGCGATCCCATACAGCCCGATCGATGCGGCGCGTCCTGCCTCGACCACTGCGGCTTCGGTAAGCGGCTCTCTGAGCCTTGCGGCAAGGTGAATGCCTGCGGTCGGCACGATCGGATCGAACCACGGCGCGAGCCCGTTTTGCAGATGCGAAAGCAGCATCGCGCGCCGCGCCGCGTAGTGTTTGTGCATGCGCCGCAGGTGTTTTGCGAAGTCGCCGTTGAGCATGAACGTGGCGAGCGCGGTCTGCGTCAACGTGCAGCCGTGCCAGTCGCCGACCTGCCGCGCGCGGCGAAGTGGTCCCAGCAGCGAAACTGGCGGCACGACATAACCCATGCGCAACTCGGGAAAAATGGTCTTCGAAAACGTGCCGACGTATGCAACGAGCCCCGCGCGATCAAGGCTCTTAAGCGGCTCCATCGGACGCCCTTCAAAGCGGTATTCGCAGTCGTAGTCGTCTTCGATGATGACGGCGCCGCGTTGCTGCGCCCATTCGAGCAGCTCGACGCGCCGCTCCAGACTCATCGGCATGCCAAGCGGAAACTGGTGCGAAGGCGTGACGTACACGACGCGCGCATTCTTCGGCAGCCTGCTCACGACGAGCCCCTGTTCGTCGACGGGAACCGTTACCACCTTCGTGTCCAGCGCGGCAAAACATGCACGCGCGGGCGGATAACCGGGGTCTTCGACCGCGACGACTTCACCGCGGCGCAGCATCACGCGCGCGACCAGATCGAGCGCCTGCTGCGCGCCCTGCGTGATGATGACGTCGTCCCAGTTACTTACCACGGCGCGGTTGAACGCCAGGTAGCGTGATACGGCAAGCCGCAATTCCTGCTCACCCGCGGAGTCGTGATAGGTCCCGCGGCCGCGCGCCTGCGCGCGCAGCGCGTGATTGATGCAGGTACGCCACACGTCGAACGGAAACAGCGCTTTGTCCGTCACCCCGCCGACAAAATCGAACGTTGCCTGTGCGTGCTGCTGTGGGAGCGCGAGCGGAACGGCAAGCTCGTCCCAGATCTCGCGTGCTTTTGCCCTGGGTTGCACCTTCGCCGCTTCGGCGGCTTTAGCGTGCGACGACTTTTCGCCGGGCAGGCGCTGCAAGCCATCGGCGACGAACGTACCGGCGCCCGCCCGCGCCGACAGAAACCCTTCAGACAGCAGACGCTCGAACACATCGAGCGTCGTCTTGCGCGATACACCGAGTTGCGTCGCCAGATCGCGTGTCGACGGCAACTGAACGCCACCCGCCAGCCGGCCTTCGACAATGCCCGCCCTGAGCTGTCGATAGATCTGCCCGGCCAGATCCTGGCGACCCTGAATCGTGATGTGGATGTCCATCCGGCTGGCTACCTGAAATATGCATGCGGGCGATTATGCTTCGCGCGCCTGCCGCGCTTCGTAAGCCTTCAGATGGTTGTACGCAAGACGCAGAAGCGAGAGCTGCGCGTCGTTGTGCTGCTCGACGCCGCCACGGCGGATCAGGTCACCGAGAATGTGATCCGCCTCGATGCGCGAGCGGTTTTCGACATCGCGCAGCATCGACGCCGTCATCGGCGAGCCCTCGGCGAAGAGCGTGCCGCTCACGCGCGCCACGAAGTCCTCGCCCATCGGGTAGCCATTGTGCGCGGATACTGCCCGACACTCCGACAGAAAGCCTTCAATCACACGCCTGCCATCCGGCGCCGCGAGAATATCGCCGACAGATGCACGAAAAAGACACGTGCTGGCCGCGAGCGTCGCGAGAAATACCCACTTTGCCCACATCTGCTGAAGAATGGATTCGCTCGCCGCGACGTCGAAGCCTGCGCCCTGCAAGGCTTCGTCGATAGCGCGGGAACGGTCGCTCGAACCGCCCGCCAGTTCGCCAAACGTGATCGAATGCAAGTCGTTCAGATGCACGATTTCGCGCTCGCGGTTCAACGTCGCGGCGATCACGCACTGGCCACCCAATACCTGCGAAGCGTCGAATTTCTCTTTAAGCGCATCGATATGCGCCATGCCGTTCAGAAGCGGCAGAATCGCCGTGGACGGCCCGACGAACGGCGCAAATGCCTTCACCGCATCGTCGAGGCTGTACGCCTTGCAGCTGAGCACGATGAGATCGAACGGTTCGGCCGTATCGCTGGCCTGAATGGTTTTGACGTCACGCAGCGTGAGATCGCCGCGCGGGCTTCTGATCACAAGCCCCGTGCGCTTCAGTTCTTCCGCCCGTTGCGCGCGAACCAGAAACGTCACGTCGCGTCCTGCCGCGGCCAGACGCCCGCCGAAATAGCCGCCCACTGCGCCCGCGCCCACCACCAGTATTCGCATCTTGTCTCCCTGGGATAAACCGTTCAGCGCGTGCGCGCCGTCCGTCTGTGCTTATGCAGAATGTAGCAAAGTTTCTTCTGATGCATGGACGGCAACGCACGCTGCATTACGCCATCGAACGCGCTCCGGATGACGTCAAAGCACTTCGAGCGCGAGCGCAATGCCCTGCCCGCCACCGATACACAGCGTGACGATACCGCGCTTCAGCGCGTCGCGTCGCATCGAGTGAATCAGGCGCGTGGTCAGCACCGCGCCGGTTGCGCCGATCGGGTGACCATGCGCGATTGCACCGCCTTCGACGTTGATGATGTCGTCCGGCAGACCGAGTTTTTGCGCGACGGCGATCGGAACGGCAGCGAATGCTTCGTTGATTTCGACGCGTTCGATATCCGCGAGCGTCCAGCCCGCCCGTTCGAGCGCCATCTGCACCGCCGGAACCGGACCCAGCCCGAACATGCCCGGCTCGACCGCCGCCACGCCATAAGCCACGATCCGCGCGAACGGTTCGATGCCGTGCGCTTCCGCAAAGCCTCGTTCAGCGACGAGCATCGCCGCCGCGCCGCTATTCAGGCCCGGTGCGTTGCCCGCGGTGATCGTGCCGTCCGGGCGAAACGCAGGACGCAGTTTCGCGAGAATCTCGACGGTCGTGTCACCGCGTGGCTGTTCGTCGCGCGCGAAGCGTACGGGCTCCTTGCGTCCCTTGACTTCGACGGTGACGAGTTCCGCGTCGAACGCGCCGCGTTCCTGTGCGGCGACAAAGCGTTGCTGTGATCGTGCGGCCCAGCGATCCTGCGCTTCGCGCGTGATCGAAAGCTGCGTCACCAGATCTTCAGTGTGCCAGCCGGAATGCTCGCTGGAAAACGCGTCGACAAGACCGTCGCGCAGCATGCTGTCGTAAATCTGCGCGTTACCCATGCGATAACCGTGGCGGCCACCGTCGAGCAGATAGGGCGCGCGATCCATATTCTCCATGCCGCCGGCGACAGCCACATTGCCGAGCCCAAGCGCGATCTCCTGTGCCGCCGAAATGACCGCCTGCGCGCCCGAACCGCACACCCGGTTCACGGTCAGCGCAGGAACCGCGACGGGCACACCGCCGCCAATCGAGGCCTGCCGCGCCGGGTTCATCCGGTTGCCTGCCTGAATCACATTGCCCATCACCACCGAAGCGAGGCCTGCCGCATCGATACCGCTGCGGCGCAGCGTTTCGCGCACGGCGGCCGCGCCGAGATCCGTTGCGGGCACATCCTTCAGCGTGCCGTTGAAGGCGCCAATCGGCGTTCTGACCGGGTTGCTGATCACAATTTCACGTGTACTCATGGTCGTCTCTCTCTGGTTGAGTTTCAGGTTCAGCTTCAGTTCGTCACGGCGGGCGTGACGGGAGTGCTCGCGACATCGGTGGAATCCTGCGCATCCCAACCCCCGCCCAGCGAGCGATACAAGGCAACCGCGGCAAGCGCATGTTCGCGCTTTGCCTGGTTCAGCGATTCCGAGTCCTGCAGATACGCTTCCTGCGCTGCGAGCACATCGAGAAAACTCGACGCGCCGCCCTTGTAGAGTTCGCTCGACAGACGCAGCGCCTGGTTCGACGCGTTGAGCGCACCGCCAAGCCGTTGCACCTGCTCCGAACTGCTGACGAGATCGCTGCGCGTGTCCTCGACCTCCTTCAGGGCCTCCAGCATCGTCTGACGCAGGCCGAGCTGCGATTCACGCATGCGGCTCTCGCTTTCATCAATGCCCGCATTGATGCGACCGGCGTTGAAAATCGGGCTCGTCGCACTCAGGGCCGCGCTGAAGAGGTTGTCAGTCAGCGTCGGCAGACCGAGATACGACGCGGCAAGCAAACCGTCCGAGAGATTGAGCTTGAACTGCGGATAGCGCTGCGCCTTCGATACGCCCACTTCCGCAGCGCGTTGTTCGACGCCCGCATACGCGGTGCGCACATCCGGGCGACGCAGCAACGCCTCGGACGGCAGCGTCTGCGGCACGCTTTGCGACGGCACGGGGATCGCCTGCGCGTTGGCGAGCAACAACCCGTCGACGCTCTCCGGCGTGCGGCCCGAATACACCGCAATCAGGCTGAGTTGATGCTGGATCGTCGACTGCACGCGCGGAATCTGCGCCTGAAGATCGGACAACTGGTTCTGCGCACGCGCTACGTCGAGCTGCGTCGACAGACCGTAATGCAGGCGCTCCTGCGTCAGACGCAGCGCGCGGCTACGGATCTGCTCGTTATCCTTGACGATCTGCAGCTGCGATTGCGCCCAGCGGAGGTCGATATAGGCAGCCGCCGTGTTCGCGGCAAGCGCGAGGCGCAACGCGTTCAACGCTTCCTTGCGGCCCGATACCTGCGCCTGCGCCGCGAGCAGCGCGAGACGCTCACCGCCGAACACGTCGGGTGTCCAGCTGGCGTTGAGGCCGATGCCCGCCTGCCGCACATAACCCAGCGGCGGCGGTGTGTTCTGGCGTGTATCCGATGCCCGCGCGACTGCGTCGAGTTCAGGCAGCAGATCCGCGTGACGTTGCGTCGCGATCGACTGCGCCTGCTTGACGCGCTCAGCGGCGGCCTGCACGTCGAGGTTGCCGTCCAGCACCGACGCCACCAGTTGATGCATGACCGGATCGCCGAAGTCGTTCCACCACGCGTCAGCGTTCACGGAGGCCTGCGGGGCGTCGACGCTCCACGCGTCGGGCGCAACCGTCTGCACCGTTTGCGACAGATCGGCGTGCGTTTCGGGCTGCACGGCGCAGCCGGCGAGACTCAGCACGGCGACGCCTGCCAGAGCCTTTGCAATGATCGATTTCATGTCGGGTACCTTAGTGAGCGTCGGGAGGCGGCGCGGTGTTGCCGAACGGGCGCGAAAACAGCACGCTAGCGAGGCCCACCACAAAGCAGAGCGCAACCGCGAGGAATGCGTCAGAGAAAGTCAGCACGAGCGCTTCGCGGATCAGCAAAGTGTGCAGAACGTCGAGACCGGCTGTTGCTGCGTTGAGCGCATCGCCGCCCACTGCGGCCAGATGCGCAGCCTGTTGACGAAGCACAGCTTCGATAACGGGCCGGCCAGCCGTCACATGCTCGTCGAGACGTTCGTAATGCAGGTTCAGCCGGTCGTTGAGCATCGTGCTGGCAACGGCGATGCCGATGGCGCCGCCCAGATTGCGCATCAGATTGAAAAGCCCGCTGGCGGATTTAAGCCTGGACGGCGGCAGCGACCCGAGCGCCATCGTGACAATCGGCGGAATGCAGAACTGCTGGCCGATACCGCGTAGCGCCTGAGGAATCAGCAGTTCCTGCCAGCCCCACTGGTTCGTCAGCGGCACGTAGAGATACAGGCCGACGCCAAAGCATACGAGACCGAACACCATCAGCCAGCGCATATCGATCACGCGAGCGAGCTGCGAATAGGCCACCAGTGCGACAAGCTGAAAACATCCGACCGACAGCAGCGCAAGCCCGATCTGCAGCGAATCGAAACCACGGACGCGGGCAAGGAACACTGGCGTGAGGAACACCGCGCAAAAGATGCCGATGCCGGTAATGAACGACAGCAGGCTGCCGATACCGAAGTTGCGGATCGCAAGTGCGCGCAGATCGACAATCGGCTCTTTCGCCGTGAACGCATGCACGAGGAAGAGAAATCCGCAGATACCGCAGATCCATGCACACGTCAGGATCACGTGATCGCCGAACCAGTTCTTGCGCGGACCTTCCTCAAGCACATATTCAAGGCAGCCCAGAAAGCCCGACATCAGCACAATGCCGGGATAGTCGCCCTTCTTCAGAAGCGAAAGATCGACGTCATCGATGTGGACGAACTTCGGCACCAGCACGGTCACAAAGATACCCGGCACGAGGTTCAGATAGAACAGCCAGTGCCACGACCATTGAGACGTGATCCATCCGCCGATCACCGGGCCAATCGTCGGCGCAAGCGATGCGAGCGCGCCGATCGTCGTGGACGCAACCAGCCGCTGCTTGCCGGGAAACAGCACGAAAGCCGTGGTAAACACGGTGGGAATCATCGCGGCGCCGAGCGCGCCCTGCAAGCCACGAAACAGGATCATCGAGTTGATGTCCCACGCCAGGCCGCACAACATGCTCGTGATCGTGAAGCCAAGCGCGGATGCAGCGAACAGCCAGCGCGTCGAGAACACACGCGTGAGCCAGCCGGACATCGGAATCACCAGGATTTCGGCGATCAGATACGACGTCTGCACCCAGGATAGTTCGTCCTGACTGGCGGACAGGCCGCCGCCAATGTCCCTCAGCGATGAAGCGACGATCTGGATATCGAGCGTCGCCATGAAGAACCCGAGGCACATCAGCGCGAACGCGAAGACTTTCGTGCGCATGGGCTGATCGGCGGGGTTGGCGGGGTGCGCGTGTGTGCGGTTCATGATGGGGCGCCTTGCGCTTCCGCGTGACCAGCGAGGTGAACCTTCACCGTCGCCGAGAGACCGGGACGCAGCACGCCCTGCATTTCCTTCGGCACATCGAGACGGATACGTACCGGCACACGCTGCACGATCTTCGTGAAGTTGCCGGTGGCGTTTTCCGCGGGCAGCACGCTGAAGGTGGCACCCGTCGCCGGCGCGAGGCTTTCGACGACGCCGTGGATCGCCTCACTGGATGCATCCAGATCGACATCGACGCTGTCGCCGGCGCGCATCTTCTTTAGCTGGTCCTCCTTGAAGTTGGCGTCGATCCACAGACCGTTCGACGGCACGACCGTCAGCAGCGAAACACCCGTATTTGCGAGCAGACCGACGCGCGCGGTGCGGTTGCCGACGTAGCCGTCGATCGGCGAGCGGATCGTCGTGTACTCGACGTTGAGCGCCGCCACGCGCTGCGCCGCCTGTGCGGTGGCGATACGCGCCTCTGCATCGCCGATCTGCGCGTCGAGCACGGCCAGCTGGCGCTGTGCGGCGATGAAAGCGGCATTGCTGCGGTCAACGGCGGCATGCGCCTTCAGCAGATCCGCGTCGGCACGTTCGACGACCTGGTTCGATACTGCGTCGTCTTTCACGAGTTCGCGATAGCGCGTCTGGTCGGCTGCGCTGCGCGTCAGCTCGGCGCCGGACGCCCGCACTTCCGCCGACTGTTCGTTGATCGTCGCGAGCTGCAGCGATTTCTTTGCCTGCAGTTCGGTGACCGCTGCTTTCGCGCTGTCCACTTCCGCGTCGGCCTGTGCGAGCCGTGCGTCGTAGTCGCGCGCATCGAGCCGGATCAACACCTGATTCACATGGACATGCTCGTTGTCTTTCACGAGCACGTCGGTCACGAAGCCATTCACCTTCGGCGCCATCACGGTGACGTCGCCCCCGATGTACGCGTCATCGGTGGTTTCGACGAAACGGCCGGCGAAGAACCAGTACGATCCGGCCGCAACCAGCACGACGAGAACCGCAACGACCGCAAGCAGCATCCATGGGATACGCCGGGCGGGATTGGCACGGTCCGCCGCGCTGGCGGGTGCGATAGTCGAAGGAGTAGTGGACATGTTGATATGTGCGTATGCACTTCGTTACCTGAAAAAATCGGCGCAATGGAAGCGCCGGCCGGATGCTGCTTTCCCGCCTTGCGCGGGCTTTAAATCTTCAAATCGCTAGTCTCGGGTCATGGCGAACAGTTCGCGTCGCAACGCTTCAGCACGCTCAGCGCCGAAGCGCTTTTCGAACTCTTCCTGCGCGGCATACCAGTGAACACGCGCCGCAAGGATCCGCGCTTCGCCGGCTTCAGTCAGACCAATCGACAGTTCGCGCCGGTCTGGTTCGAGCGCTTCGCTAAACACGAGTCCGTCGCGACGCAGCGGCTGGATCGCGCGTACCAGCGTCGTACGTTGCATCACCATCTCATCAGCAAGCTGCTTCATCGTCGCGCGGCGTGCGCGCCGGATTCGGCCCATGATCGAAAACTGCGTCGTCGTCAGACCCACCTGCGCGAGATGACGGTCGTAAAGCTGGGAGACATACCGGGCCGCCTGACGGATAGCGAAGCAGTCGTCTTCTGTCGGAAATGACATGGATACAGATTCCATCTACAAGTGCGTATGCACACATTTAGGCGAAACAACCGCGGGCGAAAGCATCGCTCGCGGCGCGTTATTCCGTGATGTCGAACAGTTCCGAGCGCAGCGCTTTTGCACGGGCCCGGCCGAATTTGCTTTCGAACTCGTCCTGCGCGGCACGCCAGGCAATGGCGGCCTGATCGAAGGTCTTTTCGCCCTTTTCGGTGAGACTGAACACAAAGGTACGACCGTCATGTTCGGCCGACTCGGTGACAACAAGCCCATCGCGTTGCAGCGGCTTCATGGCGCGCACGAGCGTGGTGCGGTCCATGACCATCGCGTCCGCCAGATCCATCATGGTCAGGTTCGGCGTGCGCGCGAGCTTGGCGAGAATCGTGAAATGCGCCGCCGTCAAACCCACGGGCGACAAATGCCGCTCGTATATCTGCGTGACATGCCTCGCCGCCTGACGCAGCGCGAAGCAGTTGCATTCATCGTAGGAAAGAGGTCGGTTCATGAGAGTCAGTGTATATGTGCATACGCACACTGTCAAGTATTTTTGCTGAACGGCCACGAGGCTGGTTGATTCCTGCGCCTGCAGGATCAAAGCGCCAGCACGCTCACACCCACCTCGACGCGGTGCGCGCCGCCGCCGAGGATCATCCCGCGCAGCAGCGACACATCGCTGTAATCGCGGCCGGTGGCAAGCGTGACGTGATCCATGTCGGCGAGCACATCGTTGGTCGGATCGAGATCGATCCAGCCGCTGCCCGGACAATAGACCGACACCCACGCATGGGAGGCATCCGCGCCGATCAGGCGTGCCTGTCCGGGCGGCGGATCGTTGCGCAGATAGCCACTTACGTAACGCGCCGGCAGGCCGAGCGAACGCAGGCAGCCGATCATCACCTGCGCGAAGTCCTGACAGACGCCTCGCTTCAATTCGAACGCCCGTTCGGCGGGCGTATCGAACATCGTCGCCGAGGGTTTGTATTCGAAGTCCGCGTGAATGCGATGCATCAGATCGACCGCGCCCGCGGCGATCGGCATGCCCGGCGGAAAGCTCGATAGCGCGTACTCGCGTAACGCGGGACGCAGCACGATATTCGGCGACGCGAAACAGAACTCCGTTTCTGGCCTGAACTGTCCGCCGACGCTAAAGCGCAGCCCATCCGCCACCGCATCCCACTCCGGGGTCGACTCAGGATCGAGCGACGTCCAGCGCGGCGTCAACTGCACCGTCGTTTCACTGACGAGTTGCAGGCGCTCGTGCGGCGTATCGAGCGCGAAATACAGCACGTCGTTACCAAATGCGTCGATGCGGCTATGCAAATAGGATGGCGTCGGCTCGATGCGTTCGGTGTGGTTCACGACGCGCTGCCACTCGCACGCGAGCGGCCGGATCGTGGCCAGATGCTGGGCCGTTTCGACGAACGTCGAATAGCGATAGGTCGTGCGATGCGAGACCGACAGCACGGCATGCGCGGCCGTCATGACGACACCCGCAAGGCCAGCGTATTTGCGTGACTGAAATAGCGCGCGCTGATTTCATTCGCCGCGAGCGCGACCAGCGCGTTCAGTTCATTGCACAAATCGACGAGTTCCGTATGGACGCCGTCCTCATCGGTGGCGCAGAGCTGTTCGAGCGTCGGCAGACTTTCGGTGGGCCGCATGAGGCCGGAGAACGTCGTGTGCCGCGAACTGCCTGCGGCGACCGATATCTCATCGAGCTTGCGGCACAGACGCTCATAGACGCCATACAGCCCACGCGGATTGGTCGGCTCGACCACCAGCAGGTCGAGCAGCGCAGGCACCTCCAGCCGGCCCGGATAAAGCGAGCGATACGTCAGCGTGCTGTCGAAAAGTTGTAGCAGCAGATCGAAGCCCGCGGGCGTCGCGAGTTGCTGCCCCTCGGCGACGACGCGCAGATACGCCGTCATCGCCGACACGCGCTCGATATGTCGTCCGACGAATAGCAGACGCCACGCTTCATCGCGCGTCATACGGTCGCCCTGCGCACCGCTGATCGCGGACAGTTGCGTCGAAAGATGTTCGAGCGCGTTAATCAGAGTGACGCGATCGTAGCGGTCATGACGTCCAGCCTGCCCGGCCGCAAAAAGGGACAAAGACGCTGGCGAAAACGAAGAAGGCGTCAGCGTCGTCAACGCGTCGCGGAAATCATTGCGCGCGGCAACGATCGTGCGCCAGTGGTCGCTCGAGAGACGGCCGCGAATCTCGCCGCTCGCGCGCGCCTGCGACGCGAGATTCTGACCGACGCTGGCCGCGCCCGTGTGCTCATTCAGGTTCGCCACCAGCGTGCGCTCGAACGCCTGCGGCGAACGCTGTGCGAGCAGGTCGACCGCCGGCACGAGGCCGCTCTGCAGCGCGAGTTCGACGAGCGTCGAAAACATCGTGTCGGTGTCGTTGCTTTCCAGCGAGCCGAGGATCAGGCGCAACAGGCGCACGTTGTTTTCCGCGCGTTCGCCGTAACGTCCGGACCAGAACAGGTTCTCCGCGGCGCGGCTCGACACCGTGCGATGCTTGCGCGAAAGGTCGCCTGGTTTAATCGGCGAAGGCAACAGCGAAAACGTCGAGAGCGGCTGGCTCGACAGCACCCATGTATCGACGCTGCTGCCGCCGAACTGCATCGACACCGTGCTTTGACGTTCAGCGGCAAGACGCGTGAAGCCGCCCGGCATCACATGCCACACGCCGTTGTAATCGGCGATCGCGAACACACGCAGCACCGAAGGCCGGTTGCCAATCGTGCCGTCTTCATAGCGCGGCGTGCAGGAATAGGGCAGCGGTTGCTGGACCGTGAACGCGTCCGGCATCGTCTCAATGCGTTCGCGCCACACGTCGAGCCGCTGCGCGCCCAGCGCCATGCCAGGCGGCCCGTCGCGCTGCGATTCGGGCCACGTCGGCACGAGAAACGCTGCATCCTGCTGGGCGAAGACATCCGCGCGCGCGGCGTCTTCGCCGCACCACCACGTGGGCACATCGGGCAATACGAGTTCTTCGTCGAGCAGCGCATCCGCGATGCCCGCCATGAATCCATGCAGCGCCGGCGATTCGGCGAAACCCGCGCCGGGCACATTCGATACCACCACGTTGCCGGCCCGCATCACCTGAAGCAGACCGGGCACGCCAATCGTCGAATCGGCACGCAGTTCAACCGGATCGCAGAACGCGTCATCGAGCCGGCGCAGCACGACGTGCACGCGTTCCAGCCCTGCGAGCGTCTTCAGGAACAGCATGTCGTCGCGCACCGTGAGGTCCTTGCCCTCGACCAGCGTCACGCCGAGATAGCGCGCAAGAAACGTATGTTCGAAGTACGTTTCGCTATACGGCCCCGGCGTGAGCAGCGCGATATGCGGCGCCTCGTCGTGACCGGCGCGCATCGTGGCGCGCGCCAGCCGTGCGAGCGTGCCGACCAGTTGCGAGAACGACGAAGCGAGGCGGCTCACACGCATCGTACGGAACGGATCCGTGAAGAGGCCCGACACGATCATCCGGTTTTCGAGCGCGTAGCCGAGGCCGGACGGTGCTTCCGTGCGATGCGCCATCACGGTCCACCCGCCGTTCGGCGCACGTGCCAGGTCGATGGCGACGAACTGCAGATACTGGCCGCCCGGTGGCACGTAATCCTTCACCGCGCGCAGATAGCCCGGATGACCGAATACGAGCGCGGGCGGCAACAGGCCGCGCTGCAGCAGCGTCTGCGGACCGTAGACATCCGCGACGATCGCGTTCAGCAGGTGCGCACGCTGCGTGACGCCGCGCTCGATCTCCGCCCATTCCGCTTCATCGATCAGGAATGGCAGCAGGTCCAGCGACCACGGACGCGACTCGCCATTGTCCGCGTAGACGTTGTAGCTGATGTCGTTGTCACGGATCTGCTGGGCGATGGAAGCTGCGTCCTGATCGAGGTCCGCAACGCCCTCCTCGCCGAGCAGCTCGAAAAACCGGCGCCACGGCTCACGCAGCGTCCCTGACGCGTCGCGCATCTCGTCCCAATGTCCCTCGCGAACGGGCAGCGCGCGCAGGACCGCGAGCGCGTCGGCGAGGCCCGCGTTCGGCTCGAAGGGAAAAGTCGATTGAAAAGCCAAGATCGTGTCGCGTGTTGTTTTTCAGTTCACCAGTAGCGTAGATCCAGCGTGAAGGGAAATTCAAGGCTGCGCTGCGGCGCTTCGACGGAAAGCGGCCCCGGTGTATGGCCGATCGTGAAGAAGCGCGCGCGTCGCCGGCTCTCGGCTTCGTACGCGTTCACCGGGAACGTCTGGTAGTTGCGTCCACCCGGATGAGCGACATGATACTGGCAACCGCCGATGGAGCGCCCTGTCCACGTATCGACGATGTCGAAAGTGAGCGGCGCATCGACGCCAATCGTCGGATGCAATGCCGACGGTTGCGACCACGCACGAAAGCGCACACCCGCCACATGTTCACTGACGCGTCCTGTCGGTTGCATCGGCAGAGGCACGCCATTCACCGTGATCACGTGACGGTTTTCGTTCAGCCCGAGCGCACGCACCTCGATCCGTTCCACTGACGAATCGACATAGCGCACGGTGCCGCCGGGCGAACCTTCTTCGCCCATCACATGCCACGGCTCGAGCGCGCTGCGAATCGTCAGAGAAATGCCGCTCGTCGTGATTTCCCCGACCAGCGGGAAGCGGAACTCGAAGTGCGGCGCGAACCACGACGGGTCGAACGCGTAACCGGCCGCGTTGAGGTCGGAAAGCACATCGTCGAAATCCATCTGCACGAAACTGCCGAGCAGGAAACGGTCGTGCAGTTCCGTGCCCCAGCGCGTGAGACGCGTCGTGTACGGTTTGTCCCAGAAGCGCGCGACGAGCGCCCGCAGCAGCAGTTGCTGCACGAGGCTCATGCGCGCGTGCGGCGGCATTTCGAAGCCGCGCAGTTCCAGCAGGCCAAGGCGGCCGGTCGGGCCATCGGGCGAATACAGCTTGTCGATGCAGAACTCGGCGCGGTGCGTGTTGCCGGTCACGTCGATCAGGATATTGCGCAATGCACGGTCGACGAGCCACGAGGGCAACTGCCAGCCATCGCGTCCACCGAGCCGGTCGATCTGACGTTGCAGTTCGAGAAACGCCAGTTCAAGTTCATAGACCTGATCATTGCGCGCTTCGTCGACGCGCGGCGCCTGACTCGTCGGTCCGATAAACAGCCCGGAAAACAGGTACGAAAGCGAAGGATGGTTGTGCCAGTACGCGATCAGGCTCGACAGCAGGTCCGGGCGGCGCAGGAACGGACTGTCGGCGGGCGTCGCGCCACCCAGCACGAAGTGATTGCCGCCGCCGGTGCCGGTATGGCGGCCATCCAGCATGAATTTCTCGGTCGACAGATACGTTTCGTGCGCCGACTGATACAGGTATTCGGTGTGATCGACGAGCTGGTCCCAGTTCGACGCCGGATGGATATTCACTTCGATCACGCCCGGATCGGGCGTCACCTGCAGCATCTTCAGACGCGGGTCACGCGGCGGCGGATAGCCTTCGATAATGACCTTCATCTGCAATTCGGCCGCAGTGGCCTCGATCGCGGCGAGCAGGTCGAGGTAGTCGTCGAGCACGGTGAGCGGCGGCATGAAGACGTGCAGCAGCTTGCGTCCGCTGCCGAATTTCTCCGCCTCCACTTTCGGGCCCGCCGCGCGCGCCGGATCGCGTGCTTCGACACACAGCGCCGTGCGCGTCATCCAGCTCGCGGATTCGCCACGCTCGGGCATGCGCTCCGCGGCGCGCGCCCACGCGGCGGCGTCGCCATCGCCCTCGCCTGCGGGACCGCCTTCGTGCGACGCGCCGTTGTCCGCGCCGAACGCAGCGGCTGTCGCCGGCGCGACCGGTTTGCCTGTGAAACCCGCTTCGTATTGCATCCGCAACTGCGTAGCCGACCGCAACGGCGCAGGCGGCGCAAACGGATCGTGCGTGTGCTGCCACGGGTAATCATTCGACGACACCCACGGCAGCGATTCCAGTGGCAGCCGGTAGCCCATCGGCGAATCGCCGGGGATCAGATACATCCGCTGGTCGCGGAAGAACCACGGCCCGCTCGCCCACTTCGGCCCGTTCAGCGGCGTGTGGCTCGCGCGCGCCAGCGGCAGCACGTAGCCGGTCACGCTGGAAAGCCCCGCATCGAACACGCGACGTAGACGCACACGTTCGAGTTCGTCGTCCAGCTCCGATTCGAACGGGTCGACGTTCACCGGCAGGCGACGCTCGCGCCACAGGTAATACCAGGTGTCCTCGTAGCCGGGCTGGATCGTCTTCGCTTCGAGCGACAGCTTGCCGGCCAGATGATGGATAAAGCGCTGCGCGTCTTCCGCCGTATAACGGCCCGGGTCGCGTTCGTCGGCGAAGAGCGACGGATCCTGCCAGCACGGCTCGCCGTCGGCGCGCCAGTAAAGTGACATCGCCCAGCGCGGCAACTGCTCGCCCGGATACCACTTGCCCTGCCCGATATGCAGGAAGCCATTCGCGCCGTAACGCGTGCGCAGCTTGTCCATCAGCGCGACCGCGTAGCCGCGTTTGGTCGGCCCGAGCGCGTCGGTGTTCCATTCGGCCGCATCGCGATCGCGCACGGCAACGAAAGTCGGCTCGCCGCCCATCGTCAGACGCACGTCCATATCGGCGAGTTGCTGGTCGACCTGCGCGCCCATCTGCAGCACGTCGGTCCACACTTCTTCCGTGTAAGGCTTCGTCACACGCGGCGTTTCCAGCACGCGCTGGATCGTCATCGTGTGCTCGAACTCGACTTCGGATTCGTCGACCGCGCCCGAAATCGGCGCGGCGCTACCCGGCTCCGGCGTGCACGCAACGGGAATATGCCCTTCGCCCGCGAGCAGCCCGGACGTCGGATCGAGCCCGATCCAGCCCGCGCCCGGCAGATAGACCTCGCACCACGCGTGCAGGTCAGTGAAGTCGACTTCGGTGCCGCTGGGGCCGTCGAGCGATTTCGTATCGGGCGCGAGCTGAAGCAGATAGCCGGACACAAACCGCGCCGCCAGGCCCAGCTGGCGCAGCGTTTCCACCATCAGCCAGCCCGAGTCGCGGCACGAGCCCGACGCGTTCACGAGCGTCTCTTCCGGCGTCTGCACGCCTGGCTCCATCCGGATCAGGTAGCGGATATCGCTTTGCAGACGCTGATTGAGCTCGACGAGGAAATCGGCGGTCTTACGCGGCGTCCGGTCGATGCTCGCGACGAATTCCGCGAAACGCGGCGTCGGCTCGCGTTTCGCGCGGTACGGAGCGAGTTCGAGCGCGAGGCCCGGATCGTATTCGAAGGGAAATTTTTCCGCGGACGGTTCGAGGAAGAAATCGAACGGGTTGTAGACCGCCATCTCCGCGACAAGATCGACGGTTATCCTGAACTCGCGCGTCTTCTCGGGAAAGACGAGCCGCGCCTGATAGTTGGCGAACGCGTCCTGCTGCCAGTTGGTGAAATGCTCTTCCGGGTCGACCCGCATCGAATACGACAGAATGGGCGTTCGACAGTGGGGCGCCGGCCGCAGCCGCACCACCTGCGGCGAAAGTGCGACCGGACGGTCGTAACGATAATGTGTGACATGGGTCAACGCGACACGTATAGACACACCGGACTCCTGCGCAAGGGATGGCAGCCGCAAAAAGCAAGCTTCATGCCGTTTGTTGTGAGACCTCTTGGCCCCGCCCGACAAGGCGGGACGACCTGACCGAACAGATTCATACGACGCGACCGGCGCATTTCCGGTCCGCGCACCAAAGCGGCGCAGCGCTCATGCCCCATCATGCACATAATGCGTGAGAAAGAAATGTTCGGCGACAGGCGCGGCACGGAGATTGCGTCGATGACGCTTTCCGTCGCGCCTTCCCGCGTCCCACCTCTTCAGCGACATCCATGAAAACCTTCCATTGCAACCGGTGCTCACAGTTCGTCTTCTTCGAGAACGTGCTGTGCGAGCGCTGCAACGCGTTGCTCGGCTACGTGCCGGAGCTAAGCGAAATCAGCGCCTTCGAGGACGCGGGCGATGGCCAGTGGCGCAGCCTGCATCCGCGTGCCGGGGGCGCGTTGTACCGGCAATGTCACAACTATGAGGTCGAGAAAGTCTGCAACTGGATGATTCCGGCCGGTTCCGAGGACACGTTGTGCGCCGCCTGCCAGTTGACGCAGACCATTCCCAACCTCAGCGAGCAGGACAATCGCCTGTACTGGTTTCGCCTTGAGAACGCGAAGCGGCGGTTGCTTTACACGCTGGCATCGCTGGGGCTGGAGGTCGAATCACGGCAAAGCGACCCTGACCATGGGCTGGCGTTCGAATTCCTCGAAGATGGGGGCGATGGCGAGCGGGTCATGACTGGCCACGACAACGGCCTGATCACGCTGAACATCGCCGAGGCCGACGACGCGCACCGCGAGCGCGTGCGCAGTGCCATGGGCGAGCCGTATCGCACGCTGCTCGGGCATTTCCGGCATGAGAGCGGTCATTATTTCTTCGACCGGCTGATCGACGGAGGCAAGTGGGTCAAGCCGTTTCGCAAGCTGTTCGGCGACGAGCGGGCCGATTACGGCGAGGCGCTCGATGCCTACTATCAAAGCGGGCCGCCTGCCGACTGGAGCAACGCATATATCAGTGCGTATGCAACCATGCACCCGTGGGAGGACTGGTCCGAGACGTGGGCGCACTACCTGCTGATTGTCGATGCGCTGGATACGGCCGCGTCGTACGGTCTTGCGCTGCTGCCCGACGACCCTGATGAGCCGACGCTCACCGACGCGACGCCCGTTGAGGATGCGAGCTTCGATAACCTGATCAGGCGCTGGTTTCCGTTGACCAACGTGCTGAACAGCCTGAACCGGAGCGTCGGCGTGGCCGATGGCTATCCGTTCACACTGGCGACGGCCGTCATCGACAAGCTGCGCTTCGTGCATCGGGTGATCGTGGCGTCGGCGGTAAAGGACACGGCGCCCCCGAAGAAGGCAGTCCTCTCGCGGACGCCCCGTACCGCTGCGGCGCCGGGGAAGTCATAAGCCCATCAACCCATCAACCCATAAGAAAAGGGCCGCGACAGTCAGACTGTCGCGGCCCTTCCCTGTCGCCTGTTTCGAGGTGGGTGCGCGAGGCTACTTCTTCTGCTGCATCAACGTCCTCAACTCCTCGACGTTTTCCTCCACGCGCTTCTGGATCACAGCATACGACTCCGCCTGCGACTGATACGCAGCCTGCGCCAGTTGTTGCATGTTCGCGAGTGCCTTATGCAGCGTCTGCTGAACAAGTTCGGCCGCCTGAGGCGACGCGCCGCCGCCTGCTGTGGCCAGCGCCTGGAGTTCGCTCAGCGTCGTGCGCAGCATTTCGCCCTGCTTCTGCGCGAGCGACTGCATGCCCTGAAAGGCCGTCTGGTTGGCCGTGACGAGCGCCTCGACGTCCTTGCGCCGCGCTTCCATGATGGCGGGCACGTCGAAGCCAGGCAGTTTGAACTGCTCGAGCATTTTGGTGAATTCGCCAAACGGATTGGCGGTGTCAAATTTTTCCATGCTGGATCCTCCCGGGATTCGTGAACACACAGCCAGACGCGGACATTCAACCTGACCTGCCCGCACATACCGGCCGACCTTTGACATGACATGGCGCGCCGCCCTGAATCCCGATGCCTGCCGGGTAACGGGGACACGTCCCCGGATCATGCGCTTTCTGCCCGCGTTGCGCCAGCGAACGATTCCTGGACGGCAGCGCACACTGCATGGCGGAGACGGTCGGCATTCAAGGCTCAATGCACTATCCTCTGTAACTGGAGCGACGCGCCAGACACCCAGGCGGCGCCATGAGAGGGCCTGAATATGGATGCAGCGACGAGTAATGCGACCCGCATGCGGCGTGTCGCCGATCTGCCTTGCCCAAAGGGCTTGCCGCTGATCGGCAACCTGCATCAGCTTGCACCGGCGAAACTTCATCTGATCCTGGAGCGCTGGGCGGAAGAACTGGGTACGCCGTTCAGATTCCAGATCGCCGGGATGCCCGTCACCGTCTGGACCGATACCGAGCTTTGCCAGACCATCATGCGCGAGCGTCCGCACCGCTATCGCCGGTATGCGACACTCGAATCGACGCTGGAGGAAATCGGCTGCAACGGCCTCTTTTCCGCCGAAGGGGCGGCGTGGGAGCCGCAGCGGCGGCTCGTGATGCAGGCGCTTTCCATTCCGCATATCAAGGCGTTCTATCCGACGCTCAGCGCGATCACCGAACGCCTGCGCGTGCGTTGGGCACGGGCTGCTGAGCAGGGCAGCGTCGTCGAGATGACGGAGGACCTGAAGCGTTATACGGTGGACGTGACGAGCGCACTCGCGTTCGGCGAGGACCCGCATACGATCGAGAAAGACCGTGGCGTGATTCAGGAGCACCTCGCGCTGATCTTCCCGATGCTGATGACACGCATCAACGCGCCCTTCCCCTACTGGCATTACGTGAAGCTGCCGCGCGACCGGCGTGTCGACCGTGCGCTGGTCGAAGTGCATCGCTATGTGCGTCAGATGATGGAGCGCGCACGCGAGCATATGCGCGACGATCCGGCGGAAACGCCGCGTCATCTGCTTGAAGCGATGCTGATGATGCGCGACAAACCAGATTCGGGCATCACCGACGACCAGGTCGCCGCCAACGTGCTGACCCTTCTGCTGGCGGGCGAAGACACTACGGCCAATTCGATCGCATGGGCCCTGCTCTATCTCGCCAACGACAAGCCATTGCAACAGCGTATGGCCGATGAAGCGCGCGGCGTGCTGGGCACATCGCCCGTATGTCCGGACTATGGCGCGTTGAAGTCGCTGGATCTGTTCGAAGCGGTATGTACCGAAGCGAGCCGTTTGAAGCCGGTTGCCGCGGTGAACTCGTTCGAACCGCTGGAAGATGTGTGTCTGCAGGACGTGGTGCTGCCGACCGGTTCGAAGCTTTTTTTCCTGAACCGTCCCGCGATGCTCGATGCACGCAATTTTGCAGAGCCGCTGAAATATGATCCGGACCGCTGGTTGCACCAGCGCGATCCGTCCCAAGGTGCGCATGACATGCGTGCCTATCTGCAGTTTGGTGCGGGGCCGCGAGTGTGCCCGGGGCGACATCTGGCGAGCGTCGAAATGCGGCTTGTGCTGTCGATGCTGATGTCGAATTTCACCGTCGAACTGGCGGTCGACCCGGACACCATCGAAGAAATCTCTGCTTTTACGATGGTGCCCAGTTCGATGCCGGTGAAGCTGGCAGTGCGGCCTTAAGTGCTGCGGCCGCTTTAACGCGGCGTGTTACGCAACCGCCGGGAAGTCGAGCGTCGTGTCGTTCACGCGGTTCACGAGGTTCGTGAACGTAATCGACGCCACCGCCAGACAGATTTCGATCACCTGGCGTTCGCTGTAGCCTGCATCACGCACCGCGTCGAGCTCAGCGGCGGGCACGGTGCCACGCGTATCGACCAGCGTGCGAACAAAGCGCACCAGCGCGTCGCGCTTTGCGTCGCCGGTTGCATCGCCTGCGCGGACCTGCTTCATTGCGTCCTGTGAAAGACCCGCAAACTTGCCCATTAGCGTATGGGCGGCAATACAGTAGTCACAGCCTGCGATTTCGCTGACGGCAAGCTTGATGGTTTCAACGTCGGCCTTTTCGAGGCTGCCGTGCGAGATAACGCCGTCGACGGCGAGCATCGCACCGAGTCCTTCGGGGCTGTGCGTGCCGATGGTGGCGTAAGCGTTCGGCACCTTGCCGGCGGCCTTCCTGATCGCGGCGAACAGGTCGGCGGTAGCGCCGGTGGCTTCGTTAGGGTTGATAGCGGAAAGACGTGACATGATTGGCTCCATGAGTGTTGGGTTTCGTCTGCTAGCCATGTCATATGGCATGGAAGTCAGTTTAGGCAGACAACGTGAGTTGTTTAATGCCTCAACACTTCAAAGTTATGCTCAATCGGCTCACGCAATGACAGCGGCGCGGTTCGCCCTTTCCTGAGCAAACCGCGCCGCTTACATTGCAAAACTTCCGGACATCAGACGGCCAGCGCGTTCAGCTAACGCGCCGGAGCCGCCCGCCATCGCCACGCCGGGCGCTCCCGGCCGGCGGATCGCATCAAGCAGACGCTATTTGCGCTCGATTCCAAGACCCGGCAGGACCCGCGTCCCTTCTACCTGGACTGAGTGAAGCAGTTCCGGGTCAAGATCGAGAACGCGGAGAATCGTCGGCGCGACCTGTGTGGTGAGCACGGGCCTGGACACGGTTCGACCGTGCCGGAGTCCCGGGAACGACACCACGAGACCCAGGTGATTGTCGTCAGGCGCATTTCCGCCATGCTCCTCGTCCTTCGACATGCTGGACGTGTAGATCACACCGGGGTTCGGCTGCACGATGATGTCCGGGGTCCGGCCGCGTGCAGGATCGCCAAACAGGGCAGCAAGGCGCGGACCGTACAGGATGTACGCTTCGAGACCGTCCGCACAGATGCCTGGCGCGTTGCAGCTGCGGTTCGCGTTGAGCGTCTTCACAACCGCATCGAGCTGACTGCGGTTGCGCAGCCAGATGAGACCGACGTCGTCGGATTGCACCATGCCCGTATCAACGAGACCCGTACCGTCGTTCAGATTGCCCGACGTCGTGGCGTTCTGGCCAAAGTTGCCCTTGGGGTCGAGATAGTTGCTGGCTTCCAGCAGTTTCGTCAGCGTATCGCCGTTCTTCACCAGCTTCGTATGATCGGTGGGCGACTGACCATGCTTGGCCGTGACGATAATGACCGTCGAGGTATAGAGGTTTTTCTCTTTCAGTTCGGACACGATGCGGCCCAGTGCGTCATCCGCATAGGCAATCGCCTTTGAGACTTGAGGACCCGGCGTGAAACTCGCGTCGAGGTACCCCCCGCCTGTTTCTACGGTTGCCTTTTGAGCCACGCTCAAGGTCTGGAAGTTCGTACCGAACACCGTCGGCACCGAAGCAGCCTTTCCAGTCGAATCTTTACCATCGATCTGGTTGATGATCGCCTGCACGTGGAAGTTATCGAACTGCTCCGTGTGCGTATAAACGTCGGTGTAGTTCTTATTGGTCGCAGGGTCGATCGAGTTGATCTCGGTACGCGCCAGGTCGTCGACACCGCGCCCGGATGGTCCATTGACCCAGTCATAACCCCACGCATGCTTGTCCGCCCAGGCGGTACGCGCACCATGAATGTGTTCCTTGACGACTTCAAAAACGGTATTCGTCTTGATGTAGTTATGCGGGTAGACGGGCGTGCAGACGCCATCTTTCAATGCACGCGGAATGGCCTGCGGATTGAACGCGCCACCGCCGTCGAGATGGATCAGCGGACCTCCGTTCTGTCCGTCGATTCCGGTTGTCTCATCGAACACGACGTTCCATCCCTGCTTGCCCGTGCAGTGCGTATCCGACGGGGCATAGAGCGTACGGTCATACGACACGTCATAGAAGAGACCTGCGCTCTTCGGCGAGCCGCCTGTCACGAGTGCGGCAAGACCGGGAAAGGAATCCGACAGACCTGGCGTATGCGCATCCGTGTATGTCACGCCTGATTTCGCCAGCACGGCCAGATTCGGGCACGCGTTCGCGCCGATGCAGCGGGCGACATCCTGCTCATGCAAACCATCGATACTGATGAGAAGCACGCGTTTCGCGTCTTCCATTTCATGAGCCTGTGCCGCCGGGTGCACACCAGCCAGTGCCATCACACCGGCACCGAATGCTGCGCTGAACCCGGACCACTTCCTGGCTTTATCCATGTCTCACCTCGTTGTTGGGCATTGGGGGACCGACCTGCGCCGGCCGATCAATATGGATCCCGTCTGCGAACCTGTGATGAAGCGAGACTTTCAATTGTCTAACGGCTTGCGTGCCAGGTGTGCGCAATGTCGATGGCAGTCGGCCGTGGCGTACCCGACCCGCAAGACTGATACGATGGTCAATCCACTTTGTCATGACGTTACGTCAACGATGGATCGAATCGACGCGATGAAGGTATTCGTAGCCACGCTTGACGAAGGCAGCCTTGCCGCGGCCGGCCGGCGGCTCGGCCGCTCGCCCGCCGCGGTCAGTCGGGCCATCGCGTTTCTCGAAGCGCACGTCGGCATGGCGCTACTGCATCGCACGACGCGCACGATCAGGCTGAGCGAGGCGGGCGAGCGCTACGCCGCGTCGTGCCGTCGAATCCTGACCGACCTGGAAGAGGCTGATCTGCTGATTGCCGGGGAGCGCTCGGCGCCACGCGGCACGCTGACGCTAACCGCACCCGTTGCAGCGGGGCAGGACTTTCTGCGCCCGCTTCTCGATGAGTTCGTGGATAAGTATCCGGACGTCACGGCCCGATTACATCTGCTCGACCGCCCGGCGAACCTGATCGACGAAGGAATCGACGTCGCGCTGCGCATTGCGCATCTCGCCGATTCGACGCTCGTCGCACTTCCGCTCGGCGAAGTTCGCCGTGTCGTCGTTGCGTCTCCGCGCTATCTCGCCGGACATTCACCCATCGACGAACCCGCCGATCTCGCGAACCACCAGATCATCTCCATGACGCATTTCGGGGTCGATTCGTGGAGCTTTCCTTCATCGAACAATTCCGCCGTGCCTCAAACAGTGCAATTCACGCCACGTTTGATCGTCAACAGCGTAGCGGGCGCGGTGGCTTCCGCCGTCGAGGGACACGGCGTGACGCGGCTCTTTTCCTATCACGTCGCCGATCAGGTGCGGGACGGCTCGTTGCGGATCGTGCTCACCGGCCACGAACACGCGCCGCTTCCGGTTCATCTGCTCACGCCGCATGGCCGCCTGACCGTGCCGAAAGTCCGCTCGTTCGTTGACTTCGCGGTTCCGCGTCTGCGCGCGCTCTTCAGCGAACTAAAGGGCATCACCGATCCCGATTGAACCGCTGCACGGAAGAATGTCTACCGCACTGCGGCGATTCTCTCGCGCCGCGTTCGCATCTAGACTCCTTCCATCAGAAGCGGTGCCAGAGGAGTCAATCATGTCCCTTCAGAAGCGGCTCGATGCCATCAAGGCGGACTTCAACGTCGAGGAGGCCGTATGAGCCAGCCAGCCAATGTGCTTGCCCAGACGGCGAACTTCGCGGACCCGGCCAGCTATGCCGGCCGCAACACGCTCTACTGGCGCCGCAACCTCGTCATTTGCGTGATCGGCTCGTTCACCACGCTCGTCAGCCTGAGCATGTTGCTGCCGTTTCTTCCACTCTATGTACAGCAACTCGGCGTCACCTCGCCGGCGGCGGTAGTGCAGTGGTCAGGTGTCGCCTTCGGTGCGACCTTCCTTGGCACTGCCCTCACGGCACCGCTCTGGGGTCGTCTCGCCGACCGGTACGGCCGCAAACCGATGCTCGTACGGGCAGCGGTCGGCATGGCCATCGTGATGTCGTTGATCGGCATGGCGCACAACGTCTACGAACTCGTGGCGCTGCGGCTGGCCGCCGGATTGATCGGAGGATATGCATCGGCGTCGATCGTGATGATCGGCACCCAGGCGCCTCGCGAACGTGCCGGCTGGGCCCTCGGTATCCTTTCAACCGGGGCGCTCGCAGGCAACCTGGCCGGTCCGCTGGTGGGCGGGTTCCTGCCGTCGCTGATCAGCATTCGAAGCACGTTTTTCGCGGGCGGCGCCATGATTGCTGTGGCCGCCATCCTCACGGTCCTGCTGGTGCGCGAAGATTTTCGCCCCGCGTCCGATGTAAAAAATCGCCCCGCGGCCAACGCGGTCGCATCGAAGACCGCGAACCGCGCGGTTACGATCACCCTGCTTCTGACCGCGATGATGGTGCTCCTTGCCAACATGTCGATCGAGCCGATCATCACCGTGTATATCGGGCACCTCAACGTGCCGGCAGACCACCTTGCGCGCACCGCCGGCATCGTGATGGCATGTTCCGCGTTTGGCAGCATGCTGACCGCAGCACGCCTCGGCGCGCTCGCCGATCGCATTGGCAGCTGGAACGTGATTATCGGCTGCCTGGTGCTGACCGGCCTGGTGATGGTGCCGCAGGCGTTCGTCACACACTGGTGGCAACTGGCGGCCTTGCGTGGATTGATGGGCATGACGCTCGCCGGCTTGCTGCCGTCGATCGCGAAACTGGTACGGCATTCCGCCGCTGACCACGAGTCGGGAAAGATGCTCGGCTATCTGCAGTCGGCGCAGTTCGCCGGTCAGGTTGTCGGGCCGCTGATTGGTGGATTCATCGGCGTGCACATCGGGCTGCATTCGGTGTTCTTCGTTACAGGCTCGTTGCTGATCGCCTGTGCGGTGCTGGGCCAGTGGGCGCGTAACCGCCCGGGGCAAGCCGCGTGATGTTTCAACCAGCCGGATTTGACATGGGTCGAACGGCGATTTGTCTCTCCGCCGCAAATGCACGTGCGGCCTGAAATGCGATCGGTTGCGCAAGGCGCTGACACGCTGACCCCGGCGCGGTGAGGCGTCACTCATGGAAACAGTCGTTCGCCTCCCGGCCGGCCCGGTCCGAGGCTTTAGCCGGCCGATCACATATATCATGTTGTGATATATAATTGAATCAAAGTCCAGACACCGGGATCTGGTTTGGATCGAAGACACGACTGCAGCCCGGACACCTGAACCGGCGAGGGCAGTTGCGTTGCCGCTGCAAAGGACTTCAGGGATTTCCGGGACGTCATGTCGGGTGACGCAAAGGAGGCGTGATGGTCATCAATAGCGACTTTGAGATCGGCTATCTGCTGATCACATTCGCGCTGCTGGGCATCATCCTGGTTGGCGACCTGCTCAGCGCGCTGCAGTTGCAGCGCTGGCACCCCAAGCTGCTGGGTGCAGCAGTCGGTGCGTTATTGGGCTTCGCGCTGATCGAGGCTGTGCCCATGTTCACCTGAACAATTTCGCGGCGGAACCGATTCGCTCACTCGATAGACGACATCGCGAAAGCCTGTAAAGGAATCGATGATGGCCCCGTTCAACCGGATCCTGCTCTGCTACGACGCCACACCGGAGGGGCAGCTTGCTCTTCGCTGCGGTGCAGCGCTTGCGCAGCAGTTGCACGCGGAGACCCATCTGCTCTCGATCTTCGACTGCACATACTGGTCAAGCGGATTCGACGTTCTGTCGTCGATGAAATTCGAGATCGATGAGCAGGCGGCAAGGGAGACGCTACGCGAGGGTATCGAACGACTGCGGGCATGGGGGGTGACTGCGACGGGACACTATTCGACAGGAAACGCGGTCGACCACATTTCCCGCCTCGCGGATTCTTTGAAGGTCGACCTCATCGTCATTGGACATCATCCGCACGGATTTTTTGCGCGATGGTGGGAGGGAGAAAACCACGCACTGCTGCTCGACCGCGTGTCTTGCGGCGTCCTGTTCGAGGTGGCCAGGTGACGGCCATGCGTGGGTTCGAAACGGGATGGCGCAATGAACGAGCAGTCGTACGAAAACTACAGGGGCTTCCAGATCTGGGCATGCGCACAGATTGATCCGGTGGCCGGTGAAGGCCTGGAACTGGGCGCCATCTACCAACCGGTGGCCGTGATCCAGTGGGACGACTGCACCGGCGCATCCAGGAAGAAGCTGCTGTGCGATCCGAAGCTACGGGGTTACCAGAGCTCCGGAGATGCCCTGAGAATCGCCGCCGCAATGGCGAAGCGCTATATCGACACCACCCTTACGGGCGTCTGCGTCGCGTAAGCGGACGGGGTCGAAGGCGAAAGGAGATTGCTATGAATATCGACTTTTACTGGGTGCTGTTCTTTCTCGCATTATTCGTCTTTGCCGCGATCGGATTCGGACTGTCCGCGCTTGTCCCTGGTGGACGTGTCAACCACCAATCGTCTATCAAGCACCGCGGAAGACATTCCTGAGGGAAACAGGAAAAAGCTGGAATCTGCATGTCAATCAGCTACGTCATCCTGATCGAAAGCACGCCATCAGGAAGTAGCGGCTGTAATCGAAACGGAGGCGGCAATGATGGATCTTCTTGTGCAGTTCGTTGTTGTGGCCGCAATACTTGCGATGCTGGTTCTTTTCATCGTGGCACTCGATCGCCGGCCCCATCTCCGTGAACGGGAGCCACGGCAGATATCCCGCCGGCACTGGCGGAGCCGCATGCACAACGGACACTGACGGACAATGGCGCTACCGCGGCGCCGGTCTGGCGATCGGCGCCTGCGTCCGTCTGCTGCCCGGACAGCAGCCATCTGGCCACTTCGACAATCATGGCCTCCCAGTATCAAACCGATGTCCAACGGGCGTCAGCCTGCGGTGCACCACGACGTCTACAGCCCCCAGATGATGTCGGCATTCTGTTTGCGGGCTTCACGCATCATGTCGAGAAACGGCCATGCCCGCTGCGAAAGTCCACCGCCTGATTCCTGGCGGCGCTCGCGGGAATATTGCAGTGATTCGAGTGCAACCTCCGCCTTCTCGTCGTTCGAGATAGCCGCCTCCAGGCGGCTGATGGCACGGGGCAGTTCGTCGTGCAGGATGACGCCACGCGTATCGAGGTGCTTGCCGACGAGCCCCAGCAGGTACTGGGCGAGATCCCTCAGCATCACGACATCAGGCGTCGCGGGCGATTGAAATGTGATCAGCATGATGGCTCCCTGCTTCGATGTGTATCGCACCATCGCACCGGAAAGCCGTTGGGGGCAACGCGATTGTCTTCCGGCTTGCTCCTGCTCAATTACCAGTGACGAGGAGATCTGCCTTCATTTTATATCACAATGTGATCCATTCAAGCTGGAAAGACTATTGCTGTCGTCCTATGGGCAGGTGCACGATCCTTGAAGCTCGAGGAAGCCGTACCGGACATCATCTCTAAATCTGTACCGGTACTGTACCGGCTCCGTTCGATAGACTGCATCAACAGTCACCGAACCCGGAGCCCCGCCATGCCTCTCGACTCCCTGCTCACACTCAGTGCCCTGCCCGCCGGCATCCTGTTCGCGCTTGTCACGACCATCACGCCCGGCCCGAACAACACGATGCTGCTGGCGTCGGGCGTCAACTTCGGCTTTCGCCGCACGGTGCCGCATCTGCTCGGGATCAGCGCGGGCGTCGCGCTGTTGATGCTCTCAGTGGGATTCGGGCTCGGTGAGGCGTTCCGCCGTTTTCCGATGCTCTACACCGTGCTGGAAACTGCCAGCGTCGTGTATCTGCTGTATCTCGCGTGGAAAATCGGCACGTCGGGTGAGGTTCAGGTGCGCAAGGGCGAGCGCCGGCCGATGCGTTTTCACGAAGCCATCGCGTTCCAGTGGATCAATCCGAAGGCGTGGATGATGGTGCTGACCGCCGCGACGACGATTCATCTGAGCGCCGACTTCGGCTTCAATGCGCTGATGATGGCCGTGCTGTTCTATGTGATCGGGTTGCCCTGCATCTGTCTGTGGGCCGCGTTCGGCACCAGCCTGCGGCGCTTTCTGTCGAATCCGCGGCGGCTGCGCGCATTCAACATCGTGATGGCGACGCTGCTCGTGCTGTCGATGTATCCAGTCGTGCTGCATCTGCTCGGTTGAGCATTGCGATAGCGGCTCCGGCGGCGTCCACGCGTTCCACTAGCGGATGCCGTCGATAAAGCGCCACAACGCGTCGTCGGTCGAGTAGGGAGCGTTGAAGCGAAACCACGCGCTCGGCGCATCGTCAGGCCGGAAATATGAACCCGGGGCGAGCCAGATACCGTCACGCAAAGCGGCCGTCGCGATTTCGGCCGCGCGCTCCGGTTCGACCGGCAGTTTCGCCCACAGAAAAAGGCCCGCGCGTGGCCGGTGAAAGAGTTCAAGCCCGGCCGCGTCGATGCGCTCCTCGACCTGCATGTGCGCGGCCTTCAGGCGCTCATTGACGGTCTCGACATGACGCGCATGACGGCCTTCGAGCAGTACCTTGTCGACGATCCGCTCGATCGATTCCGACGACGTCAAACCCACCGCCATTTTCGTGCGCGCCAGTTCGCGCAGCACGTCGCGCTCCGCGACGACATATCCGCAGCGCAGCCCCGGCGTCACCGTCTTCGAAAAGCCGCTGACGTACAGCACGCGATGCAGTCCTTCCATCGCCGCCAGAAGCGGCGCGCCAGCAGGCGCGAGTTCGCGGCTGACATCGTCTTCGATCACCCACATGCGCTGCCGCTCGGCAATCTGCAACAGCCGGAACGCCGACGCCATGCCGAGCGTCGTGCCGGTCGGGTTCTGCAGCGTCGTGTTGACGAACATGGCTTTAGGCCGATGCGCGGTGACGAGAATTTCGAGTGCGTCGGCATCGAGACCCACGGGTGTACGCGGCACGCCGTGCACGTTGAGCCCTGCCAGCTTGAGAATCTGCAGCAGATTGCAGTAACCGGGGTCTTCGACCAGCACGGTGTCGCCAGGACGCAGCAGCGTGCGCACGATCAGATCGAGCGCCTGGGTCGCGCCCTGCGTGAGCAGCACATTCGACAGATCGACCGGTAGACCGCGCCGGTCGAGCTGTTCGGCGACCCGTTCGCGCAGCGGCGCGAATCCGTACGGATGACCGTAATCGGCGAGACGTCCGGGCGGCACACGGCTCATTGCGCGCAGTGCGTGCTGCAATCCCGAACCATTGATCCACTCGTTCGGCAACCAGCCACATCCGGCCTTGATCGGCACGGAGTGGTCAGCGTACACATCCGAGAGCAGCCACGTGGCGGTGAGGCTGGGCGGCTGCCAGTCGGACGCGCTCGCGCGCGCCGCCGGCGCATCGAGCGTCGCAACCCGGTATCCCGAGCCGCGCCGCGCGACCACCAACCCCATCGAAACAAGGCGGTTATAGGCTTCCGTCACGGTGAAGGTGCTCAGTCGATGCGTCTCTGCCAGTTGTCGTACCGAGGGCAGCAACGCGCCCGCGCGCAGCGACTGCGATTCGATAGCCGATGCAAAGCCTTGCACGACCTGCTCGACCAGTGTCGATGTACTGCGACGGTCGCGTTCCAGTTGAAGTTCGATCATGGCGAAGAAGGGCGACAGATGACGACGATGAGTCCGATTTGACCACTACAGTCAGCGCGAATTAACCAGCACAGTTACCAGCGCAGATGAGCCAACTGTCTATGCCGACATTAGACCGCGAGCGCTACAGTTTCGCTACCACTTCGAGGAGAAAAACCCATGACTTCGCGCCCCGTCATCGACGACCTGTCGTCTTTCTGGATGCCTTTTACCGCCAACCGCCAGTTCAAGGCTGCGCCGCGCCTGCTGGAATCGGCCAAGGGCATGTATTACCGCACGACGGACGGTCGCGAGGTGCTGGACGGCTGCGCCGGTCTCTGGTGCGTGAATGCCGGTCACAGCCGCGATGAAATCGTCGCGGCGATCGCGAAGCAGCTGTCGACGCTCGACTTCGCACCGACGTTCCAGATGGGCCATCCGCTCGCATTCGAAGCAGCGTCGAAAGTCGCCGGGCTCATGCCGGAAGGCCTCGATCGCATTTTCTTCACGAACTCGGGTTCTGAATCCGTCGATACCGCGCTGAAAATCGCGCTTGCGTATCACCGCGCGCGCGGCGAAGGTCAGCGCACGCGGTTGATCGGCCGCGAGCGCGGCTATCACGGCGTGGGCTTCGGCGGCATTTCGGTCGGTGGCATTTCGCCGAACCGTAAGACGTTTTCGGGTGCATTGCTGCCCGCCGTCGATCATCTGCCGCACACGCATAACCTCGAACACAACGCGTTTTCGAAGGGACAGCCGGCATGGGGCGCGCATCTCGCCGAAGAACTCGAACGGCTCGTCACGCTGCATGACGCATCGACGATCGCCGCAGTCATCGTCGAGCCGGTTGCGGGCTCGACTGGCGTGCTGATTCCGCCGCAAGGCTATCTGCAGAAGCTGCGCGACATTTGTACGAAGCACGGCATCCTGCTGATTTTCGACGAAGTGATTACCGGTTTCGGCCGCCTCGGCAAGGCAACTGCGAGCGAGTATTTCGGCGTGACGCCCGACCTGCTGACGATGGCCAAGGCGATCAACAACGCGGCCATTCCGATGGGCGCGGTCGCGGCAAGCCGCACGATCCACGACACGATCGTGAACAGCGGCGCACCCGGCGCGATCGAACTCGCCCACGGCTATACGTATTCGGCGCACCCTGCCGCCGCTGCAGCCGCGATCGCGACGCTCGACCTGTATCGTCGCGAAGACCTGTTCGCACGCGCAAATTCGATGGCGCCGAAGTTCGAAAGCGCCGTGCATGCGCTGCGCGATGCGAAGCACGTCAAAGACATTCGCAATCTTGGGCTCGTCGCAGGCGTCGAACTCGAATCGCGTGACGGGGCGCCGGGCGCGCGCGCCTATGAAGCCTTCGTCAAATGCTTCGAAGCGGGCGTGCTGGTCCGCTTTACGGGCGATATCCTTGCGTTCTCGCCGCCGCTCATCGTCGAAGAAGCGCAGATCGACCGCATTTTCAGCACCGTTCGCGAGGTGCTGGCAACTGTGCAATAACGCGCTCAGCGGCGCGATACGCGTCTAGTGATGTGCACGGGCGGCCCTGGTATGGGCCGCTTTTTTTGCGGAGAAAAGTGAAGAAAACGCGCTCGAAAATCGTGTTTTGCGTGGCATTCGCCAGCGAGACTGACGCAAATTTGCACGGCCTTGCAGGAAACTCACGGTCGGGCAGCGATTCAACAAAGGATGCGCCAAACGTTCCGAGCGCCTATTGTTAGAGCAAGAGCGGCGCTTTACGCCAGCTCGATCGGGAGACGCAGACATGAAACCACCTGTTATACGTGCGGGCACGCATATCGAAGGTGTCCACTGGATCGCCGAATATATCGAAACGGCCCATGAGATCCGTCTGTATCGCGAGGGCCAGGAAGTGGATGTCCACGACGCGCCATCGGCGCTATTTGGCGACGAGGAGAACGCCGGCTCCAAAAACGGCGCCGATCACCGCGCCGCCGAAGCGGCCGTGCTCGCCTATCTACGCCACTTCGTCGCCGAACACGACCACGAGGAATAGCGCGCGACGCGCGGAGGCGTTCACCGCCCCCGCGTGATACCTGCGCCTGCGCTGCGCCAGCTTCGCGTTTATTCTGCTGCGCGCAGTTTCTTCACATCCGCGTCGGATGGCTGCACGCTTGCGCCGTCGATGTACCGATACGACGTCATCACGCCCTTGCCATCCTTCAAGCCCGTTACGCCGACGTACGCGCCCATCGTCGACTGGTTGTCCTGCGCGCGATAGGTGATCGGTCCGAACGGCGTATCGACGCCAAGACCCTTGAACGCTGCGGCGAGCTTGTCAGGATCGGTCGAGCCGGCTTTCTTGATGCCGTCCGCAATCGACATCAACGCCGAATAACCCACCACCGAGCCGAGCCGCGGATAGTCGTGATATTTCGCCTGGTACGCATCGACAAACTTCCTGTTAGCCGGCGTATCGATCGAATACCACGGGTAACCGGTGACGATCCAGCCAGTCGGCGCTTCGGCGCCGAGCGGATCGAGATAATCCGGCTCACCGGTCAACAGCGACACGACACTACGATCCTTGAAGAGGCCGCGCGTATTACCTTCACGCACGAACTTGCCGAGGTCGGCGCTGAACAGCACGTTGAAAATCGCGTCCGGCTTCGAATCCGCAAGCGCCTGCGTGACCGCGCCCGCATCGAGATTGCCGAGCGGCGTCGCCTGTTCGGTAACGAATTCGACGTCGGGTTGCGCGGCCTTCAGCAGCTTCTTGAAGGTCGCAACGGCCGATTGCCCATACTCATAGTTCGGATACACCAGCGCCCAGCGCTTCTTCTTGAGCTTCACGGCTTCCGGCACCAGCATCGCGACCTGCATATACGTCGAAGGACGCAGACGGTACGTATATTTGTTGCCGTCGGCCCAGACGATCTTGTCGGTCAGCGGCTCGGCGGCGAGGAAGAAAATCTTGCGCTGCTTTGCGAAGTCGGTCAGCGCGAGGCCCGTGTTCGACAGGAAACCGCCGAACAGCAGCTGCACCTGCTCACGCGCGATCAACTCCTGCGCGACGCGGATGGTGTCGCCAGGATTGCCGTTGTCGTCGCGCGAGACGACTTCGATCTGCTTGCCGAGCACGCCGCCTGAAGCGTTGATCTGGTCGAGCGCGAGATTCCAGCCGTTCTTGTAGGGCCCGAGGAAAGCGGGTTGTGCCTTGTAGCTGTTGATTTCGCCGATCTTGATCGTCTGCTGCGCGTTCGCGCCGAGCGCGGCAAGCGAGAGCGTCAGCGAAACCGTCATGCGTGTGATCCATCCTGCGCGCGTGGTCATTGCTTTTCTCCGTTATCGAGGAATTGCGGGATGCTGCGAGTTCGGTGTTACCTGAAACCGGGTCGTCCGGCAGGGCCGGCCGCCCGCGAGCTGCTCACGCAGGCGCGAGGCGGGTTCTGTGATTGCACATCGTTGAAGTTTTCGCGACAAGCCGGCATCGTACCGGGTTGCGGCCGTGCATGTTGGACGATGCGCGAGAACCACGCGAGTCAGGTTATCCGGCGTCTCGACGTCGGCGTCCACGACGCCGAATCGGAGCCCGCGTTCAACATTGGTCAAACGCTCAGATAAGCGCGCCTGACGGTTTCATTCTGTGCAAGTTCGGCGATCGTGCCGCTAAAACAGATCTGCCCTTTCTCAAGCACGTACGCGCGATCGCTGACCAGCTCCGCGAAATGCAGGTTCTGTTCCGACAAAAGAATCGACAGCCCTTCGCGCTTTAACTCGAGAATCATGTTCGCCATCTGTTCGACGATGACGGGCGCAACGCCTTCAGATGGTTCATCGAGCAGCACGAGATACGGATTGCCCATCAACGTGCGCGACACGGTCAGCATCTGCTGCTCGCCGCCGCTCATCTGTCCACCGGGACGTTTCGGCATTTCACCGAGATTGGGGAAAAGACGAAAGAGCTTGTCGGGCGTCCATTGCGGCGCGCCCTCGCGCGGCGGCTGGCGGCCCGTGTCGAGGTTTTCCATCACCGTGAGATCGGCAAACACGCGTCGATCTTCCGGTACGAAGCCCATCCCCATCCGCGCGATGCGATAGGGCGGCAGCGTCGTGATGTCGGCGCCGCGAAACATGACGGAGCCCTGTTTGCGCGGCAGCAGGCCCATCACCGCTTTCATCGTGGTCGATTTGCCCGCGCCATTGCGGCCCATCAGCGCAACCACTTCGCCGCGTCCGACTTCAAGGCCGACGTCGAACAGAATGTGCGCGCGACCATAGAACGCGTTGAGGCCAGACACTTTCAGCATCGGCTCGCTCATTGCGGCGCTCCCTCTGAACCGGCATCGGCAAGCGGCGCGCGGGGCTGAAACGTCTTGCCCGTGCCGAAATACACTTCCTGCACGCGCGCATCGTTACGGATCGCCTCGGCACTGCCTTCCGCGATCAGCTTGCCGCGCGCAAGCACGATCATTTTGTCTGCGTAAGCGAAAACGACGTCCATACTGTGCTCCGTGAACAGCACGCCGATCTGGTGTTCGGTGACAAGGCGTTGAGTCAGCGCCATCAGGTCGTTGCGCTCTTTAGGCGCCATGCCCGCGGTCGGCTCATCCATCAGTAACAGCTTGGGGCGATTTGCTAAAGCGATCGCCAGTTCGACGCGCTTGACGTCGCCATAAGCAAGCACACCGCACGCGCGATGCGCGTCGGCGGCCATGCCGACCTGTTCGAGCAGATTCATCGCTTCATCCGCGAACCACGACGACGCCGCTTTCCACAGGCCGAACAGCTTACGTTCGCGCGAGACGAGCGCCATCTGCACGTTTTCGAGCACTGTCATTGAGTTGAAGGTCGCGGCGATCTGGAACGTGCGTCCGACACCTAGCCGCCAGACATCGCGCGGACGCTTGCCGACGAGCTCGTGGCCATCGAACACGATTGAACCTGACGAGGGTCGCAGTTGCCCGTTCACCATGTTGAAGCAGGTCGATTTGCCGGCACCGTTCGGTCCGAGCAACGCAAGCAGTTGCCCCGCTTCGAGATCGAACGAGACTCCATCGACGGCCGTAACGCCGCCAAACGACTTCGAGAGTCCGAATACGCGCAGGAGACTCACCGGCCCTCCTTTACCGCAGCGCCCGGCGCTTTAGCGGTCGCGGCACCGTTCTTCGTGCTTTCGTCATCGTCGCCAAAGCGGTCGCGAACAAAACCGACGATGCCTTGAGGAAACGCGATCACGAGCAGCAGGATCGCGAGGCCGAGCAGCGCCTGCCAGTAATCCGTCTGACGCGCGACCGTGTCCTCTAGCCACGTGAACACCGCAGCGCCGATGACCGGTCCCGTCAGCGTCTGCAGACCGCCGAGCAGCACCATGACAAGGCCATCGACGGAACGGCTTACGCTGATCACCTCCGGAGAAATCGTGCCCTTGGAGAACGCATACAGCGACCCGGCGAGCCCACAGAACAGCGACGCGATCACGAACGCGGCCCATTGCACACGCTTGACGTCGATGCCGATCGCTTCGGCGCGCAGCACGGAATCGCGCGACGCGCGCATCGCATAACCGAGCGGAGAAAACAGCATTCTGCGCAGCAGCCACACACCCATGGCCGTGCATATGAGCGTCAGGTAGTAGTACGCAACCGGCGATGACAGCCAGTTCGATGGCCACAGTCCAAGAATGCCGTTGCTGCCACCTGTGACGTCGTCCCACTGGAAGACCACGGACCAGACAATCTGTGCGAACGCCAACGTCAACATCGCGAGATAGACGCCGGAGAGTCGGACGCAGAACCAGCCGAATACGAGCGCGCCACCCACCGCAAGCAACGGACCAAACAGCAACGCGGCTTCCATCGGCAGATTCAGGACCTTGAGAAAAAGCGCTGCGCCGTAAGCACCGAGCCCGAAATACGCCGCGTGCCCGAACGAGTGCATCCCGCCCGGTCCCATGATGAAATGCAGGCTTGTCGCGAACAGCACAGCGATCAGGATTTCGACGAGCAACACCGGCATGTAGGGAAAGGCATTGGCGGCAAGCGGTGCAAGCGCAAGCACGACAAGCGCAGCAATGGCCAGCACACGCAGGCGCTTGCCCGCGGGACGCAATGGCGCCTCAGCGGCGGCCATGCCGCGCACGGCCGTGGTAGCGCGACCCAGCAAACCCCACGGGCGCACCACGAGAACGATCGCCATCACGACGAATTCGGCTACCAGCGTGAACTTGCTAAGCGAAAGATCGATACCGCCGATCGACACATGACCGATCCCGATGCACAGGGCCTTGATCTCCGCGATCAGCAAAGCCGCGACGAACGCGCCCGGAATGGAGCCCATACCGCCGACCACCACCACCACAAACGCATTGCCGATCGTCTCCAGATCCAGCGACAGATTCGCCGACATGCGCGGCATCTGCAACGCGCCGCCCAGGCCCGCGAGAAACGCGCCGATAAAGAACACACCGGTAAAGAGCCACGCCTGATTGATGCCCAGCGCGCCGAGCATCTCGCGATCCTGCGTCGCGGCACGCACGAGCGTGCCCCACCGCGTGCGCGTCAGGCCGTACCAGAGCACCAGCAACACCAGCGGACCCATCACGATCAACGCGATATCGTAGGTCGGCAGCGGATGGCCGAGCAGATCGACCGCGCCTGCCAGATGCGGCGCGCGCGGACCGAACAGATCCTGCGGCCCCCAAAGCCACAACGCGGCATCGCGGAAAATCAGCACGAGCGCAAACGTGGCAAGTAGATGAAACAGTTCAGGCGCGCGATAGATGCGCCGAAGCACAACCATCTCGACCAGCGCGCCAAGCGCGGCGACAACCAGTGCGGCCGCAAGTACCGACAGCCAGAAGCCACCCGTGGTCGCGCCAAAGCGGCTCGCGATGCTGTACGCCACGTAAATGCCGATCATGTAGAACGAACCGTGCGCGAAGTTGACGATGCGCGTCACGCCGAAGATCAGCGACAGTCCCGCCGCGACGAGAAAAAGCGCTGACGCATCGGCCAGTCCGTTGACAAGCTGTACCAGCAGATTCGAAAGCATCGTTGCCCCAGGCGGCCTGCGATTCAGCGCCACTCAGGCGCATCGGGAAAGTTCGGTTGAACCCGACACGTTAACAGCGAATTTAATCAGCGCAAACCTTTAAGGCTTTGCGGCAGCCGCGGCGTCGTCTTCACGGAACAGTTTATCCGCGAGATGAAACGCCGAATTCGCAGCCGGCACGCCGCAGTAAATCGCGGTCTGCATGAGGACTTCCTTGATCTCGTCGCGCGTCACGCCGTTATTTTTCGCGGCGCGCAGATGCAAGGCCAGCTCTTCGCTGCGGTTGAGCGCGACCATCATCGCGATCGTCAGGAGACTGCGCGTGTGACGCGGCAGGCCTTCGCGCGTCCAGATTTCACCCCACGCATAGCGCGAAATAAAGTTCTGAAATTCCGTGGTCAGCTCGGTGCGATTCGCCAGCGACCGCTCGACGTGCGCGTCACCCAGCACCCCGCGCCGCACGTTCAGGCCGGCTTCGTAGCGTTCGTCATCGGTCATGCTTACTCCGCCAGAAAGTCGAGCACGGTCTTCGTGAATACGTCGGCCTGCTCGATGTTGGAAATATGCGCGGCGTCGAGTTCGACATAACGCGCACCCGTGATCGATTCAGCCAGTTCGCGGCCCTGAGCGGGCGTCGCGGCGAGATCGTGCGTGCCGGAGATCACCAGCGTCGGCAGCTTGATGCCCGGCGCTTCCGGACGCAGATCGGTGGCGTCGATCGCATCGCAGTTCGACGCATAGCCTTCGTTGTCCGTATGCACGAACACATCGCGGATCTGCGCGATCACGAGCGGCTCGCGCTCGAAGAATCCTGCAGTGAACCAGCGCGGCAGCACCGCATCAGCGAGCGCGAGCATGCCTTCGCTACGTGCTCGCGCCGCACGCGGTACCCACACTTCCGGTGAGCCGATGCGCGCCGCCGTGTTGCACAACACGACGCGATCCAGACGATCCGCGTGACGCGCGGCGAGGCCGACGCCGGTCAGGCCGCCCATTGACACGCCGCAGTAATTCGCGCGCTCGATCTTGAGCGCATCCATCAAGCCGAGCACGTCGCCCGTCAACTGCTCGATCGTATACGGCCCCTTCGGTACGCCGGAATGCCCATGACCGCGCGTGTCGTAGCGCAGCACGCGGAAGTGCTTCGAGAATGCTGAAACCTGCGGCGTCCACATCGAGAGGTCGCTGCCAAGCGAGTTGGAGAACACGATCCACGGGGCGTTGCGGTTCTGCTCGCCATCCACACGATAATGAAGCTCAGTGCCGTTCACTGCGGCGTAGGGCATTGCCGTTACTCCTGATAATGGTTGGCGCGATCTGCGCGCGCGGTGTAAAGAGCCAGCGTAGCGTCCACATATGCGTGGGCCTGGCCGACATACTGTGCGGGATCGAGCAGCCGTTGCAGCTGCGCGACCGGAAGATGGTGCGTGACGTTCGAATCGGCGGAAAGCACATCGAACAGTGAGCGGCCCGTCTGCACGGCCGCTTTCGATGCATGCTCAACGAGATGATGCGCGTCGAGCCGGCCGATCCTGTCACCAAGCGCGAGCATCACCGCTTCGCCGAGAATCAGCCCATGCGTGACGTCGAGATTGGCTGCAAGTCGCTCGACATTCACGTCGAGGCCGACCGTGATCTGTTCGATATTCGCGAGTGCGCCACCCGCGAGACGCGCGAGATCAGGCAACGCGTCCCACTCGGCCTGCCAGCCGCCCAGCGCGCGTTCATGCTCCTGAACCATGCCGGAAAGCACCGTCGCAACGAGACCCGGTGCGCGTGCCGCGGCCGTCAGCACCGCCGCGCAACCGACGGGATTGCGCTTGTGCGGCATCGTCGATGAACCACCTTTACCTGCGGCCGCCGGCTCGCCGAGTTCGCCGAGTTCGGTCTGCATCTGCAGCGAAATATCGCGCGCGATTTTGCCTAGCGTGCCGATCAACATGCCGAACACGGACGCCGTTTCTGCGATGCGATCGCGTTGCGTATGCCACGGCAGCGTCGGCACGGCCAGATCGAGGTCTTTCGCGAGCGCCTGCGTCACGGCAGGCGCGGCATCGCGAAGACTCGCGAGCGTGCCGGCCGCGCCACCGAATTGCAGTACAAGCACACGCGAACGCAACACGTCGAGCCGCTCCTGATGACGCAGCAATGCATCGAGCCATTGCGCGAACTTCAGACCCAGCGTGATCGGCAGCGCCTGTTGCAGCCACGTGCGGCCGATCATCGGCGTCGCGCGATGCCTGAGCGCGAGCGCGGCGATGGCGTCGCACGTCGCGCGCAGGCTTGAATCGAGCAGATCGAACGTATCGCGCAGTTGCAGAACCGTCGCCGTATCGATGATGTCCTGGCTCGTCGCGCCCCAATGGACGTATTTCGACGCTTCCGTATCCGCCGCTTTCACGCGTGCAGTCAGCTGTTTAACGAGAGGGATCGCGAGATTGCCGCCGAGTGCAGCATCGCGTGCGAGCGTGTCGGCGTCGAGTTGATCCGCCTTGCACGCCGCTTCGATCGCGGGTACGGCCGCTTGAGGAATCACGTTGTGCGCCGCCGACGCACGCGCCAGCGCCGCCTCGACGTCGAGCATCCGCTGCAATGTGGCACGCGGCGACCAGAGGTCGTTCATCGGCTGCGTACCGCAGATGAGGCCCGTCAGACGGGCGCTGGATTCGAGCATGGTGGCGTCAACCATCGAGGAGAGAGACGATAGCCGCGTGTGCCGGCAACATGGCAAGCGCGGCGCCAGGCGTCATTGTCGCCGGGCACCGCGTCACCGTCACGCCGTGTTTACGCTGCGCCTGCGGATGCCTGCATGGCGTTGATGAGCGGAATGCCCGTCAGTTTCTGCAATTCGTCGAAGCCGATATCCGAGAAGATCTCGCGCACTGCGAGCCCTTCGGGCGTCACATCGATCATGGCGAGATCAGTATAGATGCGGTCGACGCAGTTCACACCCGTCACCGGATACGTGCATTCAGCGGCGATTTTGCTTTCGCCTTGCTTCGTCAGATGTTCCATCATGACGTACACCCGCTTCGCGCCGATCGCCAGATCCATCGCGCCGCCCACTGCGGGAATCGCGTCGGGTGCGCCGGTGTGCCAGTTCGCGAGGTCGCCTTTGGCCGACACCTGGAACGCGCCGAGCACGCAGAAGTCGAGGTGGCCGCCGCGCATCATTGCGAACGAATCCGCATGATGGAAATAGGCGCCGCCGGTCAGCAACGTGACGTGCTGCTTGCCGGCGTTGATCAGTTCGTCGTCTTCCTCGCCTTTGGCCGGTGCCGGGCCCATGCCGAGCAGACCGTTCTCGCTGTGCAGGAAGATTTCCTTGTTCGCATCGAGGTGATTCGCCACCAGCGTCGGCACGCCAATGCCGAGATTCACATACGCGCCTTCGGGGATGTCCTGGGCGACGCGCTTCGCCATTTCATCGCGGGTCAGTCGTTTCATATTGTGTCTCCTCTCAGGCCGCTGCGGTGTGTTGGGCAGCTTGCGGCAGCGCGATCACACGTTGCACGAAGATGCCAGGCGTCACGATGACTTCAGGATCGAGCGCGCCGAGCGGCACCACTTCCGATACCTGCGCAATCGCGACTTTCGCAGCACTCGCCATGATCGGACCAAAGTTGCGCGCGGTCTTGCGATAGACCAGATTGCCCCAGCGGTCGCCTTTGAGCGCCTTGATCAAGGCAAAATCGGCATGCAACGGCGCTTCGAGCACATAGTGCCTGCCATCGATAAGGCGCGTTTCCTTGCCTTCAGCGAGCTTCGTGCCATAGCCGGTGGGCGTAAAGAAACCGCCGATGCCCGCGCCCGCCGCGCGGATACGTTCCGCGAGGTTGCCCTGCGGCACGAGTTCGAGTTCGATCTCGCCTGCGCGATAGAGCGCGTCGAAAACATACGAATCGGTCTGGCGCGGGAACGAGCAGATGATCTTGCGCACGCGTTTCGCCTTCAGCAACGCGGCAAGGCCGATGTCGCCGTTGCCGGCGTTGTTGTTGACGATCGTGAGTTCGCGCGCGCCCTGCTCGATGAGCGCATCGATCAGTTCGGACGGCATGCCCGCCGTGCCGAAGCCGCCGATCATGACCGTTGCGCCGTCGTTGACGTCGGCCACCGCTGACTGAAGTGATTCGAAAATCTTGTTGATCATGCCGGTTCCCTGTTGGACGCCTTGCGCCGCGCCGCTCAAGGAAGCTGCATGGCACCGTCTCCGCGTCGTGATGACTGCGCGCTGCCGGGTTCCGGATGCGCGCGACATGCCCGCTATATGCTGGTCTGCCCGCGACTGCTGTTTTTGCGAATTTGTTCTATACGCGAACAACGATTCGTTTAGCGAACGTTCGGGTGCATTATGGTCGGCGTCCGACCCGCTTGTCAAGGACCGGACTTCCATGATCTACCTTGCGCGGCAAAAGGCAAGGTGACGCGTCGAACTGAACCGCCGGTGGGCGCTTTCCCCAATATGCGGCAATGCGATTTTGCGGTTACGGTGTATACGTCATCGCGATACTGCCCCGCCGCCGTCATGCCTGAACTCGACCTGAACCTGATTCCTTACCTCGTTGCGATGGAGGACACGCGCAACGTGAGCCGCGCCGCCGAACGCCTTGGCGTGAGCCAGCCGCGCGTCAGCACAGCGCTCGGGCGGCTGCGCGAATACTTCGGCGATCCGCTCTTCGTACGGACATCGCGCGGGATGGAACCGACGCCGCGTGCGCTCGCGCTGATCCCGGCCGCGCGCGAGGCGCTCGGACGCATCGAGACCGGCCTGCTCGATTCGCAGGAGTTCGATCCCGCGACGTCGACGCATACGTTTTCGATCGCGCTTTCGGACGTCGGCGAGATCGTGTTCCTGCCGAGACTCCTGCAGATGTTCACGGAGCGCGCGCCGCACGCGAATCTGCGCTCGGTCACGCTGCCGCCGGCGCAGGTGGAACGCGGGCTTGAATCAGGCGACATCGATCTGGCGGTCGGGTTTTTCCCGGATCTGTCGGGCAACAACTTCTTTCAGCAGCGGCTTTTCACGCATCGCTTCATCTGCCTGATGCGCACCGGTCATCCGCTTGCGAAGGCGCCGCTGACGCTCGAGCAGTTCATCGCATGCGGGCATGCGGTGGTGCGCGCCGAGGGCCGCAGCCAGGAAGTGCTCGAACAGTTTCTGGAAAAGAAACGCATCCGCCGGCGCGCAGTCCTCGAGACGCCGCATTTCATGAGCCTGCCGTTCATCCTCGCGCGCACCGATCTGATCGCGACTGTGCCGCACGCGATCGGCTTCGCGTACGTGTCGGAACATGCGTCGATCACGATCGTCGAACCGCCGATGCAGTTACCGCGTTTCGACCTCCGGCAACACTGGCATCGCAAGTTTCACAACGACCCGCGCGCGGGCTGGCTGCGCGGCGTTGTATCGGAGTTGTTCAACGATGCGATGGACGAATGGCCTAAGTGACAGCATTTCGCAAAACATGGAACAATGACCGACAGATATGACCTGACAGGAGCGGTGGATGACCCGAACAACAAAATCCGAAGAACCGGCCACTCGCCCGACGCGCGAAGAAGCTGAAGCGGCGGTTCGCGTGCTATTGCGTTGGGCTGGGGACGATCCCATGCGCGAAGGGCTGCGCGATACGCCCGCGCGCGTGGTGCGCTCGTACGAAGAGTTTTTCGCGGGCTACACGGTTGATCCGAAGGAACTGCTGGTCCGCACGTTTTCCGAAGTCGACGGCTACGACGAAATGATCGTGCTGAAAGACATCCGCTTCGAAAGCTACTGCGAGCACCACATGGTGCCGATCATCGGGCGCGCGCACGTGGCGTATCTGCCGGAACATCGCGTGGTGGGTATCTCGAAGCTTGCGCGGCTCGTCGATGCGTTTGCGAAGCGTCTGCAGATCCAGGAAAAGATGACCGTGCAGATCGCCGACACGCTGAACGAAGTGCTGCAGCCGAAGGGCGTCGGGGTGATTCTCGAAGCCTCGCATCAATGCATGTCGACGCGTGGCGTGCACAAGGCAGGCGTCGAGATGGTCACGTCACGGATGCTCGGCACGTTTCGTACCGATCCATCGACCCGTCGCGAGTTTCTGTCGATCGTGGGGAATCCTTCGACGCTTAGTGTGGCGAATACCTGAACCTCGCGCACTTTTTCCGTTCGTGCCTGCGGGTACTGGAATGCTGAAACGCTCGCAAGCTCACACGCTCACGCGTCTGCGCGCACGCACGAAGCCGTCCATGCTCGCCAGCAGCACCGCGCCCAGCACGCAGGTCACGCCGCCCAGTTGCGCGAGGCTCACCGGCTCGCGCAGCAGCCACGCCGCGAGCGCGACCGCGGATACAGGCACGAGCGCAGTCGTCAGGCTGGCTTCGGCGCCGCTGATGCGGGCCGCACCTGCGTACCAGAGCACGAAGCCTGCCACGGTCGGCACCAGCGCGTAGTAGATCACGCCTGAGATCGCCGCTACGTCGACGTGTCCGAGCCACGGTTTTTCAAACAGAGCCGGCACAACCGCGACTGCAAATCCGATACCGCTCATCAACGCCGACAGTGGCAGCGCCGGCACGGGCGTCTTGAGCTTGCGGTTGAGCAGGATGAACAACACTTCGCAGACGACCGCTGCGAACACGAGTGCGTCGCCGGCCAGCACGCGAACGGTCCTCGCCCCCTCGATGTCATCGAGGCGCACGGTACAGGCCAGCACGCCGGCTGTCGCCAGCAGAACCGCGCCGAGCAACGCGGGTCGCGGCCGCTCCCCGAACGCGATCATCGCGACGGCCGCCGTGACTGCGGGCAGCGTGCCCGCGATGACGCCCGCATCCGCGGCCGATGCGAGCCTCATGCCACTGATTAGCAGCACCGTATAACCGACGCTGCCCGCGCCTGCCTGCGCAATCACGAGCAACGTATCGCGCCGGTTCAGGCGCGGGAATGTCGCGCCGCGTATGCGCATGATCAGCACAAGAACGGGAAACGCAATCGCGAACCGCAATGCCGTTGCGGAGAAAGGCGGCAGGCCGGCCGCGATCGTCTTGCTGACCACCACCGTACTGCCGACGCCGATCATCGCCAGCGCGCAAAAGAGATAGCCGATCGAGCGGGAATTCATGCCGCGTCCTTGTCCGTTGGGAATGTGGACGCAGCGTAGAGCGAGTGGGAAAGCGGGTCTTGAACGAAATTGCAGCGTTCGGGCGGCCGGCGTTCCAGCGGCCGGTTCCGGCGGCCGGCGTTCCAGCGGCCGCCGCTCGGGCTCAGGGACGGCGCGTCGCCGCCGCGTAGCCCGCGGGCGTGATGCCGAGCAGGCGCACGAACGCGCGGGTCATGTGGCTCTGGTCGGCAAATCCAGCGCCAGCGGCCGCGTCGGCGAGCGCCGCGCCTGTCGCGATGAGCCGGCGCGCGAGCGCCACACGCCGCTGCATCCGGTATGCATGCGGCGGCAAGCCGAGTTCATGCGCGAAACTGCGCAGCAACTGGAAGCGGCTCATACCCGCCTCGCCCGCCAGATCGGCGAGCGTCAATGCCGACGATGGATCATCGTCGATGCGCGCCTTCGCCCGCGCGATGGGCACGGCCGTCAGACGGGGCGCTGCCAGTGTCGTGTGCTTCGCGCCGACATGGGCGAGCAACGCGAGCAGCGCCTCTTCGCGCGCCATGTCGTCGACGTGCGCGGCATCGTCGACGGCGGCCGTAAACACGCGCTCGAACAGCTGCTTCAACAGGGGATCATGTGCGACGGGCTGCGTCAATTCGACGGAGCGCGAGGGGGTGAGCGTCAGCTCGCCCGCGGCTTCGAACATCAGCGATGGCGCGAGGTACAGCATGCGCCAGGCGCGGCCGCGCGCGTCGAGCGGACTGCCGTCGTGGATTTCGCCGGGATTGCAGGTGATCACATCATTGGCGCGCGCTTCGACCGGACCGCGACCGCTCGCCGAACGCTGCCCGCCGCGCACGATCACGCCAATACCGAAGCCATCATGTGAATGACGCGGAAAGGCATGCGCGGTTTCCGCGACCGTCGCTTCGACGCCGTCAATGGCACAGCGAACCATCTGGACGCGGCCGCGCTGCATGCTGATCTCAGCCGGTGAGCGTCGCGGGCGGGCGTGGCGACATCAGCGTTTGCCCTCGTCGCTGCGATCGCCTTCGCGGATCTTGCCCTGCGACACGCTGCTGCCCGCCGGCACGCTGTGCGTGAGCCACACATTGCCGCCGATCACCGAGCCACGGCCGATCGTCACGCGGCCAAGAATCGTCGCGCCTGCGTAGATCACGACATCGTCCTCGACGATCGGATGGCGCGCGTTGCCCTTCACCAGCGAGCCGTCGACGTCCGCCGCAAAACTCTTCGCGCCGAGCGTTACCGCCTGATACAGACGCACGCGTTCGCCGATGATCGCGGTCTCGCCGATCACCACGCCCGTGCCGTGGTCGATGAAGAAGCTGGGCCCGATCGTCGCACCCGGGTGAATATCGATGCCGGTGGCCGAGTGCGCGATCTCGTTGATAAATCGCGCGAGCAGGGGTACGCCGAGCCGGTGCAGCGCATGCGCGAGACGGTGGTGCGTCATCGCCCATACGCCCGGGTAGCAGAGCAGGATTTCGGTGATGTGCTGCGCGGCGGGGTCGCCGGTGAACGCGGCCTGGATGTCGCTCACGAGCATCGCGCGGATGCCGGGCAACTGCTTGCCGAATTCACGCGCGACGTCGAATGCGTGCACGCTGAGTTCGGCGTCGGGCGTCTCCGCGTATTCCGGCAGAAAACGCAGCGCGCGGCGGATCTGTTCGGCGAGCAGTCGCAACGTGCTTTCGAGCGTGTGGCCGACGTAATAGTCGACGCTCTCATCCGTCAGGTCGGGCGCGCCGTAATGCGTCGGAAACAGCGCCGCGCGCAGACCCGCGACGATATTAATCACGCCATCGCGCGACGGCAGTTCGCGAATACCGCGAGGGTGGCGTGTTCGATGCAGTTCTTCGCGCGACGCCCGCAGTTCGGCGACGATCTGTTCGAGACCCCAGTTATGAGAAGACACATTTGACATGATGAGGACGGCGCCGGCGTGCGGTTCAAGGTGAAGTGTCCCCAAGATTACCGCGTTTTGTGTCCGTCCGCGTGACGCACGCTGCGACGGAGCGCGGCCGGCGCCGCAGTCAGATTGTCACGCTGCTCGCATCGATCCAGCGCACTGCCCAGTCACGCGCGTGTGCGATCGCAGAGGCTTCGTCAGCGAAGCGGAGATCGACGGGGAAAAACCGGTTGGCGACGAGCTCACCGTCGCTGGAACGCGAGATCACCACATACGGCTGGTACATGCCATCGCCGGCTCGCGCCGGCGCACAGTTCAGCAAGTAGCCGCGATGTGTGAATGCAGCATCGAAGTGCATGAGTCACCCGCCCTGACTGCCTCGTAGATGATGTGAGTGACGCGCGGTATTGTGTTGCGGCCGGGCCGCCAGCGGCCGTTCACAGCGGCCGTGATTTGATACGCGACATCTCGTTCGGACTAAGATCATACTCTGTAGAAAATGCGTGTTCCACGGAAAAAAAGCAAAAATTTGCTGGACATGCGAGCAAGCTAAACGGCACCCAGGCGGGCGTTGAATGAGCGGTTGCCGGAACGGGTCTTGCTGGCAGTACGGGTAGGTGTTTCGCCCGAAGTTCCTGAATGGAGGTACCGCTATGGACAGCATCGACGTGAAAAAACCGCAGGGTGACGCCGCGAAGCCGGTCGCCAAAGGCCCGGTCAGCGCGGAGATGCATAACGACCGCACGCATGACAGCACCGTCGATACCGACGGCAAGAACCACGAAGCGGCACGAATTGCCGGACAAGGCCGGATCAGTCCGGACGAAATGACCTGCAGCAATGCATCGCTTGAAAACAGCGTGCCCGATATGCTTGGCGAGATCGCCGGCTTCGATAGCCGCGTGGGCGGCAACCATCTTCTGCTGGCTCTGGAGCCGGGTTACACGCTGATCGATAAAGGCATGGTCGTGCCCGAGAAACCGCATGACCTCGACTATCAGTTCGACGACCCACGCACCGTCGGCGCCCGACAGTATCGCGGCCGCATTCACTATGCGCTGAACCATCTGCGGCCCGCGCGCGTGATCGAAATTCAACGCGGCAAGTAGGCCTCTTTCGTCTGTCCTGTGTTTGATTTGCCCGTGTATCGCTTGCGGCACGCGGGCTTTCTTTTTGAATTGCGTTTGATTCGGGTTTTGTCAGGCCACACGTTGCACGATTGCGAACTGCAGGTTTCGACACCTGTGCCCGCGCGCATCTTTATCGCGTGCCCCGATGCCTCGACAATCGGGGTTAGCCATTTCCCGATTTTCTCATTCCCCATTTGTGGAGTATCAACATGAACAAGGTTATCGTGATCGGCGCAACGGGAACGCTTGGGCAGGCCGTCGCCAGCGAACTCAAAGCGAGGCATGAAGTCATCGAGGTCGGCGCGACGCGTGGCGCATATCGCGTCGACAGCACGAATCCGGCAAGCGTCGAGCGTCTGTTCCGCGAAGTCGGCAAGGTGGACGCTGTGGTCACCACGATCGGCAAGGTGCACTTCGGCCCGCTCGCCGACATGACGGTCGAGCAATTCTGGGTCGGCCTGCGCGACAAGCTGATGGGTCAGATCAATGTCGTACTCGGCGCGCATCAATACGTCAACGACGGCGGCTCGTTCACGCTGACGAGCGGCATTCTCGCTGACGAGCCGATCCGCCTCGGCGCGAGCGCGACCTCGGTGAATCTGGCGCTGGAAGGTTTCGTGCGCGGCGCGACCATCGAACTGCCGCGCGGGATCCGCATCAACGTCGTGAGCCCGACGGTGCTGGAAGAGTCGATGGACGCGTATGCGCCGTTTTTCCGCGGCTTCGAGCCGGTGAGCGCGAAGCGCGCGGCGCTGGCTTACCTGCGTAGCGTTGAGGGCGCGCAGACCGGGCAGGTCTATCGCGTCGGGTACTGATCAGTGAATCTCAGGCTCGTCTTTGCTCTTCGCGCCGCCGCGTTGCAGGAAGTCGAAATCGCATCCCTTGTCGGCCTGCAGGACGTGGACCTGGTGCATCGCGCCGTAGCCACGTTCGAAGCGCGGCGCGGGCTGCACCCACGCGGCCTTGCGGCGCGCGAGTTCCTCGTCTGATACGAGCACGTTCAGCTTGCGCTGCGGCACGTCGAGTTCGATCAGATCGCCGTCCCGCACCAGCGCAAACGGCCCGCCGATGAACGATTCCGGCGCGACGTGCAACACGCACGCGCCGTAGCTCGTACCGCTCATCCGCGCGTCGGAAATGCGCACCATGTCGCGCACGCCCTTTTGCAACAGCTTCTTCGGAATCGGCAGCTGGCCCCACTCCGGCATGCCCGGCGCGCCGACCGGCCCGGCGTGCTGCAGGACGATGACGCTGTTCTCGTCGATGTCGAGTGCATCGTCGTCGATGCGCGCCGCCATATCGTTGTAGTCGCTGAAGACGACCGCGCGGCCCGTATGCACATGCAGTTTCGGATCGGCCGCGCCCGGTTTGATCACTGCACCATCGGGCGCGATGTTGCCGCGCAGAACCGCAAGACCGTTGTCCGGCAACAGCGGCGCGTGACGGCGGCGGATCACGTCGTCGTTGAAAATTTTCGCGTCCGCGATGTTCTCGCCGATCGTCCGGCCATTTACCGTTTTCTGCGACCGGTCGATCAGGTCGCCGAGTTCTGACAGCATCGCCGGCAGGCCGCCTGCATAGAAGAAGTCTTCCATCAGATACGAGCCCGTCGGACGGATGTTCGCAAGCACCGGCGTGCGGCGCGCGATGTCGTCGTAACGGTCGAGCGTGAGTTCAACGCCCGCGCGGCGCGCGAGCGCAATCATATGGACGATCGCGTTCGTCGAACCGGACAGCGCAAGACAGGTCGTCACGGCGTTATCGATCGAACCGGCCGTGATGATGTCCGATGGCTTCAGGTCTTCCCAGACCATTTCGACGATGCGCATGCCCGTCTTCGCCGACATCTGCGCGTGGCGGGAATCGGGCGCGGGAATCGACGCAAAGCCGGGCAGCGTGAAGCCGAGCGCCTCGGCAGCGCTCGTCATCGTCGAAGCCGTGCCCATGGTCATGCAGTGGCCCGGCGAGCGCGCGATGCCGCCTTCCACACCCTGCCAGTCTTCTTCGGTGATCTTGCCCGCGCGCAGGTCGGCCCAGTATTTCCAGGTGTCGGAGCCGGAGCCGAGCGTTGCGCCGTTCCAGTTACCGCGCAGCATCGGGCCTGCGGGCAGGAAGATAGCCGGCAGATCCATCGAGATCGCGCCCATCAGCAGCGCGGGCGTGGTCTTGTCGCAGCCGCCCATCAGCACGACGCCGTCGGCAGGATAGGAGCGCAACGTCTCTTCGGCTTCCATCGCGAGGAAGTTGCGATAGAGCATCGTCGTCGGCTTCTGGAACGGCTCGGACAATGTCTGCACAGGCAGCTCGATCGGGAAGCCGCCGGCCTGCCAGATGCCGCGTTTCACTTCCTCCACACGCTGCTTGAAGTGCGTGTGGCACGGATTCATCTCGCTCCACGTGTTGAGGATGGCGATCACCGGCTTGCCGGCATATTCCTCGCGACTGAAGCCCATCTGCGCCGTACGCGAACGATGGCCGAACGAACGCAGGTCGTTCACGCCATACCAGCGATGGCTGCGCAGTTCTTCGGGCGTCTTCCGTTTGGTCACACTCTCTCCAGCCACGTCCTGGTTACATACAACGTTGCGCATGCATGCGCACGCGTCACGCTTTCTGTTGTTTCACGCGCGACACGATCTGCGTCGGGCTCACGAACTGCAACGCGATCAGCACCCAGATCAGCGTAATGGCCATATAGATCATCGCCATCGCGTCGATCGACTGCGGCGCGCGTACACCGGTTGAAAACACAGCGTAATACAACGCGACGACGAGCGTCTGCGTGGCCGGTCCGGCGGTGAAAAATGTCAGCTCGAACATGCCGATCGTACGCACCAGCACCAGCAGCCCGGCCGCCAGCATACCCGGCACGAGCAGCGGCAGCAGCACGTAGCGAAAATACCGGAACGTGTTCGCGCCGAAAATGCGCGCCGCCGATTCAAGGTTCGGATCGATCTGTTCGATAAACGGTGTCATCACGAGAATCACGAACGGCAGCGCCGGCACCAGATTCGCGAGGATCACGCCAGACAGCGTGCCGGCCAGGCCGACCTTGTACATCACGGTCGCCATCGGAATACCGTACGTAACGGGCGGCACCATCAGCGGCAGCAGGAAGACGAGCATGGCGAAGCGCTTGCCGGGAAACTGCACGCGGGCAAGCGCATAGGCCGCCGGCACGCCGAGCGCGACCGACAGCAGCACGACCGCACCGACGACTTCAACGGTCACCCACAATACGTTCGCCAGCTGGAAGTCGCGCCACGCCTGCGCGTACCAGTGCAGCGTGAAACCTTGCGGCAACAGCGTGCCAAACCAGCGCGTCGCGATCGAGTTGACCGCGACTGTCGCGATCAGCAGCACGACGTTCAGCAGGAAGAAAGCCATCACCCCCCACACGAACGCTTTCCATAGACGATCCGTCAGACTCGTGCGCTGCTTCTCCGTACGCGACGGTTGCGCGCCATCGTTACCCCCCTTGCGATTATCGTCAGACTGCGTCGCCGAAGGTGGCCACGGACGCGTGGCGTGGTGATCGGTTGCCATCAGCCCTTCCCTCCCGTCACCGGTCCGCTATAGAAGAACCGACGCGCGCCGAGCATCGCTGCAACGACCACCAGCTGCACAAAGCCCATCACCATCGCAATGGCCGATGCGAGCGAATAGTCGTAGCTTTCGAACGCGGCTTCAGCGGCCGCGATCGACATCACGCGTGTCGGCCCCGCCGGTGCGCCCAGCAGCACCGCCGACGGAAACACGGAAAACGCCTGCACGAACGACAGACACGCGGCCATCGTCAGACCGGGCACCAGCAGCGGCAGATAGATCTGGCGGAACTGCTGCCACGAACCTGCGCCAAGCGTCGCGGCGGCACTGGCGAGCGTCGGATCGATGCCGGTCACGTAGGAGAGCGTCAGCAGAAACGCAAACGGAAAGCCCGACACAATCAGCGAGATCAGCACGCCCCAGTAGTTATGCGTGAGCCGCACTTCGCTGGAATAGAGATGCAGGCCCTGCAACGCCTGCGGGAACCAGCCGTTCGGACCGAAGTACGTCAGCATGCCGTCGGCGATCAGCACGGTGCCGAGCGTGACCGGAATCACAAGCAGTGTCGTGACGAACTTCTGGTACGGAGAATTGCGGCGCAACGCGAACGCGACGGGAATCGACACACCGACGTTGATCAGCGTCGCGGGTACGGCGAGCTTCAACGTGACGATGATCGTCGGCCACATCGACGTGTCGGAGAAGAACGTCCTGTAGTTGCCCCACACGCCGCCACCGTTCATCGGCTGGAACGACAGCACGAGGCCGTAGGCAAACGGATAGATGAAGAGCGCAAGAATGAAGATCAGCGCAGGCGCGACGAGCCACGCCCTGGTGTCGCGCGGCGCGCGCGGCGGCAACAGCAGCGCCGTGCTCATGACGCTTCTCCGTCATACACCAGCGTGCGCGACGGCGGCACGCGCAGACTGATGCGCTCGCCTTCGGTGAACTCGCCCGCGAGACGCGCCCAAAGCTCGCCGAACGCCGTCTTCACGCGAATCAGCGAATCGCGGCCGCCGTATTCGACGGTCGTCACGTCGGCGTCGAATGCGTTATCCGCGCCTGGCGCTGCGCGCTCCAGGTCTTCGGGACGCAGGGCCACGCTCACGCGTTTGCTGTTGAATCCTTCCATCGGCGTGCCGACAAGCCGCACACCGTTCGCCGTCATCGCGACCCCTTCGCCCTGCGTACCCTCGAGCGTGAATTCAGCCACGTTGCGATAACCCATGAAACGCGCGACGTGCAGATTCTTCGGCCGGCCATAGACTTCCTTCGGCGATGCGACCTGCTGCACCACGCCTTCCTTCATCACGACGATACGGTCCGCCATCGAGAGGGCTTCATCCTGATCGTGCGTCACGTAGATCGTCGCGCGTTCAAGCTGGTTGTGGATACGGCGGATTTCGGCGCGCATTTCGATGCGCAGTTTGGTGTCGAGATTGGACAGCGGCTCGTCCATCAAAATGAGCGGGGGCTCGATTACGATCGCGCGCGCAATCGCGACGCGCTGCTGCTGACCGCCCGACAACTGCCCCGGCAGCTTGCGTTCGTGACCAACAAGCTGCACGAGTTGCAGCGCTTCGCGCGCGCGACGCGCGGCTTCGCTTTTCGGAACGCCGCGCATCTTCAGACCGAAGCCGACGTTCTCCAGCACCGACATGTGCGGAAACAGCGCGTAGCTCTGGAACACCATGCCAAAGCCGCGCTTTTCCGGCGGCAACACGTCGATGCGTGTGTCGTCGAGCCAGATGCCGCCGCCCGTTAACGGCTGAAGGCCCGCGATGCAATTCAGGGCAGTGGATTTGCCGCAACCCGAAGGCCCAAGCAGCGCGATGAATTCGCCGCGCTGAATGTTCAGATCGAGACCCTGCAGGGCCGCAATCGCATGGCCTTCGGCATTCGCGAAACTGCGGCTGACCGAATCGAGACGCAACTGCTCAAAGTGATGCTTCATGACGGTTTCCTGATACTGGCGACGGCACCGCGAGATGCTTCAGCTCCACCGCGCCGATCGTATAAACGTGCCTTTGCCATGGCTGCCGCGTGAAGGGCAGCGCGGAAAAGCGATACCCTTAACGCGACCTGGAAACACCCTTACTTCGTCTTCTGTGCGCCGACTTCGCGGTCCCACTTCTGGAACGCAGCAACCATCGCGGCCGCGTTCAACGGCAAAACGTGCGGACGATCCGCCAGCAACTTCGCATACTCGGGCCGGCCGAACTTCTTCAACACGTCCTGACTTTGCGCGGGCGCCTGTTCGATCGTCACGCCCTTGATCGCCGGGCCTGGATAGAAGTAGCCGTCGTCATAGGTCAGTGCCTGCTGCGCCGGCTCCAGCATGAAGTTGATCAGCTTGTAGAGCACATCGAGCTTTTCCTTCGGCACGCCTTTCGGAATCACCATGAAGTGGGCGTCGTTGACCCACGTCATGTTGTCGAACGCCTGCACGCGGAATTCAGCCGGCACGATACCGAGCGCACGCGGGTTGATGTCCCAGCCCGTCACGCTGACGGTCATGTCGCGCGTGCCTTCGCCAAGCTCCTTCATCACGGCCGATGTGCCGCCCGGGTAATACGGAATGCAGTCGTTCAACTGCTTGAGGAAAGCCCACGTCTTGTCCCAGCCGTTGATCGGATCGTGCGGATCCTTGTCGCCAAGAATGTACGGCAGGCCCATCAGGAACGTGCGACCCGGGCCGGAGTTAGCCGGACGCGCGTAGATCAGCTTGTCCGGATGCGCCTTGCACCATTGCAGCAACTGCTCGGGCGTCTTCGGTGGATCGCTGACCTTCCCCGGGTTGTACTCGAGCAGCGGGCCCGCCGGCATGTACGCCACTTCGAGTCCGAAGCCTTGCGCGAGGTCCTGCATCTTGCGCGGACCCGGCGCGTATTTATCGAGCACGCCCGGGAAAGCGGCCGCGCTGTCCGGCAGCAGCTTCTGCCACAGGTTCTGTTCGATGCCGGCGGCAAGCGCATCGGTGCCCGTCAGCACGAGATCGATGTCGGAACGGCCCGCGGCCTGCATCGCCTTGATCTTGCCCGGCAGTTGCGGCGCAGGTGCGTTGGTGTAAGTGATGTTCGAAACGAGGTTCGGGTACTTCGCCTTGAAAGCCTCGAAGCCCTTCTGCGTCAGTTGAAGATCGCCCGCGACGTCGACGACGTTCAGCGTCACCGGATCCGCCGCGCGCGCCGCAGGCGCGAATGCCGCGCCGACCGCCAGACAGACAGCCGCAATCCTCACTGACAACATGCCGGAAATAGTCATTGCATCTCCTCGCTTCGTTGGTATGGAAGTCCGCCAGTTCAGGTGCGCTGCCGGCGGTACGTGTCTCGCGTTATGGAACATTGCCAACGCGCACATCTGACGTCAAGCAAATTGTAGGGTGCCGGCTACGCTTTCCCGTGAGCTGTGATTTCCGTCAATCCCTTTATATACAATGGCTTAACGGCATATTGATTTCCCAGAAAGCGCGCCGCTCTACGGGTTTAGCCCGGTACATGTCAGGCAACTCTATCCGCTTGCAGTCGCCTGCCTAGCCGCCTTTTACCCCCTGGGTATTCACGTACAGTGAGTACAGGCCGTGGCTCGCCGCCATGAAGAGCCGGTTGCGATGGCGTCCGCCGAAGCACACGTTCGCGCACCGCTCCGGCAGCGCGATATGTCCGATCGCCTCGCCATGCGGCGTGAACACGCGGACGCCGTCGAGTTCGTCCGTGCCCATGCCCCAGCCGCACCACAGGTTGCCGTGGATATCGACGCGAAAGCCGTCTGGCGTGCCTTTGCCGGCATCGATCAGTACGCGGTTGTTATCCACCGTGCGGCCATCGGGGGCGACGTCGAACACGCGTATCGTGCGCGGCGACTCGCGCGATGCAACCACATACAGTCGCGATTCATCGGGCGAAAATGCCAGTCCATTCGGACCTTCGATATCGTCGGCGACGAGGGTAACTTCGCCGCTCTGCCCGTCGATGCGATACACGCATTGCGGCAATTCCGGCTCCGCCTTTTCGCCTTCGTAAAAACCATCGATGCCGAAGCTTGGGTCAGTGAACCAGATCGAGCCGTCCGACTTCACGATGACGTCGTTCGGCGAGTTCAGGCGTTTGCCGAGATAGCCGTCGGCGAGCACGGTGATCGTGCCGTCGTATTCGGTGCGCGTGACGCGGCGCGTCAGGTGCTCGCAACTGACAAGGCGTCCTTCGCGATCGCGTGTATGGCCGTTTGCGTTGTTCGACGGCTGACGAAACGGCGTGACCGCGCCGGTCTCTTCGTCCCAGCGCAGGATGCGGTTGTTCGGGATATCGCTCCACAGAAGATAGCGCCCGTCACCGAACCACACTGGCCCTTCGGACCAGCGCGCGCCTTGATACAGGCATTCGACCGATGCCGAAGCGATGCGCAGCGCGTTGAAACGATGATCGAGAACGCGGATGGCGGGATCGGGATAGCGACGGTTGTTGTCTGTCATGAGTCTCCTTATGCGCTTCTTGTGTGCTTCTTGTGTGCGATGCGCGGTGGATGGAAGCGTGCCGCTGGCGGATCGCGCCGCGCGTGCTGTGCCGGTTGCCGCCGCGCTCCCGTTGCTGGTGACGGGAGCGGAGCACATCGCGACGCGCGACAACGTTCGTCAAACAATCAACCGACGATCAGCTCTGCCCGAGCTTGCCGTCACGCAGACGCCACAGCTTCAGCGGATTGTCGTCGTGCAATGCTTCAGGCAACAGCGCCGCCGGCAAATCCTGATAACACACTGGCCGCAGGAAGCGCTCGATCGCCGTTGCGCCGACCGATGTCGCGCGCGAATCCGACGTAGCCGGGAACGGCCCGCCGTGCACCATCGCGTAGGACACTTCGACGCCCGTCGGAAAGCCGTTCGCGAGAATTCGGCCGGCCTTGCGCTCGAGTGTCGGCAGCAGCTTGCGCGCGAGATCGTAGTCGTCCGGCTCGAGTTGCAATGTGGCCGTGAGCTGGCCTTCGATATACCCGGTCACCTTGATCATTTCGTCGATGTCGCCACACGTGACGATCAGTGAAGTCGGCCCGAAGATTTCGTCTTCAAGTTCCGCCGCAGCAAGAAACTGCGCGGCGCTCGTCGTGAAGAGCGCGGGCAGCGCCGGACACGATGCGCGCGAAGGCGTGCCCTGCGCGACGCTGCGCACGCCATCCGTTTCGGCACGTTGCTCGACGGCAGCCTTGTACGCCGAAGCGATGCCCGGCGACAGCATCGTCTGCGCTTCTTTTTTTGCGAGCGCCTGCGCGGTGGCGTCGATGAACGCCTGCGTGTGCGGGCTATCGAGCACGATCACGAGACCGGGGTTCGTACAGAACTGGCCGACGCCGAGCGTCACCGAATCGACGAGGGCGGAAGCGATCGCCTCACCACGCTTAGCCAGTGCGCCGGGCAGCAGGAAGAACGGATTGATGCTGCTCATCTCGGCAAATACCGGAATCGGCTCGCGACGCTTCGATGCAATATCGACCAGCGCAAGACCGCCGCGACGCGACCCCGTGAAGCCGACCGACTTGATCACCGGATGCGCGACCAGCGCCTCGCCAACTGCGTTGCCCGCGCCGACGAGAAGCGAAAACACGCCTTCCGGCAAGCCCGTGTCGGCGACCGCTTTCTGGATCGCGCGACCGACGAGTTCCGACGTGCCGAGGTGCGCCGGATGCGCTTTCACGACAACCGGGCAGCCCGCCGCCAGCGCCGACGCCGTGTCGCCGCCAGCCACCGAAAACGCGAGCGGAAAATTGCTCGCGCCAAAGACGGCGACAGGTCCGACGGGAATCTTCTGCAGACGCAGATCGGGACGCGCCAGCGGCTTGCGATCCGGCAACGCCGAATCGAGCGTCGCGGTGAGCCAGCGGCCTTCGCGCACGAGCGAAGCGAAGAGCTTTAGCTGACCGACGGTGCGGCCGCGCTCGCCTTCGATGCGCGCCTTCGGCAAAGCCGATTCGATATGCGCGCGTTCAATCAGTTCGTCGCCGATTGCGACGATGTTGTCGGCGATCGCTTCGAGAAAGCGCGCGCGGGTTTCGAGCGGCGCGCTGCGGTACGGATCGAACGCGAGCGCAGCGAGTTTGCACGCCCGGTCGACATCGGCGGCGCTGCCCGCGCCAAAGACGGGTTCGATTTCCGCGTTGCGGGCCGGGTCGAACGCGCGCAGTGTGCCCTCGGCGCCCCGCACCGCGGACGCGCCGATGAGCATGTCTCCTGTGATCTGCATCTTGCAACTCCTGTCGAACGTTGCGGGCGACAGCCTTCCCTCGCCACGCAGCGCAAATCAGATAGTGGGAAGCGGCGTCAGGCCTTCGCTGACGGTTCCGCGTATTGATGCTCGAATGCGAGCAGCGCCTCAGCCGCAGCGTTGATCTTCGCATGATGTTCGACCGGCGTCGAACTGAGCAGTGGCAGGATCGCGCCCATGTCGGCGATCTTCGAGAAGGTCACCGCGTCGTGCAGGACGCGGATCAGCGAGATGTCATCGCGCAGCGTTTCGAGCGGCATGAAGGCGTCGTAGATGCGCTGCGCCTCGGCCGTGCGGTTTTCTTTCGCGGCTCGCAGGAGCGCCATCACCGAATGCGGCGCGATGCAGCCCGAACCGGTGGTCCACGCGGCGAGACCGAAGTCGCGCACATGCACGAGCGCCGGCCGCTCGCCCATGCCCGAGATCACCTTCGACGGGCTCACGCTTTCGAGCAGACGCCGAAGGTAAGCGTCATCGCCGGGATTGTCGCGCACGATGGCGTATTTCACGGCGATCAGCGTGCCGCGATCGACGAGACGCGCGAGCGTATCGACGTCGACGTAGTCCTCGCTCTTGATATAGAGCGTAAGCGGCATGCCCGCCACATCGACGATGCGCGTGAGGCCTTCCTCGACGCCTTCCGAAGTTGTGAAGCCGCCGAGCGGCAGAACCATCGCGGTGCGGTAGTTCGTCTGCGCGAGGATGCGCGCCTGATCGAGCATCTTGCCGTAGTCGGGGCCGATCGCGGGAATCACGCGCGTCTCGTGACCGGCGCTTTCCGCGAGCAGATCGAGCAGTTCACGATATTCGCTGACCGCGACGTGATAGAGATTCGCGTTGCCGCCATACAGCAGCGTGCGCACACCGCCCGACTCGATGTGCCGGATCAGCTTCTGGTTCTCGACAGCATCGAGCGAATAGTCGGCGCGGCGGGCAAGCGGCGGCACCGCCATCACGGTGGCGGCAAACTCGCTGTCGGAAATCGGGGAGACGTTCATGGCACCTCAGCAGCACGGATCGGGTCGGGGCGTGCATGCCAGGGTAGCACCGTGCACCCAAGTTGTCAAACAAATCGGGCGACTGCCTGATCCGTACCGGAGAGGTCGATCCACGCCGCGACGCAGCATGGAAGCCTGATTCTCAACCGGTTTTATGACGCTTTCCAGCTGTCTGCGGCGCGATATGTCGATTTATCGTTATCTGTCTCGTATGACAACACGAAGCGCTCGTCACGCGAATCCGCCGTTTGCGCGTGGGTGCGCCAAAAAGATTTCCGTCGGCCTCGCGTCAACGAGGAAATTAATCGACTGATATCGACACGGTTCAATTAAATCCGATTCAAAACGCCGCATTTTCCCGCTATGTCCCTGCTGATATAGCGTCCAGTCGCCACACAGCAAAGACGCCCGCTGGCAGGGGCGAGGCAAAATGCAAAAAATCAACGCGGAATGCCGCTTTCTGAAACCCGCAATGTTCATACGGCTTGCGGGGCAGAATAAAAATGGTGATAGATTAATGAAGCAGACAGGCGCAAACCACGCGTTCGCACCGTTATTATTAGCGGCCTGGCCCGCCGCGATCTGAGGGAGTCGCCCGTGCCATTACATTTTATTGAGCAGATGTCACCGCTGCTCGAGGCCACCGAAGAAACCGCCTGGTTCGACGCCATCACGCGTCTCGCCGATGGATGGGGCTTCAACCAGGTTCTGCTGGCGATGCTGCCGCGCCCGGGCATGCGTCTGGAGGACGCCTATGTGCGCAGCACCTACGCGCCTTCCTGGCGACGCGCCTATGTCGAGCAGGGCCACATGCACATCGACCCGACCGTCTCGCACTGCGCGACCCGCTCCTCGCCGCTCGTGTGGTCGCCCGAAATCTTTGCGACCGAGCCGCAACAATCCATGTACGAGGAAGCCCGCGCGTACGGCCTGCGCGCCGGCGTGACGCTGCCGATTCACGGGCCGAGACAGGAAGCGGGCATGCTGTGCTTCGTCAACGACAGCTCGCCGACTGACGATTTCTGGCGGCATGTGGATGTCGCGCTGCCGAATCTTGTGCTGTTGCGCGATCTGGTGATCGATACGAGCCAGCGTCACGTGAACGCACATACGCAGGAGTTGATCCCGAAGCTCACGCCGCGCGAACGCGAATGTTTGAAGTGGACTGCGCGAGGCAAGTCCACGTGGGAGATTTCACACATCCTGAACTGCTCGGAAGCCGTCGTGAACTTTCACATGAAGAACATCCGGACGAAGTTCGGCGTGAACTCGCGGCGCGCGGCCGCGGTCATCGCAACGCAACTCGGCGTTATTGACCCTGATTGACGAGGTCGAACACCTTGCGGTCGTGCAGCGCACGTTCCGCCCGGCCAAGATCGCTGTCGGAGACCGTCCGGGTGAAGTAAAGACCGAGCAGGATCGACACCGGCGCCGGAATCTCCGCGCCGGACTCAAACCGGCTGCCACGCGATTGCGTGACGCCGAACCGCGCCCAGAAGCGCCGCTGGCTCTCCTTCTTTTTTTTCCGGAACGCGATGATCAGCACGCGGTCCACGGACGAAGACGCCTCCGACGAACGGTCCGCGCTGGCCGCGCGATGAGCCGGTTGCCAATAATTTTCTAGTAGTTCCATGATGTTCGCCTGTTTGACTGGCTGCTGCCGGGATCGGTAAACCGATTCTCCACGGACTCCGGAACGGGGCACACCTATCCAGGTAGGTAGGTGGTATTTCGACCCGAAATGCATAAGTTTTCATGCGTATTGGCTAACCAACGCGTAATGGAGAACGACATGCAAGCAGCTATCCGGATTGGCCTGCGTCAAGAATTTGACAACGATCACATCAACGAGATGTACCGGCTGCGCGCCCGTGTGTTTCATGGGCGGCTTGGATGGGACATTCCGACGATCGCGGGGATGGAGATCGACGGCTATGACGCACTCGGCCCGCATTACATGCTGATACAGGACAAGGCGGGCGCCGTGCGCGGCTGCTGGCGCCTGATGACGACCGAAGGCCCGAACATGCTGAAGGACACGTTCCCGCAACTGCTGCATGGCGACGCAGCGCCGGTCGGGCGGCATATCTGGGAACTGAGCCGCTTTGTCGTCGAGACCGGCGGCGAAGAGCAAACGTTTGGCTTTGCCGATCTGACGATGCACGCGATCCACGAACTCGTGACATTCGCCGACCGGATGGGCATCACGCGCTACGTCACGGTGACGACGACGCCGATCGAGCGCCTGCTGCGCAAGACGGGCATCGAACTGCGACGGCTCGGGCCGCCGCTGCGGATCGGCGTGGAAAATGCGGTGGCGCTGGAGATCGCGGTCAGCCCGCAGACGCGGGCCGCGCTATTCGGGCCGATGGCTGCCGCAGCTTGATGCGTGCGGGTTGCGGCCCGGCGTACAGGCCGGGTTGCGGACGGTTGCGGACGGTTGCGGACGGGGCGGCGTTTATTCGCCGCTCACGACCCGAACATCCGGTTGAGTGCGTTTTCGAGGTGAGCGCGCATGGCCTGGCCAGCGGCGGCGGAGTCCTTGCTGCGGATCGCCTCCAGCACGGCAAGATGTTCGCGCTGCACGAGACGCTGCCGCTCCAGCGTTTTCACGAGCGACAGATTGCGGGACAGGTTCATGCTGAACACGATCTGCTCTTCGATGAACGACATCACGGTGATGAAAAACTGGTTCTTCGACGCCCGCGCGACTGCCAGATGGAATGCGAAGTCGTCTTTTGCGCCAATGCCCTGTGTTTCGATGATGCGTTCGAGTTCATCCCATGCATGCTGGATCGCCGCGACATCGTCGGCTTCGGCCTGCTGCGCGGCCAGCGCCGCAGCGCCCGCCTCCGTGACGATGCGAAATTCGTAGCAGCGACGGATGTCCGAGAGCGTTTCGAGCGGCGCGAAGCGGCGCACGTCCGGATCGGGCCGGCGCGCGACCGTGGTTCCCGAACCGTGCCGCGTGACAATGATGCCGTCGGCACGCAGACGCGCGAGCGCTTCCCGCACCGTCGGGCGCGATGTCTCGAAGCGCTCCGCCAGCGCGTGCTCGGTGGGCAACCGCTCGCCCTCCTTGTACTCGCCTTCCAGGATCTGGTTCAGGATGTCGCCGTAGATCTTTTCGGGCAACCCCGAGGATTTCCGCTCGTTCATCATCGATGCCGCAGCTTGTCTGAATAGAGCATGATTGTAAGGCAAACTTTGCGCCGTGCCCGCCTGATTCTGATAGACGGCAAGCCGTGTGGCGGCTGAAAGCCTCGCCCGGTATGGCTCCGCTGCTTCCTTGCGGTCAAGTACCCCGACCTTACGACTTGATTTACATCAAGGAAATGTCTGCGGTTTTAGGTGATCATTTAATCTCAGGCTTTAATCAAGTGCGCTCGTAGTGTTCTCGAAGTGCCCTTTCTCCCGGGTCGTTCCGCATCGTGCGTCGACCCCTCTGTTGCGGAGGTCTCATGTACTCACGTATCCTGGTTGCGGTCGACGGCAGCGAAACGTCGCGCCGTGCGTTCCACGCTGCGCTCGATCTCGCGAAGTCGAACGGTGCAGTCTTGCAGGCGTTCTACGCCGTCGAGAACTCGCCCATGTATTTCGACGCGCCCGGCTATGACCCGTCGATCCTGCGCAACAGTCTGATCGCACAGGGCAAGGAACTCGACGCGGAATTACTGCAGCTCATGCGTGACGCCGGCGTACAAGGCGCCGTCGCGACGGGCGAAGCCTCGTCGCTCGAGGATGTTTCCGTGCTGGTGCTCAAGGCCGCCGCCGCGTTCAACGCGGATCTGCTCGTGATGGGCACGCACGGCCGGCGCGGCTTTCAGCGGCTGATTCTCGGCAGCGTCGCGGAACGCTGCGTACGGCAGGCAAAGGTGCCTGTCTTGCTGGTGCCTTCCGCAGTCGGAGACGAGCAACCGTCGCCAGAAAAAGCCAGCGCCGCCTGACATTTTCAGACAAGACGCCCACGCGTCCTTTTGTCACTCAGGCCATGCAGAGGCCGGTGGGACAATCAGGACATCATCACTTTCCCGGCCTTCCGAACATGCTCACTCCCGTCGCGCTTTCCCAGTCTGCCGCGCATCGGTCCGCCCGCGCTGTCCCGTCCGTGCGCGCCGGGCGCGATGCGGCCCGCTGTTCGACGTGCTCGATGCGGCAGCTTTGCATGCCGCAAGGCCTGCGCGCCGAAGATCTGCCAAAGCTCGAGGCGCTCATTTGCAATGCACGCACGGTGCGACGTGGCGAAGCGCTCTATCGGACCGGCGACCCGTTCGATAACCTGTACGCCGTCCGGTCGGGCGCGCTGAAAACGGTGATGGCACACCGTCTCGGCCGCGAACAGGTAACCGGGCTGAAACTCGCAGGCGAGCCGCTTGGCCTCGACGGCATCAGCACCGACCACCACGCGTGCAGCGCGGTCGCGCTTGAGGACAGCTCGGTATGTATCGTCCCGTATCCGGCGCTCAAACGTCTGTGCCGCGAAATCGGTTCGATGCAGGACCGGCTGCACAAACTGATGGGCGATCAGATCGTGCGCGAGGCGAAGCAGATGATGGTGCTCGGCTCGCAGAGTGCCGACGAGCGCGTGGCCGCTTTCCTGGTGGATGTGTCCGAACGCAATGCGCAGCGTGGATATTCGTCAAACGAATTCAATCTGCGCATGACGCGTGAGGAAATGGGCAGCTATCTTGGCATCACGCTCGAAACGGTCAGCCGTACGCTGTCAAGATTTCAAAAGCGCGGCCTGATCGACACGCAGGGCAAATTCATCCGCATCGTCGATTTTGACGGGCTGCGTCAGCTCTAGTCAGCGCACGCGGCCGCCGCCTCGGTCGCTCCGGGCCGCGCGCAAGAGCGCGGCCGCAAAATGGCGGATATCATTGCGGTTTGGCATGCCTTCTGCAAGCAGGTACAGTTTCCGTACCGTGCCCTCCAAGGAGACCCGGCGCAATGAATCGCGATCCCGCACTGCAGCACCCGCTCGTCCATCGACTCATCGAAGCCCGCCGCGTCACCGACGCGTTGTTTGCCGTCGTCAAACCCGAGTTTCTTTACGAGCGTCCGATCCGTGAACGTCACCGGATCGTGTTCTACATCGGCCATCTCGAAGCGTTCGATCGAAATCTCTTCGATCGACGCCTGTTCGACCTCCCTGCGCTCAGTTCCGAACTCGACCAGCTTTTCGCGTTCGGCATCGATCCGGTCGACGACGGCTTTCCGACTGATGTGCCGTCCGACTGGCCATCACTCGAGGTCGTCAGTGAATATGCCGCGCAGGCGCGCGCGCAGATCGACCAGAAGCTCACGTCGCTGGAAATCACGAATGAAGGCATGCGCACGGCGTCAGCAGAGCAACTGCTGCACGTCGCGATCGAGCATCGGCTGATGCACGCCGAAACGCTCGCGTACATGCTGCATCAGTTGCCCATCGAGCAGAAGGTCGTGCCGCAGCAATCCGTCAACACGACGTTCGGGAGCGGCGAGATCACAGGCAATTCGATGGTCAGCGTCCCGGCTGGCTCGACCGTTCTTGGTATGTCGCGCGAAGCCGGCGCCTTCGGCTGGGATAACGAATTCGGCGAACTGCGCGTCGATGTGCCCGCGTTCGAGATCGACCGTCATATGGTGACAAACGGCGCGTATCGCGCGTTCGTCGAGGCAGGCGGTTATCGCGACAAGTCGCTGTGGACCGACAGGGACTGGACGTGGAAGGAAGCCGAACACATCGAACACCCCGCCGGCTGGTCGCTGCGCGAAGGTAACGGCGATGGCGCGCGCGGCTGGCGCTTGCGCACGATGTTCGACGATATTCCGCTGCCCGAAAACTGGCCCGTGTATGTGAGCCACGCCGAAGCCAGCGCGTACGCACGCTGGGTCGGCAAGACGCTGCCGACCGAAGCGCAGTGGCAACGCGCCGCGCACGGCGCGCCGCACGCGGCGTCCGGCAATTTCGATTTCCGTAGCTGGGATCCTCAGGCCGTCGATGCGCATCCGGATAACGTCAGCGCGTTCGGCGTCGAAGGGCAGTTCGGCAACGGCTGGGAATGGACGTCGACGTTGTTCGATGCGTTGCCAGGCTTCGAGGCATTTCCGTTTTATCTGGGCTATTCGGCGAACTTCTTCGACGGCCAGCATTACGTGCTCAAAGGCGGATCGGCGCGCACGGCGGCGTGCATGCTACGTCCGACGTTTCGCAACTGGTTCCAGCCGCGATATCAATACGTGTATGCGGGGTTTCGCTGCGTGCGTGGTAACTAATAAAGCGAAAGTTGGAAACAAATTTGACCTATTGGTTTAACGCAAATTTTTTCAACTGATGCTTCATCAGTCAGCACACGTCATCCGGTGTGCTCAGATGGCTCAGTGCGCTACGGTCGTCGCAAACCGCGCAAGGCAGAATAAGAGCACACCGAAACCTCCCGCTAGCCCAATCGCCACCAAGGGCAGAAACGGCAATTTTATCGCCGCCATGTCGGCCTGATGCGACGCGCCCTTGCGTACACCAAAAAAACTCCACAGCACGATTCTCAACATTCTAAGGAAAGTCACGGCACACCCCTCGCGGTTGACCAACGGCAAAGCATTGCCCTCCACTTGATCATAAAGCGGCCGCGGCGCACGAGACAGCAGCAGTTGGCTCCTGTTTTACGACAGCAGGCGGAAACGGGTCACACGCGTCGGGCGAGGTAAACCGGAAACCCGTCTGCTGCGTTCGTTTCGTCGACATCTGCTTCTTGTCTCGCGTGCGCGCGACAGCTAACTTCGGCTACCGCGACACGTCCGCAGAAACTTCCCCATGTATCAATACACCGAATTCGACAAGGCGTTCGTGCGCAGCCGCGCTGCGCAGTTCCGTGATCAGCTCGAGCGCTGGCAGGCCGGCAAGCTGGACGAGGACGCATTCCGTCCGCTGCGTCTGCAGAACGGCTGGTATGTGCAACGCCACGCGCCGATGCTGCGCGTCGCCGTGCCATACGGTGAACTGTCGGCCGCACAGCTGCGCGTGCTGGCGCGCATCGCGCGCGAATACGACGCGCCCGAAGCGAATGTGTACGAGCTCGCGTCAACGACCCAGCGCAAGCTGGGCACGTTGAACCTGCCGACGCATTACGCGCACTTCACGACCCGCACGAACGTACAGTTCAACTGGATTCCGCTGTCGAAAGCAGCCGACGTGATGGATCTGCTGGCAAGCGTCGATATGCACGGTATCCAGACGAGCGGGAACTGCATTCGCAACATCTCGTGTGATGAACGCGCGGGCGTGGCGCCCGACGAAATCGCCGACCCCCGTCCTTTCGCCGAAATCATGCGGCAATGGACGACGTTGCATCCCGAGTTCGCGTTCCTGCCACGCAAATTCAAAATCGCGATAACGGGGGCCATCGACGATCGCGCGGCCACCGATTGGCATGATGTAGGCTTGCGACTGCTGTCGAATGAACACGGCGATCTGGGCTTTCGTGTCTCCGTGGGCGGCGGCATGGGGCGCACGCCGATGACCGCGACGGTGCTGCGCGAGTTCCTGCCGTGGCAGCACATCATGAACTACATCGAGGCGGTGGTACGCGTGTATAACCGCTATGGACGGCGCGACAACAAGTACAAGGCGCGCATAAAGATCCTCGTCAAGGCCGAAGGACAACGCTACATCGACGACGTCGAAGCGGAATTCCGCGCGATCGTCGAAGAGGATGGCGGGCCTCACACGATTCCGCAATCGGAGCTCGATCGCGTGCGAGCGTCGTTCGTGCCGCCGCAGCGACGCGCGAGAACCGCGCACGACCCGCAAGCCTCTTTTGCCGCGCTGAACGCGATGGCTGCGCAACATCCCATGTTCGCGCGCTGGCTGCAGCGCAACATCGCGTCGCATAAAAATCCATCGATGCGTATCGTCACGCTCTCGTTCAAGCGCTTGAACCAGGCGCCGGGCGATGCGTCGGCAGAACAGCTCGATCTCGTCGCCGATCTCGTCGAGCGCTTTTCTGCCGGTGAAGCACGCGTCACGCATACGCAGAATGTCGTGCTGCCGTGGGTGCATGTCGACGACCTGTTCGATCTCTGGCAGGCAGCCCGCAGCGCGGGTCTCGCGAGTGCAAACGTGCATCTGTTGACCGACATGATCGCGTGCCCCGGCGGCGACTTCTGCGCACTCGCCAACGCCCGTTCGATTCCCATTGCTGAAGCCATTACGGAGCGCTATCAGGATCTCGACGAACTGCACGATATCGGCGAAATCGACCTGCACATCAGCGGCTGTATCAACTCGTGCGGCCATCATCACAGCGGTCATATCGGCATTCTCGGCGTCGACAAGGATGGACAAGAGTGGTATCAGGTCACGCTAGGCGGCGCCGACGGTTCCAATGCAAGCGGCGCCGCGCGCGCGGGGAAGGTGATCGGGCCGTCGTTTTCGGCGGCGGAAGTGCCGAACGTCGTGGAGGCGCTTATCGCCACCTATCGCGACGCGCGATGCGATGTGGAAGGACAAACGGAACGGTTCACCGAAACCGTCCAGCGTATCGGACTGGGTCCGTTCAGGTCGGCGGCCGACGAAGTCCGCGTCAAAGTGGAGGATCTCGCATGACAACGGAGCGCATCCGGCTTCTGACGATGCCCGAGCACCAGGCGGAGTACGCATTGCGCGTGCTCAGACTCGCTAACGACGAAGACCCGTTGTCGTTGAAAGACACGTTAGATGGCATTGACCGCATCGAGCTCGAGTTTCCGCAATTCACCGATGGCCGCGCGTATAGCCAGGCGTATCTGCTGCGTCGCCGGCTCGGTTTCAAAGGCGACTTGCGTGCAACCGGTGACGTGCTCGTCGACCAGTTGCTCCAGATGGAGCGCACGGGTTTTTCGAGCGCTGTGTTGAACGAGGGCCTCGATCCAGCGGACGCGCGGAAGCAGTTTGATCGATTCCCAGCGTTTTATCAGCGCGATCTGACGCATCGCGTGTAAAGAAGGGCCACTCGTTTTCAGTGCAACAGGTGGCGGTAACGTGTTAAATGTGACTCACGAGTGCCGGGCGTTATCGCGCCGTATCGCCTGCTGCACGAGTTCGGCGAGGACACGCATTGCGCGATCGATTTTCGCGCTCCATGGATGCCCGAAGTTGAGCCGCACACAGTTTCTGAACGCTCGGGTCGCCGAGAAAATGGGTCCCGGCGCGAGGCTGAATCCATGTTCGATCGCAAGCCTGTGCAGTTCCAACGCGTCGATCTCGTCGGGGAATTCGAGCCACACGAAATAACCGCCTGCCGGCAACGTCCAGCGAACGCTGGGCGGCATCCAGCGGCGCAGCGCTGCATCCATCGCTTCGCGCTGCGCGCACAACGCAGCGCGAAGCTTACGCAGGTGCTTGCCATAGCCACCGTGCTGCAGATAGTCCGCGATGCCCGCTTGCGCGGGAATGCTCGACGAAAGCGTCGTCATCAGTTTGAGCCGCTGCACCTTGTCCGCAAATCCACCGGCGGCCGCCCAGCCGATTCTGTAACCGGGCGCGAGCGTCTTCGAGAAAGAACTGCAGTGCATCACAAGCCCTTTCTTGTCGAATGCAATCGCAGGCAATGGATAGTCAGCCTGGAAATGCAGTTCGCCGTAGACGTCGTCCTCAATTAACGGCACGTCATGTTGCGCGAGCAATTCGACTAACGCCTTCTTCTTCTCCAGCGACAACGTTGCGCCAGTGGGATTCTGAAAGTTCGTCATGAACCAGCAAGCGCGGATCGGATGTCTGTCCAAAGCTTGGGCGAGCGCGTCGAGGTCGAGGCCAGTCAGCGGATCGACCGGAATTTCGACGGCACGCAAGTCGAGCCGTTCGATCGCCTGCAGCGCCGCATAGAAACCAGGTGACTCCACCGCGACCACATCGCCTGGCCGCGTCACTGCCATCAGGCACAGGTTCAACGCCTCCAGCGCACCGTTGGTCACGACGATCTCCTCCATCGGCTGCGAAAGGCCCATGCCAAGATAGCGAAGCGCAATCTGCTGACGCAGCGCCTCATTGCCGGGCGGCAAATCGACCACCGTGCTCCACGGACTGATAAGCCGCACCGATTGTGCAAGCGACTTTGCAAGCCGTGGCAACGGAAACAGCAACGGAGACGGAAACGCCGAGCCGAGCGGCACCACGCCCGGATGTCTGGCAGCTTCAAGAACGTTGAAGACCAGCTCGCTGATATCGACCTTCGCAGAGTCGGCAAGCGTCCGCGCCGGCCGCGGCGCCCGTTCGCCCGACACCGCGGCGCCCCGCGCAACGTAGTAGCCAGAGCGCTCCTGCGCGCGAATGAGGCCCCACTCTTCAAGCAGATAGTACGCACGAAACACAGTGGACTGGCTGACACCATGCTGCACGATGACCTGACGCAGCGAGGGCATACGCGCACCGACGGCAAGGCTGCCCGAGCGTATTTCTGTCGCCATCGTGTTGGCGAGTACTTCGTATCGTCTCATCAAACGTCCGTCGTTCCGGCGCGCGGGAATGCGCCTGAGCCTTTCATATTAACGGCGACAACGCCGTGCAATCAACGTCCGATTCGACACACCGTTCGCTCGCCCATTTCGCCCGCTTGCCGGTCTGCGACGCCCTCCACGAGCCGCGCCATGCGCAGCACGATTTCGTGCATACGTGTGCCAGGCAGAAAAAAATCGGCGACGCCCAGCGCTTTCAGCACACTCGTGCTTTCCGCCTGAACGTTCCCGCCCAGCACAACGGGTATCGAGGCACGACACACGCGCAGTTCATGCATCAATTGCGACGTCAACTCGACATGCGCGCCCGCGAGCGACGACACGCCAATCATGTCGACGTCATTCGCCAGCGCGCGCTGCGCAACGTCCGCGGGCGCGATGAAGAGTTCATTGGACACGACGTCGAAGCCCGCATCGAACAACGCGGCAGCCACCGCTTGCGCGCCGCGATCGTGGCCATCCTGCCCGAGCTTCGTGATCATCACGCGGGGCTTGCGTCCCAGCGCCGATGTCAACCTGTCGACCTGGTCGCAGGCAGCCTTCCACATTGCATCCGATGAAAGCGTTTTTTCATAAATGCCAGCGCTAGCATGCAAACTGATCGCATGACGTGGCCACACGGCTTCGAGAGCGCGCGTGCATTCACCGACTGTCGCGCGCGCACGCATGCAGCAGATCGTCAACGCGAGCAGATTGCCTGTGCCCTCGCGCGCGGCCGTTTCAAGCGCGCCCAACGCACGCGCCACAAGCTCCGCATTGCGCCGCAGTTTGACCTCTGCGATTCGACGCACCTGGTGGCCGCGCACCTGTTTTCCGTCCAGCTCGAAACATGCGTGGGCTTCGTCCGCATCGCCATGAACGAACGCATTGACGCCCACCACGATTCGTTGCCCGCTATCGATTTCCGCTTGCAGCGTCACAGCCGATTCGTGAATGCGTTCGCGAATCCATTCCGAGCGGATCGATTGCACGACGCCGCCGCGCGCGTCGATCTCGCCGATCAGCGAACGGACGCGTGCCGCGATGTCGGCCGTCAACGCTTCCATCATGTACGAACCGGCCCACGGATCGACGACGTCGCACAGTCCCATTTCGTGCTGAAGCATGAGTTGCGTGTCGCGAGCGAGGCGCGACGACGATGCCGACGGCAAGGCGAGCGCTTCGTCGTAAGCGTTCGTATGCAGCGACTGCGTGCCGCCGAATACGGCCGCCAGCGCTTCGACGGTGGTGCGCACGATGTTGTTCGACGGCTTCTGCGCGGTCAGCGACCAGCCGGACGTCTGGCAATGCATCCGGAGAGCGCGCGCTTTATCGGAAGTCGCACCGCACTGTGTTGCCAGTTCCGACCAGACGAGACGCGCCGCGCGCAGCTTCGCCACCTCGACATAGAAATCCGTGCCGACGCCGAAGAAGAAGCTCATGCGCTCACAGGCGTCGTCGGCACTCATTGCGCGCTCGCCAAGCGTTTCGACGTAAGTGCGCGCATTGGCCATCGTCAGCGCCAGTTCGAGCACGGGATCGGCGCCGGCCTCCTGAAAGTGATAGCCGGACACCGATAGTGCGTTGAAGCGGGGAGCATGCTGCGCAAGATAGTCGACCACATCGGCTGCAATTCGCAACGACGGTTCAGGCGCGAAGATGCAGGTGTTGCGCACGATGAACTCTTTGAGAATGTCGTTTTGAATCGTGCCGGTCAGCTGTGCCGCGTCCACGCCGCGCTCGTCGGCCGCAACGATGAAGGCAGCCAGCACCGGCAGCACCGCGCCGTTCATCGTCATCGATACCGACGTTCGGTCGAGTGGAATGCCCACGAAAAGACGCGTCATATCTTCGACTGTATCGATCGCGACCCCGGCCAACCCGACATCGGCGCTCGCGCGCGGATCGTCCGAATCGTAGCCGCGCTGGGTCGGCAGATCGAACGCAACAGACAAACCCTGCGCTCCTTCCTCGAGCGCAGTGCGAAACGCGAAGTTCGAATCGGCGGCTTCTGCGTAGCCTGCGTATTGTCGAATCGTCCACGGCTTCGCCGTGTACATCGACGCGTACGGACCGCGCACGAACGGCGCAGTGCCAGGCATGCTGTTCAGATGCGCGACGTTGGCTAGATCGGAGGCGGTATAAAGCGTCTTCAGCGGAACGGCGCGTCGTCGGGACCGCACTCGCATCGGCGCCTCGCGTCTGACGGCGGATCTCATCGCTGTCTCCAGTGTTTTTCCGTGACGACATCGGCGATCTTCAGGTTGTCGCTGCCACGTCGCACTTCACTCCAATGCGTGATGCCCTGCCCGTTTTCGCGCTCGCCAATGACCCGCACGCTCAATGCGTCGCCGACATTGACGTTGCCATAGAAGTGCAGCGACCGGCTCGCGATCACGGGCGGCTCCGCAAACCGGTGCCGTTGCCATTCGGCGCGATCAACGAACGACTGGAAGCTCGCGAAGTAGAGAAAGTCCGCGCCGTTGAAGTCGTTGTTCGGGCATGGAAGAAACCCGGCGGCCTCGTGCCCGGCAGGCGCAAGACCTTCGCATGATGCCCAGTCTCCTGCCCTCAGGCGCTTGCCCGTTTGCGTCATGGCAAGCGCTTCGTCGGGCGCCGGACTGACCGCACCCGCCAGCGCGGCAAGCGTTGCGCGTGCGACCGAGCGATTGTTACGCGCTTCTCCGCGCGTGACGAACGTCGACGACATCGACACCTCCGCGATCGACGCACCGCCACGCACGATGCGGTGAGTGCTGAAGTGCCGGACCGGACCGGTCCTGCATAACGCGGTGTGAATCTCGAAGTCGTCGTTCTCGCGCACGGCATCGAAACCGCGCGCCCACAGGCGGATCGCGGTGAAGGCGGCATATGATCGGCCGCCGTTGTCGTCGCTGAAATCCGGCGTGGCTCGCCCCGTGTGCGCGGCCAGCGCCACCCAATGGCGATGCCCGCATTCCTTCAATAGCCAGTTCTCCGACAGGCCGGTGAAGCACAATTGCGGCATGCCGGCGCGATAGCGTCCAGTCGTGTTCTGCATAGGCTTCGGTCGGTCAGGCCGCGAGACTATCGGTTGCCGGGACGGACGCATCGACCGACGCACGAATCGCCTCGACGACATAAGCCGCGTCACGCGCGACGCCCGAGAAGCGCCCCGAACCCCACGTATGCAGCCACGGCAAGCCGATGAAATACAGCCCCGCTTGCGGCGTGATGCCCCGCGTGTGCGCCGGATAGCCGCGTCCATTGAACACGGGCGCATCGATCCAGTTGAAGTCCGGCGTGAAGCCGATGCACCAGATGATCGACGTGATGCCGCTCGCCGCCAGATCGAGCGACGTGCGCTCGCCGTCCGGCCGCCATGCCGGCTCATAGGCCGCTTCGCGCGGCGCGTCGATGCCCTGCTTGTCGATGAACGCATCGATGCTCGCGTTGATACGGTTGTAGGTATCGTCCGCGCTATCCAGGTTCTCGATCAGGTTCGGCGCGAACTGCAGGCGGCCGTCGCACAGATCCTCGAGCCGGCCATACAGTTCCATGCCTTCGAGCGCGAAACGCCGCAGATCGATATCGCGTCCGCCGTCGCGGCCTGTCACGTAATGGTTCGTGTTGTCGCGCACGCCTTCGCGCAACGGATGCTGCTCGACGGGCATGTCGTAGTAGTGCATGTCCGCGAGCCAGTCGACCACGTCGCGTCCGCGATAAAAACGTGCGCAGCGCGGCGCCTCGCCGACCGCGAGGTACACCTTGCGCCCGGCCAGATGCAGATCTTCGGCGATCTGCGCACCCGACTGCCCCGAGCCGACGACGAGCACCGCGCCATCCGGCAAGACCTCAGGATTGCGATATTGCGAAGACTGTATCTGCACGATCCCGGCGGGCAGACGCTCGGCCATGCGCGGCACGATCGGCGTGTGATAACCGCCCGACGCCACGACGACGTGATCCGCGGTGAACTCGCCATTCGACGTCGACACGTTGTAGCGTCCATCGGCGTCACGCTTCACGCGTTTGACCTCGGTGTGTTCGAGCACCGGCGCGTCGACCATCGCAATGAAGCCATCCAGATACGCGATGATCTGATCCTTCTTCATGAAGCCATGCGGGTCGTCGCCACGATACGGGTAGCCCGGCAGTGCGCATTGCCAGTTCGGCGTGACGAGACAGAATGCGTCCCAGCGTTGCGAACGCCAGGTGTGCGTGACTGAATGCTTCTCGAGGACGAGATGATCGATGCCTGCCTCTTTCAGGTAGTAGCTGATTGACAGGCCAGCCTGGCCGCCACCGGCGACGATGACCGTGTAGTGACGATTCGCATGTGCCGCTTGAAGGCTAACGGTTGTGTTCGACATGGTTTTTTCCTGGCTTCCGTATGAATGTTCCGGCGCCCACTGCCATCGCTTCATCAAAGGGCACGCCGCATTCAGGTTTCACAAAAGTTCGACGACCTTCACGACCGCCAGCGGGTTCGACGAAAAGCCCTCGGCCTGCTGCTCGATCTGCGCGAGCTGATCCATTGCGGCGGAACAGGCGAAGCCGTACTTCTCGCGCACGCGCTCGGAGCCGATATGCAAAGCCTCGCGCGAGCGTTCGACAAATTCGCTTAACGCGTAGCTCTCGCCCGCGGCAAAGAACTCTCCGACTACCGTCGACGGCGAATAGCAGTTGGCCTCGGTGCCATCGGGCCACTGGACCCTGAAGTGCATGACTGGCATGACATATCCTCGATAAGTGGTTGGTTCAGGCGGGCGTGAGTTGCAGTTGCCGCCTGTATAACGCGATGTGACGGCGGGCGCTCTCGGTCCAACTGAAGCGCTGCAACAGCTCAGGTACCGCGTGGGAGAAATCGATGCCCCCGCGCGCATCGAGCGAACGGCGCAGCGCGCTAGCGATGCTGTGCGCGTCGTGAGGCTGCGCCCAGCAGCAGACGCGTTCATCGAGGTACTCGATGAACGGCGCAATCCGCGAGACGACAACCGGCGTGCCTGACGCCAGCGCTTCCAGCACGACCAGCCCAAAACCCTCGCGCAACGAAACCATCGATACGACATCGGCGCGGCGCAAGAGCGCGGGCATGACGTCGTCGTCGAGCGGGCCGGTGACGACGATCGGACAGCCCGCGCCAATCGCAAGATCCAGCGCCGCCGCACGCTCGGAAAACCGCCGGCCATAGGCGTCGTGATCCAGAAGACTCGCGCCACCCGCCACGACGAGTTGCGCATCGGCATGCGTCTGCCTGAGCGCCGCGAACGCTTCGAGCAGTTGCAGTGTGTTCTTGCGTTCCTCGATGCCGCCGACAGCCAGCACGACGGGCGCGCCGACGATGCCGAATCTTGCGAGCAACGCCGTGTCCTCGGAATTGTCACGTGTCGCCGTGAAGCGCTTTAAATCGACGCCGTTCGTCACGGTCACCGCGTTCACGCCGAAGTCGCGCAGCATCCGGCACGTCCACGCATCGCTGACGCAATAAACGGCATCGGCATCTGCATACGCGCGCCGCTGCCATTCGGCGAGGCGCGGCACGGTAAAGTCATCGAGATGGTGGACCGTTCGCACGAACCCGCGGATCGCGCCTTCATGCCGAAGCTCGGCGAGCGCGTTTCCGCTGATGCTGTCCTGCGCGTGGAGAACGTCGAAGCTCGCCGGATCGCTGGCCAGCAATGCGGCCTTTAACGCGTCGATACGCGTCTGCACCATCGATACTGTGTCGCTGGCGTTCGCCGCGACGCGAGCGAGCACGATCCGGCACGGCGACACCCGGAACATCGCGGCCCCGCCGGCCGACGGCGCAAAGATCGTCACGCGATGCCCTGCGTCATGCAACGCACGCGCGAGTTCGAGCGTGTGCACGACGCCGCCGCGCGGGTTCACCGAATGCGTGAAGAGCGCGATTCGAAGGGAACGTGCCTTCATGTGCGCGCTCCCGACGGCGCGCCGATGAACGGCCCGTCGCCAAAATTCCAGAGTAGCGCTGCGTCGCCGCGCTGAGTGAGCACCACTTCGCGCGATGTATCGACTTCGCCGATCACCGCGCACGCCAGGTCGCGCGCATCGAAGCGCGCGAGCACTTCGTCAACGTGTTCCGCGCGCACCGACAGCACGAACCCGAAGCTCGGAAACCCGCCGAGCCAGCGCTCGAAGTCGACGCCCTGCGGTCGTGGAATCGCGTCCAGATCGATTCGCGCGCCCATCGCCGAACATTCGAGCAGCATCAACGATGTGCCCAGCACGCCGGCCATGCTGATGTCCTTCGCGGCATCGCACAGGCCGCATTCTGCGAGTGTGGGCAGCAGTTCGAGATCGTCGCGCAAGCGCTGCGCCGGCGCGCCGACCGATGCGTTCCAGAACGGATATGGGTCTTCGAAGCGGCCACGCAGATCGACGGCCATCACCAGGCGATCGCCTGCGCGCGCATTGAAGCTCGACAGCAACGCGCGCGCACGGCCCACAATCGACACCGCGAGTTGCGGCTGCGCGCTGCGCGTATTGCTATGCCCGCCAACCACCGGCACGCCGTACGCAACCGACGCCGCCGCGATGCCGGCCAGCACTTCTTCGGCCGCGCCGAGACCGTCGCTCCACAACGCATCGACGACGGCAAGCGGCCGGCCGCCCATCGCGTACACGTCGCTGATGTTGACCATCACGCTGCTGTAGCCCGCGAACCACGGCATGGCTTTCACGAAATCGCTCACCAGCCCTTCGATCGCAAAGAGCAGGTAGCTGTCGCCGTCGCGGATCGCCGCGCAGTCGTCGCCGACCTCGACCGCCTGCGCGAGATCGCGCACGCCGTGCGGCATGCGCTGCGCCAACGACGCGACGACTCCCGCAATATCGGTCTTATGCCGGAAGCCGCGGCTCTCCCTTAGCCGTTGAACGAGCGAAGCGATGCTCATGAGCGTCCCCGCGACGACGTGACGAGCCCGCTCTCCGGCGTAAAGCACGACGGATAGTGCGCAAGGTCCGCTTCCATCAGATGATGCGCACGGCCGAACAGCATCTCCTCGCCAACCGATTGCCAGTGCAGACGCCGGAACAACGGCACATTCTGGCTTTGCACATGTGCAAGAAAAGTTTCGCAACCGAGCGCGTGCGCGCTGCTCACGGCGAGCCGGATCAGCGTCGAGCCGAGCTTGCCGTGCGAGCGGAACGCCGCATGCACCGCGAGCCGCGAGCCCAGCCACACGTGCGGCTCGGTCTCGTGAATCCGTACGGTGCCGACTACCTGCTCCGGCACGCCCGCGATGCAACTCAAGGCGACCAGCAGCTTCGCGTGAGCGTCGATTTCATCGCGGTCGTCGCCGGCGAAGATGCCCTGCTCGACGCAAAACACCGCGCGTCGCAGCGCATAGGCTTCGTTGCTCTCCCACGGTAGCGTCGCCCATTTCACGCGGTATTCCGCCGGCGTGAATGCAATCGGCAATGCGTCCAGCTCATCGACGGCTTCGCAGAACATGGCTACTCCTCGTACGATGCCAGCGACGAACATGCGCCGCATTTGCCGCAGCCCGCCTTGATGTCGGCGGAACGCATCTGCGCGTCGCGCAGCATCGCACCGAGCGGAGCGAGCACCGATTTCATGAACTCCGGCGTCGGCGCCGGATGATCTTCGAGCGGCGTGCCGCTGATCGGCACGAACGGCACGACGAACGGGTAGACGCCGAGCGCAATCAGTTCACGCGAGATCGACAGGATCGCGTCGGCGGTGTCGCCAAGTCCCGCGAGAATGTACGTGCTCACCTGCCCCCTGCCGAACACCGCGACGGCGGCCTTGAACGCCTCCATATAGCGCGACACGGGCACGCTCGCCTTGCCGGGCATCACGCGTTCGCGCACGGCAGGCGTCACCACTTCCAGATGCATGCCGAGCGTATCGATACCGCTCGCTTTCATCCGTTCGAACCAGCGATCGTCGTCGGGCGGCTCGCATTGCGCCTGGATCGGCAAATCGACAGCGGCCTTGATCGCGAACGCGCTTTCGCACAGGATCTGCGCGCCGCGATCGCTCGTCGGCGGCGTGCCCGTCGTCAGCACCATGTGCTTGACGCCGTCGAGCAGCACGGCCGCGCGCGCGACTTCGGCGAGCTGTTCAGGCGTCTTGCGCGCAATCGTGCGGCCCGCCGCAAGCGACTGGCCGATCGCGCAGAACTTGCAGGTCTTGCGGCGGCTTTCGTAACGGATGCACGTTTGCAGCACGGTCGTCGCGAGCACATCGGTACCGTGCAGCGTGGCGATGTGCGAATACGGCACGCCGTCCAGCGTTTGCAAACGCGTGAAGCGCGGCGCCTTCGGAAAACTGATGTCCGCGATCGGTATCGTGCCGCGCAGCAGCGCGCTCGCGCCCGCTTCATCCGGCGCACTGGCGACGAATGGCGAGTTCCACGCCGAACTCGTATGCACCGGCACCATGATCGTCACGCCGTCGACGGTGACCGCCTTGTGATCCGACGGCCCCGCGCCGCCGCGCCGGCTCGCGACGCCCGCATTCGGATCGACCAGACGCAGGCCCGCAGACTGCAACTCAGTGCGCAGTTGCATCATCTGCCTGTGCCGTTCGGTTCCCACTTCAGTTGACTGCCGGCTCATGGCCGGCAGATTCGCGCTGGCATTCATCCTGACCTCCACCCGTGGTATCGAAAGCGGCATCGGCGCCGGGTCGCTCGAACGCCGTGTTCATCGGCGCGACCGGGGTCGCGGGACGATCGTTGATCGCAAGGCTCAGCAACTCGGGCCGCGCGTAATGGCCGACCGAGTCCATCATCCGTTTGCGCTTCGTGATCAGCGACATGTCGAGATCGGCGACCACCATCCCTTCGCCTTCGCGCAACGGCTCGGCGAGATGCTGTCCTTCCGGCGACACGATCGCGGTATGACAGCCGCCACGCAGTGCCTTTTGCAGCTTCGGATCGCTCGTGACCGAATCGATTTGCGCTTCGCTCAGCCAGCCTGTCGAGTTGACGACGAAGCAGCCTGATTCGAGCGCGTGATGACGGATCGTGACCTCGATCTGCTCAGCGAAGATCGGCCCGACGAGCGATCCCGGGAACTGGCTGCAATGGATCTCTTCGTGCTGCGTCATCAACGCATAGCGCGCGAGCGGGTTGTAGTGCTCCCAGCACGCGAGCGCGCCGACGCGCGCGATGCCCGTATGCGCGACCTTCAGTCCCGCCGCGTCCCCTTGCCCCCAGATCATCCGCTCGTGAAAAGTCGGCGTGATCTTGCGGCGTTTGAGCACGAGGCGGCCATCGACGTCGAACACGAGCTGCGTGTTGTACAGGCTGCCGTGATCGCGCTCGTTCACGCCGAGCACCACCACCATCGCGTGACGGTGCGCGCGTTCGGCTACCGCCTGCGTCACGGGCCCCGGCACGACGACGGCCCGCTCATACAGCCGCATGTGGTCGGCGCCCGACGCGACGGGCGGACGCACGAACGAAAAGTACGGGTAGTACGGCACGAACGTCTCGGGGAAGACGATCAGTTGTACGCCTTTGGCCGCGGCTTCGTCGATCGCGGTGCACACCTTGTCGAGCGTGCCGCCGGGACGATCGAACTCCGGTGCAATCTGCACCGCGGCCGCTCGAATGATTCGCTGGTCGGACATGATCGGCATCCGGCCCGCGCTCAAACGGTCCACGTGTGGATGACCAGCGCGTTCTCCTTGCGATGGAGAAGCTGGATATCGAGCACGTCGAGCGGATTGACTGGACGGATGCCTTCGATCAGCGACGCTTCGCCATGACCGTACAGCGCCTGCAATGCGAAGCGGCAGGCGTACACTTTGCCGCCCTCTTCCATGAACTTCGTCAGTTGCTTGTTGAAGTTCAGATGACCCGGAAAGGCTTCGTCGCCGAGCGTCGGAAAGCCGCGTTGCAGACCGAGCGTGACGCCCGGCCCGTACAGCAACACGGATGTATCGAAGCCCTTGCGTTGCAGACGCGTGGCCTGCAACAGATTGACGAAACCGATCGAGCCTTCGAACGCGACGGTGTGAAACGTCACCAGCGCCTTTTCGCCGGGTTCGGCTTTGACGTCGGGGAAAACCTTCTCTTCGTAATCGACCAGAAAATCGCCTTTCTGATGCAAAGGTTTATTGACGGCAGGCATATCACTCTCCAATAAGTCGTGTAATTGATCGTATCTGGCCACCGGAAAATGGCCGGCTGGCGAATTCAATAACGCAACGGATATGCCATCATCCGGCCCGAAACATGCGATCAACTTCCGATCATTCAAACGGCAATTGTTCGAGTGACCCGAAAAAATCTTTGAATGCCTTGTTTGACGCGGCTTTGCGCCGAATCGCGAAGCCGACTGCGCACCGTCTCAGCGCAGCGCAAGATATGTTCGTGCGTGCGCATGGTGCGGCAAACCCCGAAAACGTGCATTCATCCAATCAATGCGATCAACTGTCAGACCGGATGAGAAATGATTTATTTTTATTGCGAGCCGCGTGCTACTTTTGATCGACCGCATTAAGGAATGTTTAGCATGGACAGTCTCTCGCATCACTGGCTCAAGCGATTGACCGATAGCCGCAAACCGGCTTATCTGGTGATTCCGGATCTGATTGAAGAAGATCTCGCGAGCGGGCGTCTGCGTCCGCGTGACCGTCTGCCGGGTCTGCGCGATCTGGCGGCCGCGCTGCAACTGAACTACACGACCGTCGCGCGCGCCTATGCCGAAGCGCGCAAGCGCGGCCTGCTCGATGCGCGCGCCGGCAGCGGCACCTTCGTGCGCGGCCGGACGCAGACGTTGCCGCTCGCGGGCGGCAGCAGTGTCGAGATGTCGATGAACATGCCACCCGAGCCGCCCGAACTTGCGGCGCGTCTGAGCGAGTCGGCTGCGAGTCTTTTCGCGCACGCCGATCCATACCGCCTGCTGCGCTATCAGGATTTCGGCGGCACGCCCGACGATCGCGCGGCGGGCCGCACCTGGCTGAAGGAGCGTCTGCCCCATTGCGCAGACGATACCGTGCTCGTCTGCCCGGGCATTCATAGCGCGCTCGTTGCGCTCGTTTCGCAACTCGCGCGCCGCAGCGAGACGATCTGCCTCGACACGCTCGCGTATCCAGGCATCAAGGCTATCGCGTCGCAACTCGGCGTGCGCCTGCAACCGCTGCCGCGCGACGACGAAGGGCCGCTGCCTCATGCATTCGAAGCGCTATGCAAGAGCGAAAAACCCGGCGCGTTCTATTGCAATCCGACGCTGCAGAATCCAAGCACGCTCACGTTGTCGGGTCAGCGCCGCGAAGCGCTGGCCGACGTCGCGTTGCGCTATAGCGTGCCCATCATCGAAGACGACGCATACGGCTGGCTGCCGACGAGCAAGCCTGTCGCGCTTGCCGCGCTCGCACCCGAGTTGACCTATCACGTCACCGGCTTTTCGAAGACACTCGGCGCCGGTTTGCGCGTCGCCTACCTGCGCGCGCCGACTGCGCGGCAAACACAACGCATTGCCGGCGCGTTGCGCGCAACGACGGTGATGCCCAGTCCATTCACGGTGATGCTGGCGACGCAATGGGTCAACGATGGCACCGCGCGCGAGATGCTCGACGCGATTCGTGTGGAGGCCAATGCGCGCCAGGCGATCGCCGCGCAGGAACTGGCGGAATTGCGCTACGACGCGCACGTCGACGGCTTTCACCTGTGGCTGCCTGTTCCGGCGCAATGCAACTGGAGCGCACCCGAGCTGGCGTTGCAACTGCGCAATCAGGGCGTCGGTGTGGTGGCAGGCGCCGCGTTCTCGACTGACGGCAATCCGCCCAACGCCATCCGCGTGTGCCTCGGCGGGCCGCAAGATCGCGACGATTGCCGCGACGCTTTACAACGCGTCGCGGAGACGCTTAACGATCCGCATCATTTACATATGCCGATGATGTAGACGGTCACGTTGATCATGCAACGTCGCAGCCATTACGTCGACCCTGCTCCGAAATTGACTACATGTCACGTTGGGAAAAGCGGCCGCAGTTGTCTGTACAGAGCTCGATACGACGTGTCGGCGCAGTTGGCTCAAAGCATGCCTGAGTCAGCCGGTGTCACCACCGGCAACTGGCAATATGGTGCCGGTGATATAGCTTGCCTCGTCCGAAGCGAGGAACAGAATCGGCGCGACCTGTTCGTCGATGCTGCCGTAGCGCTTGAAAAAGGTTGATTCGGTGACCTGCTTCACCGCATCTCCCATCCAGGCCTTCTCCTGCTCGCTGTCGCCCGCGGCATTGCGAGGGACACGTCGCGGAGGCGCGTCGGTCCCGCCCGGCGCAGTGGCGACCACACGGATGTTGTGCTCCGCGTATTCCATCGCCAGTGACTGCGTAATCGCGTTGACACCGCCCTTCGCCGCCGAATACGGAACGCGGCGGATACCGCGCGTGGCATTCGAGGACACGTTGACGATGGTGCCGCCGCGGCGCTCAAGCAGGTGCGGCAGAACAGCATGGCAGGCATACAGCGTAGGCATCAGGGAGCGCCGAATTTCCGCATCAATCTGTGCGGGTTCGAACTCAGCGAATGGACGCATGCGAATCGCGCCGCCGACACCATTGACCAGAATGTCGATGCCACCAAACCTGCGCACGGCAAAGGCCATCGCCGACGCAGCGCCTTCATACGTCTCGAGGTCGGCGACAAACCCGGCGGTGTCCGCGCCACTCGCTTCCGCGGCAACCTCGGAGACGAAGTCGGCGCGGTCGACGAACAGCACCTTGCCGCCCTCGGCGGCCGCACGAAGCGCCACCGCGCGACCAATGCCCTGTGCGGCGCCGGTGACCACCATGACCTTGCCAGCAAATCGTTGCGTGCTCATGCCGTCCTCGGTGCTGCGTTGGGAGTGAACTTCTCGTAGTGGAAGCTGTTGGGCTTCACGCCGTTGTCGTCGAAATGCTTACGCACCGCATCGACCATCGGCGGCGGTCCGCACAGGTATACGTCCACGTCACCATCATTGACGGCCTCCGCCGGCATGTGCTGCGTCACCCAGCCCTTGCGGGGATGGGTCGAATCCGTGTCGGCCACGACGGTGCTGTAGGTGAAATTCGGCAACTTCGCCACGTACGCGTCGATTGCATCGACTTGCACGAGATCGAGGTCTCGCGTTACGCCATAAATCAGATGAACCTTCTGCTGCGAATTCGCGCGAGCCAGCACTTCGAGCATCGACAGGAACGGTGCCAGGCCTGTGCCGCCGGCGAGGAACAGCAACGGCCGCTCAACAGCGCGCAGATAGAAGCTGCCGAGCGGTCCGGTCAGCTCCACCTTGTTGCCTGCCTGTGCGGATTCGAGCCAGGTGCTCATCACGCCACCGGCAATCTTCTTGATCAGAAAGCTGATTTTCGACTCACCCGGCGCCGACGAAAAAGAATACGAACGGTGCTGGCCGCTGCCTGGAACATCAATGTTGACATACTGGCCTGGCAGGAATACCGGCGCGGTCGCATCCACATCCAGTTCGAGCACGATGGCCGCATCGTTGTGCGGCTCCACCTTTGATATGGTCGCGGCGAACTTGCTTTGCTCGGTCTTGCATGCAGTGGAAGATGCCGGCACTGCAATCACACAGTCGCTTTCTGGCACCATCTGGCAGGTCAGCACGAGACCACTTTCCTTCTCGTCCTCGCTCAGCGCATCTTCGATGTAGTCATCGCCAAGATCGTAGCTTCCACTCTCGGCGCGGCACTTGCAGGTACCGCACACGCCATCAGAGCAATCCATCGGCAGGTTGATCTTCGCGCGAAAGGCGGCATCAAGCACCTTCTCGCCCACCTTGCATGTGACGAAGCGGGTCACGCCGTCTTCAAAATTCAGTGCAATGTTGTAGCTGGACATCTTGCCTCCTGTACTTCTGATTTCCGCCGATGCTCGACATCAAACGTGATAGACGTCGAGCACCTGGCGGATGTAGTCGTCCTTAAGCACAATTCGCTTGCAGGAAATCAACAGTTCATCGTTGACCTTTCGCAGAGTCACGAACATCGTGCCGAAGAACTGGTCGGTGGTTTTGTATCGGTGGCTGAGCGTGTTGAAGTTGTAGCGCACGTCCACTTCGTTGTCGCGCCCGGCCAGCACTTCCACATTGGTGACGTTGTGACTGGTACGTGGTTCAGGCATCGAAGCACCACTGCGTTCGGTCTTGATGCGGAACACACGGTCTTCCAGGCCGCCACGGTCGGGGTAATACATCAGCGAAATCTGACTCTCGTGGTCGTCGGTGAGCTGGTCATCGTCATCCCACGCCGGCATCCAGTAAGTGACGTCTTCGGTATAGCAGGCAAGCCAGTCGTCCCATTGACGGTCGTCGAGCAGGCGCGCTTCGCGGAACAGCGCGGCGCAAATTTTCTGATAATCGAAGCTCATGCCAAGGCCTCCCCTTGTTCCTTTTTGAGTGCGTCGCGCATCAGGTGCACCCAGTATTCGTGTTGACACACAAACAGGCCTTCGTCTTCGCTACGCTCGCCTGAGATGCGCGGCTTCAGGCCCATACTTTTCGCGTTTGCGTCGGGACCTTCGACCCACAACGGCGCCCCGCGCGAAAGGTCGTTCCACAACGCAGTGGTGCCGGCATAGCCAGCCTGGCAGGCGCGAAACTCTTCGAGGTCGTCTGCGGTGCCCATACCCGAGACGTTAAAGAAGTCTTCGTACTGACGGATGCGGGTAGCCCGGTCGGCTGCGCTCTCGCCCTTCGGAGCGAAACAGAAGATGCTGACTTCGGTCTTGTCCACGCTGACTGGACGTACGACGCGAATCTGCGTGCTGAACTGGTCCATCAGGAACACGTTCGGATACAGACAAAGATTCCGGGTCTGGTTGACGATGAAGTCCGCCTTCACGTCGCCAACACGTGCCTTGATTTCGTCGCGGTATTGATAGACCGGTCGCACTTCCGGGTTCATCGTCCTGGTCCACAGCAGGATGTGGCCGTGGTCGAACCCGCAGACTCCGGCTACCGACTTGCTCCAGCTGTTCGCATCCACGGCCTTGGTGCCCTCGACCTTGCGCCGGTCCATCGTCGCAGCGTAATTCCAGTGCACGGTGCTGACGTGGTAGCCGTCGCAGCCGTTCTCCATCTGCATCTTCCAGTTACCGTCGTAGACGTACGATGAATTGCCGCGCAACACTTCCAGCCCGTCCGGGGCCTGGTCAACGATCTGATCGATGATGACCCTGGTCTCGCCGAGGTAGTCCTCCAGTGGAATCGCGTCCGCGTTGAGGCTGCCAAACAGGAAGCCGCGATAGCTCTGGAAGCGTGCGACTTTTTTCAGGTCATGCGAGCCGTTGGTATTGAATTGCACCGGGTATTCGGTGGTCTTCACATCTTTCACTTTCAGCAGCTTGCCGGTGTTGGCGAAGCTCCAACCGTGGAAAGGACACGTGAAGGTGCCTTTGTTGCCGTGCTTTTTCCGGCACAGCATCGCGCCCTTGTGCGCGCAGGCGTTGATGACCGCATGCAGTTCGCCGCTTTTGTCACGCGTTAGCACGACAGGCTGGCGGCCGATCCAGGTGGTGTAGTAGTCGTTGTTGTTGGGAATCTGGCTTTCATGCGCCAGGTACACCCAGTTGCTCTCGAAAATATGCTTCATTTCGAGCTCGAACAAATCGGCGTTCGTGAAGATGTCGCGGCGGCAACGGAATACACCGTTTTGCTTGTCGTCCTGAACGGCGGTGTGCAGCAGTTCATCCAGTTGCGAGGCTTTGTCGATAATTGCAGACATGAGTGCTCTCCCTACGCGTGCTCCTGGTTATGGAACACGCGCATCGGTGTCGAAAGATTCTTGCGAAGAATTGGGCGGCAGCAGTGGTACGACGTAGCAGCCGCGTTCAGCGGTCAGGCGTTAGCAGACGCACGCAGGCGATGGACGACCTGGTTATCCTTGCCCTGAACCAGCGGAGTCAACTCGATGTTGAACTCGATTTCCTTATACGTATCGGCTTTCATACCCAGCGCAGTGCCGCCCGTCTTTTCGACCACATGGGGAATCAGATCCTCGCGGGTAGCGTAGGCAAAGTCGTCCCAAATCAACGGATCGCCCTCAATGTTGATTTGCGTCGTCAGCTTGCGGTACTTGTCGGTGGTGACGAAGAAGTGCACATGCGCTGGGCGATTGCCATGGCGGGCGAGCACGTTCAACAGTTGCTGGGTCGCGCCATGCGGCGGGCAGCCATAACCGACCGGCATGAGCGTACGGAACTCGTACTTGCCGTCGGGACCGGTGCTGACCGCTCCGCGCAAGTTGAACTCGCTCTGCGCGCTGGTCGGGTCGAAGTGCGAATAGAACCCTTTCGAGTTGGCGTGCCAACATTCGACCACCGCCCCTGCAACGGGCTTGCCATCTGGACCGGTTACCGTGCCGTGGATGACCAACGGGCCGGCATCCTCGTCCGGATTGATATCAATTTTCGATACGCCATCGCGCACCGGCGCACCGGCGACATACAGCGGACCTTCGATGGTACGCGGCGTGCCGCCGGTGATTTCAGCCGCCTTGTCCTCCGCATCCATGCGGATGTCGAGGTACTTCTCCAGACCGAGACCAGCAGCAAGCAGCGCAGCTTCGCCGTCCTGGCCGAGCTTGTTGAAGTAGTGGACGCCAGCCCAGATTTCGTCGGGCGTCATGTCGAGGTCGTCGATGGCCTTGAACAGGTCGCCCAGCAGGCGACTGACAATCTGCTTTGCGCGAGTATTGCCATCCTGGCTTCCAAGATTCGCAGCGGCCTTCAGCAGGTCCTGCACTTCCTTTGTATCAAACACTTCAACGCTCATGTCTGCTCCTGAAACTCTATTTTCTGGTGGGGTTAACCCTTGGTTTAGCACCCATTTAAATATGCTTGGGAGGTATAATCGGGCACTGAAACAGAGTGTGAAAGCAGAATAATGGGCGTCGGAAGGCCCCGTCCAACACTGATTTAGTATCGGTCTATATCTACGAGGTATTGAGATGGAACTGCGGCATCTTCGCTATTTTGTCGCTGTAGCCGAGGAACGCAATTTCACGCGCGCGGCACAGCGACTGAACATGGCCCAACCGCCTTTAAGTCGTCAGATACAGCAACTTGAAGAGATTCTTGAGGTGCAGCTATTCCAGCGTGACTCGCGCCCTTTGAAGCTAACCGAGACGGGTAAGTTCTTCTATGCTCACGCCGTCCAGTTGCTGGCTCAGACGTCCGAACTCGAATCAATGACGCGGCGCGTGGGCAACATCGAGCGCAGCCTCTCTGTCGGCTTCGTGGGTTCGACGTTGTACGGAATGCTGCCCAAAATCATCCGGCGCTTCCGCGATGAGAACACTACAGTCGAACTCAGCCTCCACGAGATGTCGACGATGGACCAGATTAGAGCGCTGAAGGACGGTCAGATTGATGTCGGGTTCGGCCGTATCCGGCATGAGGACGCAAACATCCGTCGGGTGATTCTTCGCGAGGAGAAGATGATTGTTGCATTTCCGGAGGGCCATCCACTCTCACTGGTCAAGCCCGTCCTCGCTCTTAGCGACCTGGTCAACGAGACCCTGATTGTTTTTCCTAAGGCGCCGCGACCGAGTTACGCAGACCAGGTGCTATCGGCATTCGAAGACCGTGGTCTCAAACCTCGCCGGATATATGAAGTACGTGAGTTGCAGATTGCGCTAGGCCTCGTAGCAGCGGGGGAAGGAATTTCTGTTGTGCCGAGTAGTGTGTACGGCCTGAAGCGGGACGATGTGAGCTACAAGGAACTGGACGACCCCACTCTGGTTTCCCCAATCATCATGAGCATGCGTGCGCTCGACGAGTCGCGGGACATTCGGGAAATGCTTGAACTCATCTATCGGCTGTACGAGGAGGAAAGGATACCCTACGCGCCTCGCAACGACGTCGGGCGGTGATATCTGCCATACCCCGGAGGTATGGCACTAGACGTCGATGGTGTTGGACAGGGGGTTATTGGGCACGCAATACTTCAGCGACCCCTCAACTCCAACATTCCAGGTATGAACGCCCAAATCACCTCCGTCGAAGCGATTCTGGTTGACCTCCCAACCATTCGCGCGCATCAGCTAGCAATGGCGACGATGCAGCAACAAACCCTGGTCGTCGTCCGTCTGCGCTCAAGCGATGGCATCGAGGGTATTGGTGAAGCCACTACGATTGGCGGTCTGTCGTACGGCGAGGAGAGTCCCGAAGGCATCAAGCTGACCATCGATACTTACCTTGCACCTGCAATCGTTGGGCAAGACGCGACCAACATCAACGACGCGATGCTCAAGCTGAACAAGGTTGCTCGGGGAAACCGGTTCGCCAAGTGCGCTCTTGAAACGGCTCTGCTGGACGCTCAGGGCAAGCGCCTGGGGGTTCCGGTTTCAACGCTTCTTGGTGGTGCTGTCCGCAAGACGCTTCCGGTCCTGTGGACGCTCGCAAGTGGCGATACCCAACACGACATCGATGAAGCAGAAATGCTGCTTGCCGAACGTCGCCACAATACTTTCAAGCTCAAGATTGGCCGGCGTAGCGTTCGCGATGACGTGGCGCACGTATCGAAAATCAAGGCCGCGCTTGGCGACCGAGCCAAAGTCACGGTAGACGTGAATCAGGCCTGGAACGAGGTTGATGCAGCGCTCGGCATCGAAGCGCTCGAAGCTGCTGGCATTGACCTCATCGAGCAACCCACTCCGCGAGAACAGCGCGGAGCCCTCGCCAGACTTGCATCACGTTTCATCGTGCCCATCATGGCTGACGAAGCAGTGACAGGCCCGGAGGACGCCCTTGAACTCGTGCGCGGTGCATGTGCGGACGTGTTTGCGCTGAAGATTGCGAAGTCCGGTGGAATCTACGGAATGATGCGTACAGCCGCCATTGCGGACGCAGCCGGCGTGTCCCTGTATGGTGGCACGATGCTTGAAGGCAGCATTGGGTCGATTGCATCAGCACACGGATTCACCGCCCTTCCACAACTTGCCTGGGGTACAGAGTTGTTTGGACCGCTCCTGCTGAAAGATGACATCGTCACTGCGCGCCCCCAATACCGGGACTTCGACCTTCATCTGCCAGAAGGACCGGGCCTGGGCCTCCATATCGATGAGGAAAAGCTCGCCTTCTACCGTCGCGACAAAAACATCTGAGCGCACGCGCTCAACGCAGAACCAACCACCTCGGACTTTTCCTGCCAGTGAACTGGCAGGGGTGTCACATTATTCGGAAAAGAACCATGCTTTATCTCGTAAGAATGGACGTGCACCTGCCGCACGACATGCCAGCTTCTCAGGCCGATGAAATCAAGGCTCAGGAGAAGGCATACTCGCAAGAACTTCAACGGCAAGGCAAGTGGCAGCAATTGCATCGCGTGGTCGGTGAGTATGCGAACTACAGCGTCTTCGACGTCGACTCGCACGACGAACTGCATACCATCCTCTCAGGTCTACCTTTGTTTCCGTATATGACGATGAAGGTGACCGCGCTCGCACGTCATCCGTCGTCCGTCCGCTAAAGCTGCAACGGATGTCATGAATCGCGACACCGAGGGTGCTTTGGTGTCTGCCGCTCAAAAAGGGACCTGGCCCGTGCTGGCAGTAACCGCTGGGCAGACGGCGTTAGCGACCACGACGGTCAAACGAGCGCCTGGCTGGCTGCAGCCGAGCGGCTCCGCAGCCAGTTGATGCCCGCGAAAAGAAGTACGGCGAACACGATTAACATCGTGGCCACCGCGAGTATCGAAGGATCGATCGAGTCGCGAATGCCGCTCCACATTTGCCGCGGCACGGTCCGTTGATCTGGCCCGCCGATGAACAGAATGACGATCACCTCGTCGAACGAGGTCGCGAAGGCAAAGACGCTACCTGTCGCGACCGCTGGCGTGATGAGCGGCAAGGTCACGCGCCTGAACGTGACCCAGGGCGTCGCGCCGAGACCGGACGCTGCGCGCAAGAGACTCTGATCGAACGAAAGCAGCGATGCAGTCACGGTGATGACCACGAACGGCGCGCCGAGCGCCGCATGCGCCAGCACCACGCCGGGGTACGAGTTCACGAGACCGAGCGGCGCGAAGATCAGATAGAAGCCCGCGGCGACAACGACGATCGGCACGATCATCGGCGAGATGATGATCGGCATGATCAGCGAGCGCAGCGGAAACTGCGCCCGGCTCAGGCCCAATGCGGCCAGCGTGCCGAGGCACGTGGCGATCAACGTGGATGCCGCGCCGATGCCGATGCTGTTCGCAAGCGAACGCTGCCAGTCCGCGCTCGTGAGCGCCTGTTCGTACCAGCGCATCGAAAACCCCTGCATCGGATACGAGAAGTACGATCCCGAATTGAACGAGAGCGGGATGATCGCGAGAATCGGCGCAATCAGAAAGAACAGCACGAGCGCGGTATGCAAGCGCACCCAGCGCGCGGCAATGCGTTCCGTCAGCACCTTGTTGCGTTGGTCTTGCATGTCGATCCCTCGTCGTATCCGTATCGTTCAACCAAAGCGCAGCCGGTCGATGCCGACGATCCGGTTGAACAGGAAATAGAAAATCGCCGTGAAGATCACGAGGTACGCCGAGAGCGCACCGGCGAGCCCCCAGTTGAGCTGCGTGTTCGTCTGTATCGCGATGAGCTGGCTGATCATTTCGTCGCCTGCGCCGCCGAGCAACGCAGGCGTGATGTAATAACCGAGCGCGAGCACGAAGACGAGGAAGCAACCCGCGCCCACGCCCGGCAGCGTTTGCGGTATGTAGACGCGCACGAACGCGGTGAGCGGATGCGCGCCGAGCGACTGCGCCGCGCGCACATACACGGGCGACACACCCTTCATCACCGAGTAGATGGCGAGAATCATGTAAGGCAACAGCACGTGTGTCATGCCGATGAGCACGCCCGCGCGGTTGAAGATGAGCGCCACGGGATGCGTGGCGAGGCCGAGTCCCATCAGCAGACTGTTGATGACGCCGCCTGGTTGCAACAGCACATACCATGCGGTCGTGCGCACGAGCAGCGAAGTCCAGAACGGCACGATCACGAACAGCATCAGCCGGTTGCTGCTTTTCGCGGGCAGACTGGCGAGCAGCCAGGCGACTGGATAGCCGAGCACGAGGCACAGCAGCGTGACGGTGGCGCTGATCGATATCGTGCGCACGAACGCCTGTCGATAGATCGAAGCATTGTCCGGCACGGATGCGACCGAGCCGTGCGGCGTCACTTGAGCATCGACGGCTGCGAGCAGATAGTCCGGCGTGGGCGACGCGGCGGCGCGCTTCAGCAAGCGCCAGATCTCCGGCGAATTCCAGCGCTCGTCGAGCTCAATGAGCGCGGGCTTCCACGCGGGCGGGGCGTCGGCCGGCAGTCCGCGCGCAGTGTGCATCAACAGGCTTCGGAACTCGGGCTGAGCGAAATTCAGACGCCGCGCGATGGTGCCGAGCTGTCCGCTCTGCTGCGCTTGCCTGAGTCCCGAAGCGAGCAGGACAAACATATGCTCGTCCGGTACGCCACGCCCGTCCCAGGCATCGAGCGCACGCGTGAGCGCGGGCATGCTGTCGGGCACTTCGCGGTTTTCGACGCTGCGCGCGAGCAGCAGCGCGATCGGCGCGATGAAGGTGGACAGCAAAAACGCGATCAGCGGCAGCGCAAGCAAAAGCGCTTGAACTGCCGCGCGGCGGCGCGCCTTCTGATACGACGCGCGGCCGCCGGCTCTCGTTGGAGAGCTTGAGGGCGCGGTCGTGGTCGAAGCGGGCATGTTGGTGGTCGCGGTCAATTTGTGCTCTCGTCGAACGGTGACGCTTCAAGACATGCAAATGACGGCGTTACTGCGTCAGCCACACCTGAAAGCGCTTGTTGATCTGGTCCGCGTTGTCGGCCCAGAAGTTCGCGTTGATCTGCACGGCGCGCTTGAAGTTGTCGGGCGCGGTCGGCAGATCGGCAAGACGCTGCTTGTCGACGAGCGCAATCGCATCCTTGCGCGGCGGCGCATACGCGATGTACTTCGAAAGGTCCGCATACGCTTTCGGCTGCGAAGCGGAGACGATGAATTTTTCGGCAGTGTCGGCGTGCTTCGCGCCCGTCGGAACGCCCCACCAGTCGAAGTCGTACACCTGCGCGTCCCAGACCGCCTTGAAGGGCTTGTTGTCCTTTTTGGCGGCATCGTCGATGCGGCCGTTATAGGCCTGCGTCATCACGACCGCGCCATCCGCGAGCAGTTGCGGCGCCTGTGCGCCCGACTCCCACCACACGATGTTCTTCTTGATGGTGTCGAGCTTCCTGAATGCGCGATCGACGCCGGCTGGCGTGCCGAGCACCTTGTAGACATCCTTCGGGTCGACGCCGTCCGCAATCAGCGCCCACTCCATCGATACCTTCGGCGACTTGCGCAGGCCACGTTTGCCAGGGAATTTCTGCAGATCGAAAAAGTCGTTGACGGTCGTCGGCGCCATCTTGAGCTTGCTCGCATCGTAGGCGTAGACGGTGGACCAGACCATGCTCGCCACCGCGCAATCGCTGATCGAGCCCGGGATGAAATCGCTCGTCTTGCCGAGCGACTTCCTGTCGAACTTCTTGAGCAGGCCTTCGTCGCAGGCGGTGATCGCATCGTTCGTTTCGAGGTCGATCAGGTCCCACGTGGTGTTCTTCGCCTGCTCCATGGCGGAGAGCTTGGCGAGGCCGCCGTCATACGATTCGGTCGAGAAGCCGACGCCTGTGGCTTGAGTGAACGGCTCGAAATACGCCTTTTTTGCGGCCGCCTCGTATGCGCCGCCAAAGGTCACGACGGAGAGCGTCTCCGCTGCCTGAACGGTAACGTTGGCGAACGCGAGTACGGCGAGTGCGGCGTATTGGGCTTTGATGAAGGTGCGCATATCAGTTGGCTCCTGCTGTAGCGGGCGTGATGATGGAAGTTGACGACGGTGTGGAGGAATGCAGCGCGGACGTCCTGCGTGGAGCGCTCATCGCGAGGATCTTGCAGTCGTCGTGGCGCCATGCGATATCGATCGCACTGCCGGGCGCGGGTAGCGCGTGGCGTTGCGTATTGGGCAGCTTCACGACGATGTCGTCCCGCGAGCCGAGCTTCAGATGCACGCGATGATGATCGCCGCAATACACCAGTTCCTCGACGCAGGCGTGGACCACGTTGCTGTGCTCGTCGACGTGCGTGCCCTCCGCGCTCGGGATATGCGCGCGCTCGGGGCGCAGCGCGAGCATCGCTTCATCGCCCGCGCGCAGGCCGCGTTCGCAACGTCCGCGAATGACGCTGCCATCCGCTAGCGCGAGCGTCGCCCAGTCGTCACTCGCATTGACGACGCGTCCGGTCAGCCCGTTGTTCTCGCCGACGAAGTTCGCGACGAATGCGTTCTGCGCGTTTTCATAGAGTTCGCTCGGCGCGGCGGCCTGCTGAATACGGCCGTCGGAGAAGACGGCGACGCGGTCCGACATCGTCAGCGCTTCGGCCTGATCGTGCGTGACATACACGATCGTGAGCGAAAGTTCGCGATGCAGGCGCATGATCTCGTACTGCATCGTTTCGCGCAGACGCTTGTCGAGCGCGCCGAGCGGTTCGTCCATCAGCACGACGCTCGGTTCGAACACGAGCGCCCGCGCGAGTGCCACGCGCTGCTGCTGGCCACCGGAGAGTTGCGCGGGACGCCGGTTGGCAAGGTGCGGGAGCTCGATCATCTCGAGCGCGCGCTTCACGCGCATCTTCTGCTCGGCGCGGCTCATGTGCCGGACAGAAAGCGGAAACGCGACGTTCTCGGCAATCGTCAGATGCGGAAAGAGCGCGTAGTTCTGAAACACCATGCCGATATCGCGCTGATGCGGCGGCTTGTCGTCGAGACGCCGGCCGGCGAGGCGAATCTCGCCTTGCGTCGGCGATTCGAATCCGGCGAGCATCATAAGGGTGGTCGTCTTGCCCGAACCCGACGGCCCGAGCAGCGACAGGAATTCTCCCTCGCGCACGTCGAGGTTCAAATCTTCCACGACATGATGCACGCCGTCATACGATTTGCTCACGCCCGAGAATGAAATGAAGGAAGGGTTTGACATCGTGATCGCGTCCTGTCGGAGTGCTGCCATATTCAATGCTCGCCGAGCTTCTTCGCGAGATAACGCGCGAAGTCATAGTTAGGGCGTTCGAGATGGCTGAGATGGCCGGGCTTCGCAAGTGGCGCCTGCACGCCGCGAAAGACGGCTTCCACGCCGCGCCTGTCTTCCGCGTTGACTTCGTCGAGCAGCGTCTTTAGCGTCGCCATGTGAGCGTTGCCCTCGGGATCGGCGATGAACTCCGGCGCAAGCCCGCCTCCGAAGCGGATGTGCACGCGCCCGACCCCTTGCGGTTGCAGCACGAGATACCAGAAGTAACCGGGCGTGAGCGTGACGAGATGCGTCGGGTAGATTGCGAGCAACGCCGTGGTCTTGCGCCAGTGTCCCGTGAGACGTGTGTTATCCGGATGCGCGTTGCCGATGGGCAAAGACGCTTCCTTCGTGATCCAGTGATAGTTGAAGCCGGGAAAACCTGCCGGGCATTCCATTTCATCGAGCCGCGAATGCGGTCCTACCGTCGCGCGATGCAGCATCGGCAAGTGATAGCTTTCCATGAAATTCTCGGCAAGGATCTTCCAGTTGGTATCCCACACGTGCTCTTCATAGAAAGTTTCGATGTAGTCAGACATGCCGTATGCGCCGATGAGTCTCTCAAGTTCGGCAAGCTGCGCATGAACGGGCGGCGCGTTCTCGTCGAGCGTCACGTAAATCCAACCCTGCCATTCTTCGCAGCTCACGGCGGGCAACTTATAGCTGTCCTTGCAGAAGCCCGCTTGCTGATCCATGAGCGGTGCCCCTCGCAGCTCGCCATCGAGCGAATAATTCCACGCGTGATAAGGACACACGATCCTGCGCACATTGCCGCGTCCTTCGAGCAGCACCGACATGCGATGCAGGCACACGTTCGACATTGCCTTGAGTTGCATCTGCTCGTCGCGCAAAATCACGACGGGTTGTGCGCCAATACGCGCCGTCAGATAGTCGCCGGGGGCCTTCAACGCGCTTGCGCGGCCGACGCACTGCCATTCGTGTTCGAAGATATCGCGCTCTTCCAGTGACAGGAATTCGGGCGACGTATAGACGCCAGGCGGCATGGAACGCGCATCGCTGAACGACCGCTCGCAACCGGCCTGCAACCCTTCTACCAGCGCTTGCGCCGCGATCGTCCTTGCGGGGTTTGCCATGGAGCCCTCCTTGATCAATCCCTGTGGGAGCGCGCCAACGTGAGGTATTGCGGCGTTGCGCTCAACATGGTCAGAAATCTATCAAGCCAAATTGCCAGTCAAAATATTGTTTTCGGATACAAAGCAAAGCTTTTACCTATGCAGCGTGGAACAGCTTCGACGCAAGCCCGGGCACAAGCGTCCTCAAGTCACGCGTCGAGATGCAGCCGCTGTATATAGGTCTCGCAGAACGACGCGAAGCGTTGCACGACTTGCCGCGGTTTCATCGTGCGCGATTGCGCGATGCCGAGCGTTGTTGCGTTGACGCTGTCCTTGAAGCGTTTAATGACGAAGTCTTCGCCATCCACGGTGCGGTTCGATTTGAGCGGGAAATTGAGGATGCTGTAGCCAAGGCCGTTGGCCACCATACCGCGCACCACCTCCGGCTGTGAGGAGCGAAAGGCGGGCACAGGACGGTTGCCCACCGCGTCGAAGAGCGCGGCGAAATACTCGCGGCTATGCGGCAGATCCAGCATCACATACGGCTCGGGCAGCAAATCGGAGAGCGAAACCTTGCGCGCGCGGGCGAGGCGGTGCGTCTTCGGCAGGATCACATAAGGCGGCAGCGAAAGCAGCGGCGTAAAGACGATGTCCTCGGTCAAATCGAGGCTATAGGTCAGGGCGATGTCGAGCGAGCCATCGTGCAGGCCTCGCAAGAGACCGTCCTGATGCGCCTCGACGGTGCGAAACGAAATGCCCGCGTGCTCGCCCGTGAACCGGGCGATGAGTCCCGGCATGAGCGGCGGCGCGAGAGAGACGAGGCAGCCGAGCGCGATGGCGCCCGTCATGCCGCCGTCCATTTCCTTCGCGGCCATCTGCAATTCTTCGGCAATTTTGAGCAGATTGCGCGCCTGCCCGAGCAGATCGCGGCCGGCTTGTGTGAGCGACAGGCCGCTCGCGTGATGCCGTATGAAGAGTTGCACGCCGAACGAGACTTCGAGGTCCGCGAGCGCCGTCGAAATCGACGGCTGGGAGATGTGCAGCCGCCGCGCGGCGGCGGTAAACGACAGCGCTTCCGCGGTGACGACGAAATAGCGCAATTGCCGCAACGAGTAGCGCAAGGGGTGGTTTTCCATCCGTAATGCTCCACGATCGAGTCTCCAATGGGCCACATTGTGAGGTGCTCAAAAAGGCTTGCATAGCCAAAACCGATGCTTTGCATTTTTTTAATATATTTTTCGAATTCTAAAGGCGGGCGTAAATTTGCTCCGCGAACAACACCGTGACCTGATCAGCGACGGTCGCGAGCGCTCATTGGCGGCGAAGCCATGACCGACCCGAATCGAACCGCCTTTCAGAAGGACACAGCCATGACCGTGGAAAGAACGTCAATCGACACGCTGGTTGTCGGCGCCGGCCAGGCCGGCGTCGCCATGAGCGAACACCTGAGCAAACTTGGCGTGCCGCACCTCGTCCTGGAACGTGATCGTATCGCCGAGCGCTGGCGCACGGGACGGTGGGATTCGCTGGTTGCCAATGGCCCTGCATGGCACGACCGTTTCCCCAGTCTTGAGTTCGACGATCTCGATCCAGACGCTTTTGCCTCGAAAGAGCAGGTTGCGGACTATTTCGTAGCCTATGCCAGGAAGTTCGACGCTCCTATCCGCACCGGCGTGGAAGTGAAGAAGGTTGTGCGCAATGCTGGCCGGCAGGGTTTCACCATCGAAACATCCAAAGGCACGATCGAGGCCAACCGCGTGGTTGTCGCGACCGGACCTTTCCAGCGCCCTGTCATTCCGCCAATCGCGCGAGGAGCCGCGAATCTCACACAGATTCACTCCGCCGACTATCGCAACCCAGAGCAATTGCCCGAAGGAGCCGTAATGGTGGTGGGTGCGGGGTCGTCGGGTGTGCAAATCGCGGATGAGCTGCAGCGGGCGGGCAAGCAGGTCTATCTGTCGGTTGGAGCGCATGATCGTCCCCCGCGTGCATATCGCGGCCGCGACTTCTGCTGGTGGCTGGGCGTTCTCGGCGAATGGGATGCGGAGGTCATGAAGCCCGGCCGGGAACACGTCACCATTGCAGTGAGCGGTGCGCGTGGCGGTCATACAGTGGACTTCCGGCGTCTTGCGCACAAGGGGATAACGCTCGTTGGCCTGACGAAGTCATTCGATGACGGCGTAGTGACGTTCGAATCGGATCTTGCGGTGAACATTGCCCGAGGCGACGAGAACTATCTGTCGCTGTTGAACGCAGCTGACGCATATGTTGCCCGCAACGGTCTCGACCTGCCGGAAGACCCGGAAGCCCGAACCATTCCTTCGGATCCGGAATGCGTGACCCATCCCATTCTCGACCTCGATCTGGCGAAGGCCGGCGTGACCTCGATCATCTGGGCAACCGGCTATGCGGTCGATTTCAGCTGGCTGAATGTCGACGCCTTCGACGAAAAGGGCAAGCCGAAACATCAGCGCGGCGTTTCGAGGGAACCCGGCATTTATTTCCTCGGTTTGCCGTGGCTGTCGCGTCGCGGCTCCGCTTTCATCTGGGGCGTCTGGCACGATGCCAGGCATATCGCCGACCATATCGTTACACAGCGAAAATATCTCGCTTACCGCGATGCCTCGCAACGTCATGCAGACGACCATCGTGAGGAAAGCCCCGACGGCGCACACCGCGATTCGCGCGTGCTTAAAGCTAGCGAGATGGGTGTGAGTTGATGACTGCTCCTGCTTAAGCTGCGATCCATTTCTTCCAGGCATTGAGGTGCATTGATGAGCCAACCTACGCATACCCGCATCCGCATGTTCAACACGAAGGATACGTATCCGAACCAGACGCTCGACAACGATCTTTGTCAGGCCGTGCGCGCCGGCAACACCGTCTACGTGCGCGGCCAGGTGGGTACGGATTTCGAAGGCCGCCTGGTAGGGCTCGGCGATCCGCGTGCCCAGGCCGCGCAGGCGATGAAGAACGTCAAGGAATTGCTTGAAGAGGCGGGAAGCGATCTGTCTCACATCGTCAAGACAACAACGTTTCTGATCGACCCGCGCTATCGTGAGCCGGTGTATCAGGAGGTCGGAAAGTGGCTGAAGGGCGTGTTTCCCATTTCGACCGGTCTGGTGGTGAGCGCGTTGGGGCAGCCGCAGTGGTTGATGGAGATCGATGTGATCGCGGTCATCCCGGATGGCTGGAAGCCGAACCAGGCCTAAGGAGTCAGCGATGACATTTTCCGTTATCGGACGTTGCCCGGAAACCGGTCAGCTCGGGATCGCCATCAGTTCATCCAGTATCGCGGTGGGCGCACGATGTCCGTGGGTACGCGCAGGAGTGGGCGCGGTGGCGACGCAGAACGTCACGCTGCCTGCGCTCGGTCCGCAGATTCTCGATCTCCTTGAAAGCATGCAGCTCGCTCCTGAGGCGGCGCTGGAGCGTGCGCTCAATGCGAACGACTGGAGCCAGTATCGCCAGGTGACGGTGATCGATGGTCAGGGTCGTACGGCGTTCTTTAGCGGTAAGGAAGCCCTTGGACTACACAACGCCGTGGCGGGAGAGCAATGCGTAGCCGCCGGCAACATGCTGGCGGGTGTTGAAGTCATCGAAGCCATGATTCCTGCATTCGAGAATGCGCACGGCATGCTCGCCGACCGGCTGCTCGCGGCCATGCACGCCGCGATGGCCGCCGGTGGCGAAGCGGGGCCCGTGCACTCGGCGGCGGTCAAGGTAGTGGGCGACCTGACCTGGCCGATCGTCGATCTGCGGGTCGACTGGGCGGATGAAGATCCGATCGGCCAGCTCGACGGTCTATGGCAAGCCTATCGGCCGCAGATGCAGGACTACGTCACTCGGGCGTTGAATCCGACCGCGGCTCCGAGCTACGGAGTGCCGGGCAATGAATGAAATGTCCAGCCGTGAGCTGCTAGAACGGCTGATTGGCTTCGCCACGGTGAGTCGGGATTCCAATCTGGGACTGATCGATTTCATCCGGCAATACCTTGCGGAACTCGGCGTCCAGAGCGAGCTGTTCTACAACCCTGAGCGCACCAAGGCCAATCTGTTCGCCACCATCGGCCCTCGTGACCGGGGCGGCGTCGTGCTCTCCGGCCACACCGATGTGGTCCCGATCGATGGTCAGGCCTGGACGCTCGAGCCATTTCGCCTCACCGAGAGAGAGGGACGGCTATACGGCCGCGGCACGGCCGACATGAAGGGCTTCATTGCTTCGGTGTTGGCGGCGGTACCGCTCTTTCTCAAGCAAACGCTCAAGTTGCCAGTACACCTCGCCTTCTCCTATGACGAGGAAGTCGGATGCCTGGGTGTGCGACCGATGCTGGCCGAACTGGAGAAGCGTCTGCACAAACCAGCCTTGTGCCTGATCGGCGAACCGACCGAACTCAAACCGGTGCTGGGCCACAAGGGCAAGCTGGCGATGCGCTGCCATGTGAAAGGCGCCGCCTGCCATTCGGCCTACGCGCCCTATGGTGTCAATGCCATTCAATATGCGGCGCGACTGATCGGCCGGCTAGAAGAGATCGGCGAGCAGTTGTCCCAGCCTGAACATCATGATCAGCGCTTCGATCCGCCGTTCTCGACCGTGCAGACCGGCGTGATCAACGGCGGTCGCGCGCTCAACATCGTGCCGGCTGAATGCCAGTTCGATTTCGAAGTGCGCACTCTTCCGGGCTTCGATGCCCTTAAAGTGGCAGATGAGTTGCAGACCTATGCCGAGGCCGAGCTGCTGCCGAAGATGCGTGCGGTGAAATCCGACACCGACATTCGCCTCCAGGTGCTAAGCGCGTATCCGGGACTGGCCACCCCGCCCGACAGCGAGGCGGCACGTCTGTTGACACTGCTGAGCGGCTCCACGGAGTTCGGTACGGTCGCCTTCGGCACCGAGGGCGGACTCTTCAATCAGGTGGGCATTCCCACGGTGGTCTGCGGACCGGGAAGCATGGATCAAGGGCACAAGCCGGACGAATTCGTAACGGTCGAGCAACTGGGCAACTGCGATGCAATGCTGGCTCGCCTGGCGGACTACCTCTCGACCGCGTTCTGACGCGCCAACGCCAGGAATCTGCCGTAGCGCCGCTTCATCAGGTAGCGATCCCTTCCCGGCAGAAGTCCCCGAACAATTGAGCCGGCCTGGTCAGTTAGCCACGCTTGAGCGTCGCTTTCCAGCGCTAAAGAAACCGTGGACACATTGAATCTGGCGTCGGTCAGTGTTTCAAAGGGCAGCGATGCCTCGTAGCCAATGAGGCGGCATTCGTCACGCAGTTCAACGACAAGTTCAAAACCAGATTCGCTCTTCGTGCATCGAACCGCCCGAGTGGGATGGCACGGATTCGCTGCCCCATTCGGGCTTAGGGACGTGGTCGAATCATTTCCGGCAACCGCGGCACGTTGCGCATAATATTCCACGTGTCGATGGCGCGGCATCACGGCCTCTTGCCATCCATTGCTCAATGGCCGCTAGCCCTCTGGCTGTGAAGCGACGTTTTCGAGCACCTTGATCATGAAGAGGAGAGTACTGATGTCGAATGAGATGAACACTCGTCGTCGACGCTTTCTTGGGAATGCAGCCGTCAGCGTCGGCGCGATGGAGCTGGTCTTGAGCGGGTTGGCGCACGCGCAGTCCGCAGGCCAGGACGCAAACCCGCACGCAAACGCAGCAGCGTCGAATGCATCGTTTGCCGAGATCAAGCAGATCGACGCCGGCGTGCTGAACGTCGGATACGCGGAAGTCGGCCGAGGCAACGGCCCGGTGGTGATCTTGCTCCACGGCTGGCCTTATGACATCCACAGCTTCGCCGACGTCGCGCCTCGGCTCGCGTCCGCAGGCTATCGGGTAATCGTTCCGTACCTCCGCGGCTATGGCACGACGCGTTTTCTTTCCGGCAATACGGTCCGCAATGGCCAGCAGTCGGCGCTCGCCGTCGACCTCATCGCGCTGATGGATGCGCTGAAGATTCAGAAGGCGATACTCGGCGGCTTCGACTGGGGCGCGCGCACAGCCGATGTCGTCGCCGCGCTGTGGCCAGAACGCTGCAAGGCATTGGTCTCGGTGAGTGGCTATCTGATCGGTAGCCAGGCGGGCAACAAGGCGCCCTTGCCGCCGAAGGCGGAACTCGCATGGTGGTATCAGTTCTACTTCGCGACGGAGCGCGGCAGGCAGGGCTATGAAGCGAATCGGCACGACTTCGCGAAGCTCATCTGGCAACTTGCGTCGCCGAAATGGAACTTCGACGATGCGACGTTCGAGCGATCTGCAGGTGCTTTCCAGAACCCGGACCACGTTGCGATCGTGGTCGACAACTACCGCTGGCGATTGAGTCTCTCGAACGGAGAGCCGCAATACGACGCGCTGGAAGCGCGTCTCGCGGCCGCGCCGGTCATCACCGTGCCGACGATCACCCTCGAAGGCGACGCGAACGGCGCGCCCCATCCGGAGCCTGCGGCGTATGCGAAGAAGTTCGTCGGCAAATACGGGCACCGCACCGTCACAGGTGGAATCGGCCACAATCTGCCGCAGGAGGCGCCCAAGGCCTTTGCAGACGCAGTGATCGAGGTTGCCAGCTATTAGGCGCTCACGCACAACCGCTCAGCAAGTCACTCTGCGCTGATGGTCGTCACAGGTTTCCACTTGGCGCCTTTTACCTGATAGAGCGTCGACGTGGGGTGTTTCAGGTCACCGTACGAATCGAATTCAATCTTTCCCGTGATGCCGTCGTACTGCATAGTTCGCAACGTAGGCATGAATACTTCGGGTTTTGCGGAATTCGCCTGTTTCATAGCGTTGATAGCCACCCACGCACAGTCATAGGCGAATGGCGCGTAAGTCAATGTATCCGCGCCAAATCTCTTTTTGAATTTTTCCGCGAACGCTTTGCCTTGGGGAAGGGACTCGACAGGCCGTCCGTACTCCCACGCCATTGCACCCTCGGCAGCACTGCCCGCGACGCCGAGGAAGATGCTGTCGGCAATGCCCCCGCTTCCTACGAACTGCGTCTGCATACCGAGTTGTCTCATCCGCCTGGTCAGGAGCGCCGCCTGGTTATCAAGGCCGGCAAAGTACAAGAGGTCTGCGTTTGCCGCCTTGATATTCGTGAGCTGCGCGTTGAATTCGACGGCCTTGTCGTTGGTGTATTCCGACGCGACAATTTGGCCGCCGGCCGCAATGACCGCCTTCTTGAATTCTTCCACGGCCCCCTGGCCAAATGCCGTGCGGTCGTCCATCACTGCAATGCGCCGCGCCTTGGTGACCGTTACCGCGTACTTTCCTGCGTTGCCGGAGTTCTGTGCGTCGGTGGCGATAATACGGAAGACGTTCTTCAGCCCTTGCCTGGTTATGGCCGGATTCGTGGCGGCGGGGTCTATCAACGGAATGCCGGCCCTGGCAAATATCGGCGACGAAGGCAACGCGACCCCGGAGTTGTAGTAACCCACCACGGCCGCCACCCCATCGTCGACGAGTTTCTGGGCTACTTGCACGCCAATGCGCGGGTCGCCCTGATCATCGACGGAGTCCAGTTCGAAGCGCACCTCCTGCCCGTCCAGCTTCGTGCGCTGGGCGTTGGCTTCTTCGATGGCGAGGCGAACACCATTCTCGATGTCCTTCCCGTTTGCAGCTCCGGCGCCGGTCAGCGGGGCCGACACTCCGATCTTCACTACTTGCTGTGCAAACGATTGGCTGCTTGCTAGCAACATGGCGACGGCAGCCAGCCCGGCGGCAAAATATTTTCTCGAGGTGTTGAGCATCGGTTCACTCCCGAATGTGACAAGAATCGGCGCGAGACAGCAAACACGCGCTGACAAAGCGATTTCACAGATTGTTTTGGTGCATCCTGCAGCCAGGCAGCGTGCCCCGAATGCGCGATGTTCTCGCTCAAAGCAATGACAGGCGGATTGGCACTGCAGCGTAGCAAGCCAAATTGCCCCTTCCAGCTACATTTTCTGCGCTCTTTCCCATACCTTTGGTAATGAAAGGCGCTTGTGTAGTGTCCGCAGAATGGAACCCCATCGAAAATGGTGAGCTCGCAACGCCATTGCTGGCGAGTGTTTGCGGCCACAATGACCGCGATAGCCGGGCGTCCCAAAGCCTCCGACCACTGATCGGTAAGCCCGGCTTCATAGGGCATGTCCTATGGATAACACTGGTTGGAATCGATACCTGGTCACAAAGAACGGACATCAGGCCACGGCGGACGGATTGACCTCGACCGTCGCGTGCGAAAGACCTTTGAAGCCGGAAATCGCAAGTCGCGAAAAAACTGCCATTACCAAAGGTGTGGGCTATGCCCAAGAAAATGTTTCCGAGGCCTTGGGATTTGACTGGGTACGCTGTGAATCGTGAGCATGTCGGGTGCGGCGCGAAGAGAGTTGACTTAAGCGATCGGTGTCGGGTTCAGTGCTCCTCATCGATAGAGGAGAGTCAACCGTAACCTTTAAGAGAACGCCTGAAGCTGGCTCCAGAGCACGGACGTGAAATCACCCGCATTTCTGCACTGATTCCCGAACGGCCGTTTCGACCGATAGCGCAGCGTTCGACGCAAAGCGAATGGCCTGTTAAGACAGTACTTCCCTAAAGGGACCGACCTGTCAGTGTATTCGCAGGCCAAACTCAACGCCGTGGCGAGACGATTGAACGAGCGTCCGAGAAAGACCCTGGACTACGAAACGCCAGCCGAGCGATTCCAGCAAACTATTGCATCCACCGGTTGACTCCGCCAGGTACAACGGCCATTCGCCTTTCTGGTTCGTCCAGCAGATCATCGGCCTTTCCGGTCATACAAGTGTCCTCCGTATTGCGGTCGGCGAACGGCCGCTTCGGTGGAAAGTCTGGGCAGCAGATGACCCGGCACGGACGCTCAATTTACGGACCTACTGGGCGACGTTTCGTGTGTGACTGCGCGGTCGTGACTCAGATTTTCCTCCTTAAGTTAAATGAGAGTGGCTGGCGTGACGAGCGCCGACGCGTCCGCGCAGGTCACAGTTCAGGAAAATTGGCGTGCGCTGCCGGGCGGCGCTCGACGCAGCCGGCCTAAAAGCGGCGGCCCGAAACCACTCGCCGAACGCATGCGGCGCGCTGTCGCAGATGAAAAGCTCGTACGGCTTCTGGGCCATGCGCAGCTGGTTAGTAAATCCGCCAATTTCCCTCCGGCTGATCAGGCGGTTCCAGTCGCCGTTGGGAGCACAGCAACGGCGCTTTTAGGGACTCAGCGATATCAACCGGTGCCATGCGCTTGATTGATGTTCACAGCGCCGTTTCCCCCGATTCCCAGCTGCCTCGATTCTCGTCTCGCCGTGCGTCTATCCGTGCCCAGAAGCTGGAGATCGTCCATCCAATCATCGGACGCGCGTTTTTGTTCGACAGACCTTGATTTCCGGCTTACCCGGTAACGGCAGCCGCGCAATTCTCTCCGCCTCTGCGCGCTTGAGTCCGAGCGCCTGTAGCACGACCGTCGCAGCACGCTCGGCGAAGTTCTGTTCATCGAGTCCAGATGCATTCGGCCGCTCGACTACTGGTGTGACGCGGGCGGAATAGTGCAGCTCAGATGCGATTGCCGCGAAGATGATGCCCGTAACGGAAATGAGACACAGGAAGTGGTCCGGGACGACAAAGCGTTTCGCGGAAATACCGCTTTGACTATCGCGCAGCAGTCGCTGACCGAGACCCCAGCTCAGCGCATGCACCGAAAAACCCTCGCGGATAAGAAGCAGTCCCCACACCGGCTCGCGGCGGACGCGCATCAGCGTATGGCGCACACAGACAGCGACCACTTCTGCCGGATCGGACAGTCCGCTGGCGAGGCGGTCGAGCATATCGGCAAACTCCTCGAACACCCACTCGACGAGCGCGGAAAAGAGCCCTTCCTTCGACTCGAAGTGGTTGTAGAAGGAGCCGAAACCGACGTCTGCGGCTTCGGTGATGTCGTTGATGGCCACCGAATCCATCCCTTTTTCGGCCACTAACCTGAGCGCTGCATCGAGCAGGCGGGCGCGAGTCTCCCGCTTGCGGCGGGCACTGCGCTGCTGGCGCCCTTCGGTCGCCTCGGCCGGAGCTGGCAGCTTTTGTTTGCGCTGCCGGGTTGCACGGGAGTTCGGGGCATCAGGCATCTCGGTTCCAGATTTCTGTAGCGTCGTATTATAGATTTTTATGTCATTATTGACAAATGTATCAGTTATGGGATGTAATGTCACTGCCGCGAACGGATCAGCGGCCGCGTGGATCGATGAATTGAGTTGCGACGGTCCCTGGAACAGGGTGTTGCGGCGCTAAAGATGGGGCATCCACTGCCGTCCCGATCCACCAGCGCCGGGCTCGGGGCGAGGATCTGTTTTACGCTCGTTCTCTAGCTGTTTCGTGGGGAGTGGCCGCGTGCGATGTCGAAGTACGAAGAGTTGCAAGCGGTTTGTATTAGACGCAGCGAGTAGGAATACTAAGTTACAGGCATGCCGAATCGAGTGCTCGCGCACTTCGCAAAGCATGCTGCCAGACACACCGTGTCTTCCGATGCCTCGCCCATTTTTATTGCTGGACCATCACCTGCCTTGTGAACATCGTGAAACTTTCCGGTCTTAACGCGCAGACGCTTGCGCGTCCTTTCCTGCCGTCCGTCGTCCGGCCATGCCTCCGGGGGCGTCTTCTGATTGCGGCTTGCGGCGCAATGCTGCTAGCGGCCTGCCACCAGCGCGAAACCGTCGCTCCCGAGCCCAAGCCCGTCGTTGCTGTCACGGTTCATCCCGACGGGCGCACGGCGAGCGCCTCGTTGCCGGCTCAGATACAGGCGCGGTATTCGACGCCTCTTTCGTTCAGGATTGGAGGCAAAGTCACCGAACGGCGGGTGCGCATCGGCGATACCGTCAAGGCGGGACAGGCCGTTGCGCTGCTCGACCCTACCGACCTGCGCAACAACCTGGTCAACGCGCGAGCGCAGCTCGACGCCGCCGAACATCGTCTCGTGTACGCCAAACAGCAGCTCGATCGCGACCGCGCTCAGGCGCAGGCAAACCTGATCGCAATGGCGCAGATGGAGCAGACCCAGGACGCCTACGCTTCCGCCCTCGCGCAGCGCGATTCGGCGCTCGCCCAGATGGCGCTCGCCACGGATCACCTGCGCTACGCCACGCTCACGGCAGACCACGACGGCGTCATCACGTCGGAGGACACCGACACCGGCCAGAACATTCAGGCAGATCAAGCCGTCTATCACCTCGACTGGACGGGAGACGTGGATGTTGTCTGCGACGCGCCCGAGCAGACGCTTGGCGCATTGACCGTCGGCAGCAATGCGCGCGTGAGCCTGTCTGCGCTGCCTGGTAAGACCTTCGAGGCGCGCGTGCGCGAGGTGTCGCCCGCCGCCGACCCGCAAAGCCGCACCTGGCGCGTGAAGCTCACTCTGGCCGCGCCGAGCCTCGAAGTTCGCTTCGGCATGACGGCGAGTGTTGCGTTCGATGCCGCCGGCGACGCGGCAACGGCACGTCGGTTCGCGCTGCCTGTGACGGCGCTCTTTCACAAAGGCGAGGACCCCGCCGTGTGGGTGGTGCGCGCGGGCAGCGACACCCTTGAGCTGCGCCCTGTCAGCATCGCGCGCTACGACGAGCGCACGGTCTCCGTCACCGGCGGCTTGCACGACGGCGACCGCGTCGTGATGCAGGGCGTGCACGCAGTGAGCGCAGACCAACACGTGCAGGTGGTGGCCCCGTTGCATCCCGAGGATTTTTCGTCATGAACGCACGCGACCGTGAAACCGCGCGTGACAGCGCGCCCGTCACCCCGTCCGACTCCGAGACACATGACGAAGGTGGCTTCAATCTCTCCGCGTGGGCGTTGCGCCATCAGCAACTGGTGATCTTTCTGATCGGGCTTGCAACCCTGTTCGGCGTGATCGGGTATACGCAACTTGCGCAGTCGGAAGACCCGCCGTTCACGTTCCGGACCATGGTGGTCAAAACTTACTGGCCGGGCGCAACTGCCCGCGAGGTGCAGGAACAGATCACTGACCGGATCGGCCGTCAGTTGCAGGCGGCGCCGTATGTCGACAACATCAAGAGCTACTCGCGGCCAGGCGAGTCGATGATCTTCTTCGCCATGAAGGACTCGGCCCCGGTCAAAGAGGTCCCAGAGACCTGGTATCAGGTGCGCAAGAAAGTGGGCGACATCGCGGCGACGCTGCCCAAGGGGACGGTTGGACCGTTTTTCAACGACGAGTTCGGTGACGTCTACACAAACATATATGCGCTTGAGGGCGACGGCTTTACGCCTGCGCAACTGCACGACTACGCCGACCAGTTGCGCACCATCCTGCTGCGCGTGCCCGGCGTCGCCAAGGTCGACTACTTTGGCGACCCGGACCAGCACATCTTCGTCGAGATATCGAATGCAGAACTGACGGGGCTCTCTATCACGCCTCAGCAGCTCGCCCAGGCAATCGACGCACAAAATACGGTGGCACCCGTTGGCACCATTACGACGGCGGACGACCGGGTGTTCGTGCGACCGAGCGGCGCGTTCAAGGACGTGCAGGCTCTCGCCGACACGCTGATCACCGTGAACAAACGCGCGTTCCGGCTCGGTGACATCGCGAAGATTACGCGCGGCTACGACGATCCGCCCGTCACCCAGATGCGCGTCGGGGGCCAGGCGGTGCTCGGCATCGGCGTGACGATGCAAAAAGGCGGCGACGTGATCAGCCTCGGCAAGGCGCTCGACGCGAAAGCCGCCGAACTGCAGGCTGCCATGCCGGCGGGACTCAAGCTGGCTCCCGTCTCGAGCATGCCTCACGCAGTCAAGCATTCGGTGGACGAGTTCGTCAGGTCGGTCGGCGAAGCGGTAGCCATCGTGCTGGTCGTGAGCCTCGTTTCGCTCGGCCTGCGCACTGGCATGGTCGTCGTGATCTCGATTCCGATCGTGCTCGCCGTGACGGCGCTGTGCATGCATGTGTTCAATATCGGGCTGGACCAGGTCTCCCTTGGCACGCTCGTGCTCGCGCTGGGGCTGCTCGTCGACGACGCGATCATCGCCGTCGAAACGATGGCCGTGAAGCTCGAGCAGGGGTGGAGTCGCCCGCGCGCGGCGGCCTTTGCCTACACGAGCACCGCATTCCCGATGCTGACCGGCACGCTCGTGACGGTATCGGGCTTCCTGCCGATCGCACTCGCGAAATCGAGTACGGGCGAATACACGCGCTCGATCTTCGAAGTGTCGGCCATCGCGCTGATCGTATCGTGGTTCGCGGCCGTCGTGCTGGTCCCCTTGCTGGGCTTCCATATGTTGCCCGAGCGCAAGAGCCACGATAGTGGCGGGCACCATCACGAGCACGACGTTTACAGCACCGGCTTCTACCGGCGCCTGTCAGGGTGGGTTTCGTGGTGTATCGAGCGTCGCTGGGCCGTGCTCGGCGTCACTGCCGTGCTCTTTGCGATCGCGATGGCGGCCTTCACGCGCGTGCCGCAACAGTTCTTCCCCAACTCCGAACGGCCAGAGCTGCTTGTGGACCTGCGGCTGCCGGAAGGTGCTTCGTTCGAGGCGACCCTGCGTGAAGCGAAGCGCCTGGAAAAGGCGCTCGGCGGCAATCCCGGGATCGACCACTTCGTCGACTTTGTGGGCATGGGCGCACCGCGCTTTTACCTGCCGCTGGACCAGCAGCTTCAGCAGCCTAACTTTGCGCAGTTCGTGATCACGGCAAAAAGCGTCGAAACCCGCGAAGAGTTGATGCGCTGGCTCGATGCCAAACTCGGGAGAGAGTTCTCCGGCGTGCGCACGCGTGTGGCGCGGCTCGAGAACGGTCCACCGGTGGGTTTCCCGATCAAGTTCCGGGTGAGCGGCAACGATATTGCGACCGTGCGCTCGATTGCGGAAACGGTCGCCGGGAAGGTCCGTGCCGACTCCCGCACACGCAATGTCCAGTTCGACTGGGACGAGCCGGCGGAACGGTCGATCTCGTTCGAGATCGATCAGAGCAGGGCGCGCCAGCTTGGCGTCACGTCGGAGGACATATCGAACTTCCTGGCCATGACGCTCTCGGGGTACACGGTCACGCAGTACCGTGAACGCGACAAGCTGATCAACGTCGATCTGCGTGCGCCGAAGAGCGAGCGTGTTGATCCCACGCAGCTCACGAGCCTCGCGATTCCGACGCCGAACGGCCCGGTTCCGCTCGGTTCCCTCGGACATGTTCGGAACACGCTCGAGTACGGCGTGATCTGGCAGCGCGACCGGCAGTCGACGATCACCGTGCAGGCTGACATTCGGGGCGACGCGCAGGGCATCGACGTGACCCGCGATATCGAGCACGCGCTCGCCGGGGAACAAGCGAGACTGCCTGTGGGTTATCGCATCGAAGTAGGCGGCGCGGTCGAAGAAAGCGTGAAAGGCCAGACCTCGATCAACGCCGAGATGCCGCTCATGATCATCGCCGTGCTGACGCTGCTCATGATCCAGCTGAAGAGCTTCCTGCGGACGTTTATCGTCGTGCTGACAGCACCGCTCGGGCTGATCGGCGTCGTGGCTGCGCTGCTCCTGTTCGGCAAGCCCTTTGGTTTCGTCGCGTTGCTCGGCGTGATTGCCATGTTCGGCATCATCATGCGCAACTCCGTGATTCTGGTCGACCAGATCGACCAGGACATCGCGGCGGGGCAAGGGCGTTTCGACGCGATTATCGGTGCGACGGTGAGGCGCTTCAGGCCGATCATATTGACGGCCGCCGCCGCTGTGCTCGCCTTGATTCCACTCTTGCGCTCAGCGTTCTTCGGGCCCATGGCGACTGCGTTGATGGGGGGTATCACGATTGCCACGGTACTGACTGTGTTCTTCCTGCCGGCACTTTACGCGACGTGCTTCAAGGTCCGGCGCAACGAGTGCGGGATGCAACCGGTCGTCGTCGAGCATACGGAGATTTGATCATGAAGCTTGCCTATAAGACATCCGTTCTCGCCGTCGCTACGGCGCTCGCGCTGACGGGCTGCTCGTTCGGCCCCAGCGGCGAGCCGCCGGCGATGCCTTCGCCCGAGCACTACGGGGCGCAGGCGCAGCCCTCGAAGACTGTTGCCGCAGGCGGTATTGCGCAGCGGTTCGATATCGGCGCGACATCGGTGCCGCAGTGGTGGCGGCTTTACCGGTCCGACGCGCTCAATGCGCTCGTCGAGGAAGGCCTGCGCAACAGTCCGACGCTTGCAGGTGCGCAGCGAACGCTCGCGGCCGCGCAAGAGGGACTTCGCGCGCAGGTCGGCGCTTCCACGCTGCCCTCAGTCGACGGTGTCGCCCAGGTTGAACGCGCGCGTTCACCCGTCGTACCGGGGCTCGGCCCTGAGCAGGTGCAGTACAACTTTTTCGCCGGGCAGCTTCAGGCGCACTACACATTCGACTTCTTCGGCCAGACGCGCTACGCCAACGCGGCGGCTGCCGCTCGCGTGAATGTGCAGGCGTATGAACTGGAAGCGGCCCGGCGCGCGCTCGCCGCCAACATCGTCGGCACGGCGATCAATGTGGCGGCGCTCGATCGCCAGATCGCGCTCACCGAACGGCTCGTCGCCGTGGCGAGCGAAACTGCAAACGATGATCAGCAACGATACGTGCTCGGGTCCATTTCGCACGTGCAGGCGCTCAACTCGACGCAGGACGCAGATTCGATCGCAGCGAGTCTTCCGGCCTTGCGCCAGCAGCGCACCTCAGCCGTCCACGCGCTGGCGGTACTGATGGGTCGTACGCCGGATAACGCACCGACCGTTCCCGATCTCGATAGCCTGTCTTTGCCCGACCATGTGCCGGTCGTCGTCCCGTCGGACCTCCTGCGTTCGCGCCCGGACATTCAGGCGGCCGACGCCGCCGTGAAAGCCGCCGCAGCCGACGTTGGCGCTGCGACTGCGCAACTCTTTCCGAGCCTGTCACTGACAGCCTCGATGGGCCGCGGCGGCTTTAGCTGGCCGGCGATGCTTTCAGGCGCGGGGGGGCTCTGGGCGATCGGTGCGGGCCTGTCGCAGCCGCTCTTCCATGGTGGGGCGTTGTTTGCACAACGCAGAGCCTCGATCGATAGCTACGATGCCGCGGTTCTGCACTACAAGTCGACGGTCCTGTCGGCATTCCAGGATGTCGCGGATTCGCTTGCCGCACTGGACAACGACGCGCAGACGCTGGTATCAACCGAAAGAGCGGCACAGGCAGCCCATGCGGCATTCGACGAAACGGCGTCGCGCGCCCGCCTGGGTTCCCTGCCGTCAACTGCACAGCACGCCAGCGAGCAGCGATTTCTCGATGCACAGCTTGGCGCCGTCCGCGCAGGGAGCCAGCGCATGAGCGATACCGCCGCACTGTTCCAGGCGATGGGCGAATTGCCGGACGATCAGCCGCACGTGACGTCAAGAGAATGAACTTGATTCCGTGAGGTCGAGGAGAGCGTCGCGATGAATCGGTTCGCTCTCCATTGGGCGACACCTGCGGTGCCAGGTCAGCCCGACCAGTTCGTTATGCAAGAAATAGGGGGCGCCGTCGGCTAAAGAAATTGAGCCGGCGCTACCGCCTGCGCCGGATGGCGCCGAAATTTCCCTTGTCGCGTCCCAGTATCGAATATCCGAATCTGATTGCCTGCCACGAGTGTGATCTGCTATTCCGCAAGCCTCCACGGCTGGGAGGGTTGGTCACGCGTTGCACGCGCTGCGGAGCGGGTCTGAAAGGAATGCATCGCGTCGGCGGTTGAGCGGAGCCCAGACCCAGAAACCGCTTGATGGGCAAGGCCAACCGGAAAGCACTTTTGCTCATCGAGCCGGGTCGGTGACCCTAATCCCGTAACGTACGTTGTCGTTGCCCGTCTCATTCCCCATCGACTTCCGCCTCGACGAGCGGCAACGCTCGCATTGCAATCTTCTCCGCTTCCGCGCGCTTGAGCCCGAGTGTCTGCAGAAGCGTTGCTGCCGTGCGCTCGGCGAAGTGCTCTCCGCTGAAGCCAAGTTCGTCGAGCAGCTGCGCCGCTGGCGCGCCCGGTGCGACAAAATTCAGCTCGGCCGCAATTGCCGCGAGCACCGTGCCGCCCACCGAAAGAAAACCGATGAAGGGGTCGTTCACCATAAGGCGCTTGGCGGCGATGCCATTGCCGATATCCCGCAGCAGCCGCTGACCCAGCCCGCGGCTCAGGATGCCCGCTGAAAACCCTTCGCGTATCAGGAAGCGTCCCCATACGGGATCGCGCCGCGCACGCATCAGGGTATGGCGCACCGAGACGGCGATCACTTCAGCGGGGTCGGACAGGCCCCCGGTGAGGCGATCGAGCCTGTCGCCGAACTCCTCGAACACATTGTTCACAAGCGTCGCATAGATGGCTTCCTTCGACTCGAAGTGGTTGTAGAACGATCCGAAGCCGACGTCGGCGGCCTCGGTGATTTCGTTGATGGCTACGCCTTCCATGCCCTTTTCGGCCATCAGCCGGAGGGCAGCGTCGAGCAGGCGGGCGCGCGTCTCGCGCTTACGACGGGCACCGCGCGGCTCGCGTTCCTCGGGAACGGCAACCGGGGAGACTGGCGCCGCACGGGTAGGACGCTTTGCTGTCGGGCGATTCGAAGTGTTCGGCATGATCGGTCCAGTTTTAGCCATACGGAAGTATAGATTCTATTGTCTATGTTGACAAAATTATCATCTATGACTTTAATGTCACTAACGGCCGACTAGCGCCGGTCTAACAAACAACAGACGGAGTGACTGTGGAGACAGCAGCAAAAGATGGTTCCGCGCCGTACAGCCGGGATGGCGAGGGTCGTGCGCCGATCGGGGCATTTCCGCGAGCCGTGGACGTTTTATTGGTGGGTTGCGGACCGGTGGGTGCAACGATTGTCAATCTGTTGGCACAGCACGGCGTGAACGTGATGGTTGTCGACAGGTCGACTGAAGTATTCATGGCGCCCCGTGCGATCGCGCTCGATAACGAAGCGCTGCGCATCCTTCAGCTTGCCGGCGTTGCGGAGAGCGATTTCGAGACGATCGCCATACCGTACGTCCGCATGAGGTCGCCCATGTTGGGACTGTTCGGCAGGGTGAATTCGCTGGGCAGCCTGGATGGTCATCCGAAGCTCGTCACCTTCTACCAGCCAGACCTGGAGCGGTGCCTACGCGCCCGGCTCGCGACATACGACTGTGTGCATGTCGCGTTTGGGGTTGAGCTCAAGAGCTTCACAGAAGAACGGGATCATGTGCTCGCATCGTTAGATCTTGGCCAGGGGCGCACTCATGTGGTCCGGGCCCGCTATCTGGTCGGCGCGGACGGGGCGGGTTCATTGGTACGCCAGCTCATTGGGCAGGAATTCAAGGGCAAGACGTTCGCCGAGGACTGGCTGATCGTCGATGCCCGCAACGTACCGCGTCCGATCGATCACATCGAGTTCATCTGCGATCACCGTCGGCCGATCCCGCACATGGTCGCGCCTGGCGGTCGCGAACGCTGGGAATTTATGCTCCGGCCTGGCGAGCGCCGCGAGGATATGGAATCCGAGTCGTGTATCCGGGATTTGCTTTCCCCCTGGGGCAATGTGGAAGACATGATCATCGAGCGCAAGGCCGTGTATCGCTTCCATGCGCGCGCTGTCGATGCATTCAGCAAGGGCCGGGTGTTCCTGGCAGGCGACGCGGCCCACATCACGCCCCCATTCGTCGGGCAGGGATTGGTCGCAGGTCTTCGGGACGCCGCCAACCTTTGCTGGAAGCTCGCATGGGTGGTGCAAGGACGTGCCGATCCAGAGATTCTCGATACCTATGACGAGGAGCGGCGCCCCCACGCGAAGGCGATGATCAACCTCGCGAAGTTCATGGGCAAGCTCGTCATGCCCCGGAGTGGTGTCGTCGCCTTATTGACCCACGGGTTGATGCGTCTGTCGAGACTGGTACCGCGCCTGCGCGCGCAATTCGAGGAGCTGCAGATCAAGCCGAAGAATGCATTCCGCCACGGGCTGTTCGTCAAGGGCCGCTCGTCGACGAAGCTTGTTCGTGGCGCAGTCATCGCGCAAGGCTGGGTGAGAGGTTCGGATGGCACCACGCGTCTGAGCGACGACGTGCTCGGGCAGGGTCTCGCGCTGATTGGGTTTGGCGTGGACGCGGCGGCTGCGCTCGAGCACGCGACGGCCGCAGCGTTTGCGCGTGCCGGAGGGCGCGTTGTCCAGATTGCCCATCGGGGGCAACGACTGCATCTTGCTCCGCGCGACAGCTGGGAAGACCTCGAAGGCGTATTTCTTCCCGGGCTGGTGCCCCTCGGGTGGGCTGCCGTAGCGCGGCCCGACAAGACGATCGTCCACGACGGCCCGGCCACCGATGTAAACCGTATCGTGCGCGAGAGTCTCGCCTTGCTGGGTAATCCCTTGAGCGTGCGGACACCGGAAGTCGAAACCGCTATTCGAACCGCCTGATTTCCTATCCGTTATGAAACTGACCACTGCACAGCCGGCTCATCACCCTGATCCCACGACGAAAGCGTCGGCATTAGCCTATCTGATATTCGAGCGGCCAGACCTCGAGAAAGCCGAGCAGTTTCTCAATGACTTCGGGCTACAGACTGTATCGCGCGGTGAAGCGCTATTGCTTCTGCGGGGAACAGGTGCTTCGCATTTCTGCTATGTCGTCCGCAAGGCGCCGAAATCCCGGTTCGTCGGTTTTGGGCTGCAGGTCGACAGCAGGGCCGATCTTGATGCACTTGCAATGCTGCCAGGCGCCTCCGAGGCCGAACGGTCGCCCTTCCCCGGCGGCGGCTACATCGTTAAGTTAACCGACCCTTCCGGCTTTCGCGTCGATGCAATATGGGGCCAGGCGCCAGCTTCGACGCTATCCCATAGGCCGCCGTTGCCGTTCAACTCCGTGGATGTGGCCGTCCGGATTAACGGGACGCAGCGACCGCCCGAGCGAGCGCCCGAAGTTATCCGGCTCGGACATGTCGTGCTCGAACTGGCCGACTATCAGGAAACGTGCGCATGGTATACGCAGCATTTCGGCTTCATCCCGAGCGATGTGCAGGTGCTTCCCGATGGCTCGCCCGTCGTCGCGTTCATGCGGCTTGATCTTGATGACAAGCCGGCCGATCACCATACGCTCGCGCTTGCACAAGGCTTCCTGCCCACCTACAGCCATAGCGCCTACGAAGTCGTCGATGCAGACGCGGTCGGCATGGGCCAGCGCGTCCTGCGCGAGAAGGGCTGGACGCACGCGTGGGGGATCGGCCGCCATATCCTGGGTAGCCAGATCTTCGACTACTGGCAGGACGCGTGGGGCGACAAGCACGAGCACTATTGCGACGGCGATCTCTTTACGGCCGATGCGCCGACCGGGGTCCATGCCGTGAGCCGTGAGGCGATGGCGCAATGGGGACCGGCAATGCCCCGCAGTTTCACAAAACCCAGATTCACGCCCACGAGCATCGTGGCGCTCTTCAGGAACCTGCGTCGCAGCCCTGACCTGACGCTAAGCAAGCTGCGCTCGCTGGCAAAGATTTTCGCCTGAACCAACCCCTTCCATAGAATCCGGAGATCTATAAATGGCACTTCACGTTCTGCATTATTTGCATCAAGGCCGCGCCGAGTGGGGCGTGGTCGCTAATGGCGCTATCACGCCGATTCCTGGCGAATTCAAGTCGACCGCCGAGTTTATCGAGGCCAATCCGGTCGAACGATTGGTCCTGCTAAGCGGTCCGACGATTCCCGAGTCGGAAGTGCAATGGTTGTCGCCCGTGACCCCCAATCAGCAGTTCATCTGCCAGGGCGCAAACTATCGCCAGCATATGATCGAGTCCGGAATGGACCCGGATGTGAAGAAATTCAACATGATCTTCACGAAGGCGAGTAGCTGCATCGTTCCGGCCGACTCGGCCGTGGTTAAGCCAAATGGAGTGCGGTTCCTCGACTACGAGATCGAACTCGGTCTCGTCCTCAAACGCGACATTACGTGCCGGGAAACTGTTACCGAGGCGAATCTGCACGACTACATCGCCGGCGCCGTGATCGTCAACGACTATTCCGCGCGGGATATCCAGATTCCGCAAATGCAGTTCTACAAGGGCAAGAGCTATCGCACTTTCGGTCCTGTCGGCCCTTACCTTTGCCTCCTGGAGAAACAGGATGTTCCAAAACTGAAGGAGCTCGTGCTGACGCTGACGGTAAACGGTGCTGTCCGCCAGAACGACTCCACGGCGGGCCTCGTCTATGGTCCGGCAGAGACCTTAACAGAGCTTTCCGGCGTACACGATCTGCGCGCCGGTGACCTGCTCGCGACCGGCACGCCCTCCGGCTGTGCCCTGAGCATTCCGTCACCGGAAAAGATGCGCGCCGCGGCGCAGTTGCCCGATGCGGAAAAATGGCGTCTTTTCCTGAAGATGCAGGAAGAACGGCCGCAATACCTGCGCGCGGGTGACGTCGTGGAGGCGCGTATCGTCAGCAATGACGGCTCGATCAATCTGGGCGTACAGCATAACGTCGTTGTGGAAGAGGCGGCATGAAAGGCGTCGCAAACGTACGCGATGTACTTGACATTGAAGCGTGGGTGCAGCCGGCGGATCTCCCGTCGAGTACCTACGAGACGATCTGTCGGGGCGCCGCCATCAATCCATCGGCACCCGCACTTTCGTTCTTTGCAACGGCCGACAATTACCGGAACGCCGAGTGCTGGACGTATAGCGAACTGGTGCGTGATGTCACGCGAACCGCGAATATGTTTGCGCGCCTCGGAGTCCAGCGCAACTCGGTGGTCGCATACGTACTGCCCAACCTCCCTGAAACGCACTTTGTGATCTGGGGCGGGGAAGCCGCCGGGATTGTCTGCGCGATCAACCCGCTGCTTGAGCGCGAAGCGATCGGCGAACTGCTTAACGCATCAGGAGCGAGCGTGCTAGTAACCCTGGCGCCGTTCACCGGAACCGACCTTTGGCAGAAGGTGCAAGCGGTGCTGCGCAAGCTCCCTTGCCTGCAGCACCTGGTGCTCGTGAATCCGGCCGACCGCATGCCGGGCGAAAAGGGAGTTGCGGCCCGGATGCTTCAACGTGGCGAGTGTTCAAGACTGCATGGGCCTGGCGGCATTCACGGTGCCGTTCCTGCGCATGTCGGCATCCATGAGTTCAGTACGGCAATCGCGCGAGAATCCGGGGCGGCGCTCAGCGGCACGCGTCGAACGAGCATCGATGATATATCGTCGTTCTTCTGCACGGGCGGAACCACGGGACTACCTAAGATTGCGATTCGCCGGCACGGCAACGAGGTGGCCAATGCATGGAGCGCGGGTCAATTCTTCGGTGAAAGCATTGGTCCTGGGAAAACGATTTTTTGCGGATTGCCGCTTTTCCACGTCAACGCCGTGATCGTGACGGGCCTGCTGGCGTTCTCGCGTGGTGCCCACGTCGTGCTCGGGACACCTCAAGGGTATCGGGGCGATGGCGTTATAAAGCGCTTCTGGGAAATTGTTGAGCATTACCGCGTCAACTTCTTCAGCGGTGTCCCGACACTCTACGGATCGCTGCTGGACGTCCCGGTTGGCGAGCACGATATCAGTTCGCTCGAGTATGGACTGTGCGGCGCCGCCCCGATGCCGGTGGAATTACTTCGCGCTTTCCAGGATCGTACAGGAATCAGAATCCTTGAGGGTTACGGCCTCACGGAGGGTACCTGCGTTAGCAGCGTTAACCCGCCGCTTGGCGAGCGCAGGGTCGGTTCGATTGGTCTTCGTCTGCCCGGTCAGGCGATGAAAGCAGTGGTGGTCGACGCAAGCGGCCGGTATGTACGGGATTGCGTTGCGGATGAGGTTGGCCAACTGGTTATCTCCGGGCCAAACGTGTTCGTTGGCTATACCCGGCTGGAGCAGAACAGTGGCATCTGGATGGAAGATGGTGACGGCGGGCGCTGGCTCAACACCGGAGATCTCGGACGCTGCGACCCCGATGGTTACTTCTGGCTAACCGGCCGGAAGAAGGAGCTGATTATCCGGGGTGGACACAACATCGACCCTGCAGCAATCGAAGAGCCGTTGCATCGCCATCCCGCAGTTCAGATCGCCGCAGCCGTAGGGCGCCCCGATGTGCATGCGGGCGAATTGCCGGTGGCCTATGTCCAGCTAAAGCCAGGCATAACCGCAACCGAAGCGGAATTGGCCGAGTTTCTGCGTCACGAGATCAACGAACGCGCCGCGTTGCCAAAGGGGATACGGATCGTGGACACGATGCCGTTGACGGGCGTCGGAAAGATCTTCAAGCCGGCGCTGAAACTGCGCGAAACGGCAGACGCCCTGGAGTCGGCCCTCGTAGAGGCTGGCGTCGAGGATGCAATCGTTAGCCTCATTGATGACACCTCGCTCGGAATGTCACTCCACGTCGAACTTGCCGACCCCGCGTTCGAAGCGTTGGCGGCTTCCGCGCTCGGGCGCTTTCCGTTCGCATTTTCGATCTCGGCCGCGGCAAGGCCATCACGGGCCGAGCAACCGACGGGGACAGACGACGCATCGACAGATACGCGGGCCAGCCCAACGTGACACGAGCCCCGAGATCAAACGGACGCGCTCGGTCATGCGCCCAGATTAAAGGCTAGTCAGCGCATACGCGCCGCGATGCGGCGGTTCAAATGCATGCCAATGTCTATAGGTTAGAACACCTAATTGCCTGGATGGAAAGAAGATGGGTGTCGCATCAGAAAGGTCTTTGCGTTCGCAGGTTGAAAAATGGCTCGGGCCGACTTCTTCGATGCCGGTTCGGGTTACCCGATTCAACCGCGCGCGCTCGAATCAGAGACCGTGCGTGCGTATCGAGTTACTGCTACCGACAGGCCCGCTTGGATTCCTTTTCTTCCGGCACCGTGACGGTACTTGGTGCGTGTTCCCGCCTGAGACGGAGCGCCTGGCCATGCCCGCTTATTAGGGTGCAGGGCGATCGGAGTGTGCCCATTGTGTCTATACGAAAACGGGAAAACAAACAATTGAACGGATCGAACGGCAACACCACTGATTCATAAAGAATTTCCAGACAGAGAGACAGGAGAAGAGACATGAGGAATTACAAACGCGCAATCAGTTCGGTCGGTATGGCAGCTTGTATCTGCTCGGCGGCGCTTATCGACAATGCCAATGCCCAGTCGGCCGGAAGCGCGACACTGTCGGCAGGATGGCTTCACATTGCGCCACAGGGCAACGCAACGCCACTAACCGTGGAGAGCATTGGCGGCGTAGCGGTGAACCAGCAGCTAGCCGGTACCGGGGCGCATGCCAGCTCGACGGATACGGTGGGAATTACCACCGAGTACTATGTCACGGACAACATTGGTGTTGCCACGCTGTTTGGATTGCCACTGAAGGTGAATCTGGTTGGCGATGGTACGCTGCAGAAGTATGGCAACCTTGGCTCGACGAGGCCGATGCCGCCCGCCCTCGAACTTCGATACCACCTGTTTTCAGCCGAATCGAAATTCCGTCCGTTCGTCGGACTCGGCGTGAACTATACGTGGTTCACCCAGGTTCGGACAACCAATAGCCAGTTTGTCTCTGATAGCCTCGGTCCAGGTGGCTCGGCACGAGCGACCCTCAGTTCATCGTGGAATCCTGTATTCGAGGCCGGGGCAAATTACGCGATTACAAAACATTGGTCGGTCGGAGCCTCTCTCGGCTACGTTCCAGTGAAGACCCACCTGACGCTTTACGGGCAGACCGCGACTGGAACGCAGATCGTTTCCAGATCGACGCTCCGGCTCGATCCGCTTAACGTCTTCCTGAACGTCGCCTATACGTTCTAGCGCGTACAGGTCGTCGACGCGCCAATAGAGGGGTTTGAACGCTAATCGAAGACACGGAAGTTATTTTTTCGCCACCAGGACCTGACTGCAGGCCGCGATCTCACGGTCGATTACACATATTGCGACACACGCTGCTGCAAAGGGGCCCGGCGATGCCGGGTCTCTGATCCGACCGGTATGTTATGCCATGAAACGGGAACGCCTGACACACGCACAGCGCAGGGAACAGACGCGAGAGCGTCTGCTTGAGGCTGCGCGGAAGATGTTCGTCAAAAAGGGATTGGCCGCTACAAGCGTGGAGGACATCGCCGAGACGGCCGGCTACACGCGCGGCGCGTTCTACTCGAACTTCGACGGTAAGCCGGAGCTGCTGCTTGAGTTGGTGCGCCGGGACCACGATAGCGCGCAGGTCGATCCGCGGGCGGTCATGGACGAGGGCAGCACGCCCGCGGAAGTGAAGGCGCGCGCCATCGCGTACTACGGCCGGTATTTTCGTGATCGAGACTGCTTTCTGCTTTGGGTCGAAGCCAAACTACTCGCGTATCGGGACACCGCGTTTCAGGAGCGCTTTAACGCGTTCCGGCACGAAAAGGTCGACCAGATCAGCACGTACATCCGCACGGCGTCGGAGCGCGACGGCAGGCCGTTGCCCCTGCAGGCGGACGCGCTCGCGCTCGGCTTGGTGAGCCTGCGCGAGGGTGTGCAGTTCTCCAGAATGTGCGACCCGCAGAGGGCGAGCGACAAGGTAATGCAGATTGTCCTTGCCGGATTTCTTTCGTGCGTATTGTGGCGGCAACCGGAAGAAATACCTCACGCCGATCATCGCGCGGGAGCGCCCGGGCGCGGCCGCAGACGTCGGACGCCCACCGCGGGCGCCGACAAAATCCGTGACTAGGGTCCAGCACGATGAAATTGAAGGCAACTGCCTGGGCAACGCGCTGTACCGCGCTCAGCCTGTCGGTCGTCAGAACTCGTCCCCGACAGACCCCTTCAGTCTCGTACGGTTGGCGCGGGTAGTTGTGTATGTCAAGCCGTCAAAGGAGATAACCATGTCTTACGACCACACGAATTTCCAGAATATCGATCCCCGAAGCAGTAAGAATGATCGGAGCGACGTGGATTCAGCGTCGAACCATGTTGTCGAGGTGATTAATCCCACTCTGCCAAGGATCTGGGCATGGGCGCACCACAGCGACTCATACGACTGGATGGACTGGCACTGTCCGTTTCCCGCGATAGGCCCAGATGGAATGGACACCGTCCTCCCTTCGGGGACGCAGGGTCCAGCAGGAACGCGGAGGCCCTCCAGAACCGAACGGCATCAATGTGCCAGAGTGGAGTTTCGACACGTCCACTTGAGGAACGGAGGGCCCAAATGAATGCTACGACATACGGACTGGATGTTGCAAAGAAGATTTTCCAGATGTACTGGGTCGACGCGCAAACCGGCGAAATAGCCAATCGACGCTTTCGACGCGACGAGCTGATCGCGTTTCTGGCGCAGCGGCCTGCGGGCCGGGTGGCGCTTGAAGCATGCGGCAGCGCGCACTGGTGGGCCCGCAAGATCAAGGCGCTCGGGCACGAGGTGGTGCTGTTGCATGCGAAGTTCATCCGACCGTTTGTCCAGACGAACAAGACCGACGCGGCGGATGCGCGGGCAATCTGGACGGCGGTACAGCAGCCGGGGATGCGAACGGTAGCGGCAAAGACGGAAGACCAGCAGGCGATGCTCGGCCTTCACCGGATGCGCTCGCTGCTGATCAAGTTCCGCACCATGCAGGTGAACCAGTTACGAGGCCTCCTCTACGAGTTCGGTGTGTCATTCCGGGCAGGACGCGTGGCCGGTCTCACCGAGATGCGGGCTCGCATGGCAGAGCTCGAGGATGCGCTGCCGGGAACCATGTTCAGCAGTCTGCACGACCAGTTGAGACGCATCGACGGGATCGAGCAGGATATCGACCAGCTTGAGAAGCAGATAAGTGGCTGGCACAAGCAGGAGGCTGCGTGCCGGGCAATCGCGGAAGTGCCAGGCATCGGCAGGCTTACCGCGACTGCGCTGGTCGCTACGATTGGGGATGCAAAAACGTTCAGGTCCGGACGCGAGTTTGCCTCGTTCCTCGGGCTGGTGCCCAGGCAAAGCGGCACCGGCGGCAAGATCCGGCTGGGATCGATCTCCCGGCGAGGTGATCCGTATCTGCGCACGCTGTTGATCCACGGCGCGCGCTCGGTGATGTGTCACGCCAAAGTGCCGACTACATGGCAGAAGGCAATCCAGGAGCGACGACCAGCGAATGTTGCAGCGGTGGCCCTCGCCAACAAGATGGCACGCACCGCATGGGCCATTCTGGCCCACGGCAGGACGTACGAGAAGAATCACGTCAGCGTGAAACCCGCTTAGCAGATGAGCAACGAAAGACGAGGTGAAGTGCCGATAGGTTGCTGAGGTTGATTAACATGTGATGGCGAAACAGGTCGGACCGCAGGAACATAAACCTGAACACAGCCTTGCGCTTAAAAGTGCGTGGCCCAGATGAGGATGTTCCCGGCGAATTCCATCAGGGCCCGCGGGCTTCGGCTTGCACTACAGGCCGGATATAAGACCGCAGCCGATACCTCGTTTGAACATCACATCAAGATCAACTTGGCAAACCGGACGGTGTCCATATAAGCGGTGTGAACGCGGTATGGCGGCGCTACGCTATCGCTGAGCGGAAGCAACTGTTCGACTCGACAGTTTTCGCTGACCCAAGGAACATTCGATTTTCTCGACAGCGGCCATTCGCGACCGAAATATTTGCCCGGTTGCGGATGATGGGAATGGCCGATGACGGGATGCACATCGTCGGTGGTCGAAGGACCGTTGACGGAGCGAAGCGGTCGCACGAGTGTCCAAATGGCGGCCACGACGAATGACTCCTCCTGGCCGTTCCCGGAAAGCCGGCCACTCAGGTCGAACGGCGCATAGGACACGCGTTTCGCTCATTTCGCAGGCTTCGCCGAAAGCGGTTCGAGCCCGGTCCTCGAAATCGCGGGCGCCGCGTCCGGCGACGACAGAAAATGAATCAGCGCCTCTGCGCCGGCTGGATTTTTCGCATTGGTGGCGATACCCCCGGAGAACACCGTGTACCTCTGCACTTCTGCGGGCAAACTGCCGACCACCGTCACCCCCTTCACCGGCAACAGTTCGACGACCTGCTGAATTCCGATCTCAGCTTCTCCATTCGCGACGGCATCGGCGACCTGCGCAGCCGGAATCATGCGGCTCTTGCTCTCCATCGGCCCCGCGATGCCGAGACGCCAGAACAGTTCGCTGCCGACATAGACGCCACTCGGGCTGTCCGGATAGACGATCGACTTCGCTGCGAGCAGCGCTCGCCGCAATGCGTCGGCCGAGCTGATATCCGGCTTCGGCGTCCCCTCGCGAACCACCATTCCGATTGCCGAGCGTGCGAAGTCCACCTTACTGTCAGGCAAGACCCTGCCCGCATTGATCTGTTCATCGAGCGCATACCCAACCACGATCAGCACGTCGGCCCACTCGCCGCGCGCAAGCCGCACAGGGATCGCATTCGCGGCCGTACCCACCGCGGGCCCCCAGACGGTGCTTAGCTTACGGCCGGTCGCCTCCTCGAATTGCGGGCCCAGTTCGCGATAGGCTGACGCAAACCCGCCCGAAATCATCACCTTGACTTCGTCTGCCAATGCGGCCCCGCTGCCCAGTAACGCGCCCGCTACGCAGAACGCGAGTGCGCGAATCGTCAGCTTGCCGATGGTCACGGCCCCGCCCTATGTCGATCGGATGACCCAGTCCGGATATGCATCGAGTCCGGATGCCAGTCATGATGTTAGCCGGCATCGAGTGCGGCAGCGAGACTGCCGCAAACCTGTCAGCTCACTACCGCCGTCGACTGGCGCTGTTCGACCGATTCTGTTGAAAAACTCGCCCGAGAAGTGGAATCTTGCGTATCCTGGTAGACATCGATCGACGGGAGCGCATCGTCATGATGGGTCAACAAG